>JANMDM010000153.1:0-13240 GCA_031376305.1 Pseudomonadota bacterium | reverse complement strand
TCAAATTTGTAATCGACCAGCGCTTTCACGTTGTCAGGCAGCAGATGCATCAGGAGCCGCATCGCCAGCGCCCCCGCGTCCAGCCCCACGTCGCGTTGCCGGTAGGCATAAACCATATTGTATTGGCCCGGTTTGCCGGTTGACCGGGTCCGCCCGAAACTGACGTCAGAGCCCGCCTCGCCTTGAATTTCCAGCGCGCAGTGTTCAAGAATATGCCCCATCCAGGTTCCTTCATCCTCGCGCAAGCGGCGGATAAAGCCGCCCGCTTCTCGGTAGGAACAGCCGTGTTCAGCCAAACCCGGCAAAGCCGCCACCAATGCGTCGATGAACTGAGGCCCGAGCTTCACCGACGGCCAGTCTTCCAACACCCCAAGGTCGATCACATGGCGGATCAGAGGAAACGCAGCCCAGGTATTCGGGCCAACATAAACATTGGTGGAGACTATCTTCATTTGTGCGTCACTCCCCATTATGCGAAAGGACAAAGCCTGCGCATTCACTGTCATTGTTAAATTTTGGTATTTGCGTCCTCTGCAGCGTCAAGACGGCCCAGCCCCAACTGGTCTTCCGGCGGATAAGACCGCCGTTCTTTCAAATCATACCGGCACCCTTCGCCCATCACATCGACCTTCAGGCCCAGAAGGCTCAGCGCCTGACCGGGCTTGGCCATCCACATCGACGAATGGGTCATGGCACTGGCGTCAACCACAGTCACTGTCCCCGTGCCAACAACCTCAAGCATATTGTCTGGCCCGATGAAGGCGGCAGTGTCTTCATCAATGCCAAGGCCGATCAGAAAGGGGTTGTAGGACGACGCGGTCAGCAGCCGACCCAACCGGTTCCGCTGGGTGAAATGTTGATCAATGATCACCGCATTGGTCAGACCCAATCCCGGTGCCAGACTGACGCTGCCTTCGGTCGGCCCGGTGTTGCTCAGCCCGCCGCCGATCATGTGTTCGGACATGATCGACGCCCCCGCCGAGGTGCCTGCAACCGGCACGCCCGCGGCGTTGCGCCGCCGGATCGCCTGGGCAATCGCCGCGCCGCCAAGGATTGTCGACAGCCGCAACTGGTTGCCGCCGGTCAGAAAGATGCCGGTGGCGCGTTCCAGCATCTCAACAAACTTTGGGTTTTCGCAATCGGCACGGCTGATGATCGGCAGGAATTCAACGCGGCCCGCGCCGAGGTCGCGAAACATCCGGTTGTAGTCGGCCCCGGTGGTCTCCATCTGCGAGGCGGTGGGGATCACCACGATATCGGCGTCAGGCCCGCCGGACAGCTCCACAAACCGGCGGTGGATCTGCATTTCCTCGACCCGGTCTTCGCCACCCCCGATGGGGATGATGAAACCGCGGTCCTTCGGGACGTTGAGTTTGGCAGGGCACATACGGGCAGACTACTTTCAGTTGATGGCAGGGGTGGTATTTCAAATCAGCGGTCGCAGGCAGGACGGCAGTGGCATTTTCGACGACCCATTCGGCGAAACCGCAGCCTGTAACCGCTCGTCGACGGCCTTAGGCGCCAACATTAAGCAGGCGCAGTTGCCGATAACAACCCTCGTTTTTGCTCGGAAAACACTTCAAAACCAAAACTTTCCCGCAACACCCCGCAACAATGCCGTGTCACGTTGACGATTCGCAAAATCAGACGCAAACTTCCCTTCGGGAGGACGCTGCCTATGTGCCAGATATTCGCCGGACAAGACCAAAAACGCTACGAGTCCGTGACGCTCCGCCTGCGTTTGAATGGGCAAAGCACCAGTATCCGCATGGAACGCTCGTTTTGGCGCATCGTCGAGCGGATCGCGCTGCGCGAGGGGCTATCAACGCCGGCCTTCCTCTCAAAACTGCATGCGGAAGTGCTGGAGCGCCACGGCGAGGTGACAAATTTCACCTCGCTCCTGCGCTGCGCCTGCACAATCCATCTGGGCGAGTTCGATCAGGACCGGGACGCCGCCCAAGGCACAGGCCGGATCGCCGCCGAATAGGCGCAAAGAAATCCGTCATGTAGTAGCGGGTTACTACCACGCCCGAAATTGGTCATCTATCTTTACCAAACCGACTGGTTTTGGAGGGGTGATGGCAAAAGCGATCCATTCAATGATCCGCGTGCTGGACGAAGCGCGTTCGGTTGATTTCTACACGCGCGCTTTCGGGCTCGGCGTGGCGGACCGGCTGGATTTCGAAAGCTTCACCCTGATCTACATGAGCAATGCGCATGCCGATTTCGAGTTGGAGCTGACCGTCAACAAGGGCCGCTCTGCGCCCTATGATCTGGGCGACGGCTACGGCCATATCGCCTTTTCGGTGGTTGATCTGGACGCCGAACATGCCCGCCTGACGACCGCCGGGCTGGCGCCACGCAAGGTGGTCGATTTCAGGAGCGGCGAGAATTTGGTGGCACGGTTCTTCTTCATCGCCGACCCAGACGGATACCAAATCGAAGTTTTGCAACGCGGCGGCCGGTATCACTGAGCCGCCGTAAGCGTTGCAATGTTCAAAGGGAGCACAACATGAAAGATACGGAAATCAAAGGCCTGTCCCGGCGCGAACTTTTGCGCCGCTCGGTCGCGGCGGGGGCGCTCGCCGTCACCGGCTTGGGCTTTATTGCCGCCCCGGATGCGGCATGGGCGCTGGAAGTGGTGGCAATCTCGCCCCATGAAATGGCCACGCTTCTGCAAATGGCGCGCGACATCTATCCGCATGACAAGGTCGGCGATCAATTCTACGCCGCCGCCGTCAAAGGCTATGACAGCGATGACAACAAGGCGATGGTCGCTGCCGGCGTGGCCGAGCTGGACGCCGCCGCCGTGGCTGCGGGTCACGCCGATTACCTCAGCGCCGGTTGGGAAGAAGACCGGGTGGCGATCCTGACCGGGCTCGCCGGGGGGGCCTTCTTCCAGACCATCCGCGGCGGGCTGGTGACCGGGCTTTATAACCAAAAAGACGTGTGGCCGATCTTTGGATACGAAGGCGAGTCCTTCTCCAAGGGCGGCTACATCGAGCGCGGCTTTGACGACATCAATTGGCTTTGAGACCGGGAGGATACCATGGTCGCGAAATTTGAACTGACCGACGACTCCGTTGTCGTCATTATCGGAACCGGCGCCGGCGGCGGGGTTCTGGCCAACGAACTGGCGCAAAAGGGCGTCAAGGTCGTGGCCCTAGAGGCGGGCGGCCGCTACCTGCCCGAAGACTTCGTCAATGACGAATGGGAAAGTTTCGGCCAATTGGCCTGGACCGAACCGCGCACCACCAGCGGGGATTGGCGGGTGGCGCATGACTTTTCCGGGCTTCCTGCCTGGATCGTCAAGGCGGTGGGCGGCACCACCACCCATTGGGCCGGGGCTTCGCTGCGCATCCGCGATTACGAGTTTCAGGCCAAGACCACTTATGGCGACGTGGCGGGGGCCAACCTTCTGGATTGGCCGATCACCCTGGCCGAGCTGGAGCCCTGGTACGAATTGGCCGAGACCAAGCTGGGCGTCACCCGCACCGGCGACCGGCAGGGTCTGCCCGGCAACAACAACTTCAAGGTTCTGGAAAAGGGTGCCAAGGCGCTGGGCTATACCGAAGTCCATACCGGGCGCATGGCGATCAACAGCCGCGATTATGACGACCGCATGGCCTGCCAGCAGACCGGCTTTTGTTTCCAAGGCTGCAAATGGGGGGCCAAATGGTCGGCCGCCTATACCGACATCCCGCGCGGCGAGGCGACGGGCAACCTGGAAGTGCGCGATCACGCCCATGCGGCGCGGATCCTGCATGATGAGGCGGGCAAGGTCACCGGGGTCGAGTACTTCGACAAGGACGGCAATCTGCAGATGCAAAAGGCGCGGCTGGTCTGCGTCGCGGGCAACTCAATCGAAAGCCCGCGTCTCTTGCTGAATTCGGCCTCGACGATGTTTCCCGACGGTCTGGGGAATTCCTCGGGCATGGTCGGCAAGAATTACATGCGCCACACCACTGGCTCGGTCTACGGTGTGTTTGAAAAGCCGGTGCGGATGTGGCGCGGCACGACAATGGCGGGGATCATTCAAGACGAGAACCGGCATGATCCCAGCCGCGGTTTTGTCGGCGGCTATGAATTGGAAACCCTCTCGCTGGGTTTGCCGTTCATGGCGGCTTTCCTCAACCCCGGCGGTTGGGGGCGGTCATTCACCACGGCACTCGACAGCTATGAAAACATGGCGGGGATGTGGATTGTCGGCGAAGACATGCCGCAGGAGTCGAACCGGATCACCCTCAGTGCTGATGTGAAGGATCAATATGGCCTCGCCGCGCCAAATGTGAACTTCTCGGATCACCCCAATGACATCGCAATGCGTAACCACGCCTATGCGCAGGGGACCGCGATCTACGAAGCCGTGGGGGCCACGCGAACCTTCCCCACCCCACCCTACCCGTCCACCCACAACCTTGGCACCAACCGCATGTCGGAAAAGCCGCAAGACGGGGTTGTGAACAACTGGGGGCAAAGCCATGATATCGCCAATCTTTTCGTCTCGGACGGCAGCCAGTTCACCACCGGGGCGGCAGAAAACCCAACCCTGACCATTGTGGCGCTGGCAATCCGCCAGGCCGATCACATTGCCTCGGAAATGGCGGCGGGTACGCTTTAAGGCGTCTATACGCATGCGCAAGAAGGGGCCGGACATCCGGCCCCTTTACTTCCCGCTGGCAGGAATGTTTCGGTGGCCAAGTGGCACAAACATCAACGACGAAGGGCATTGCCCGCGATTTAGTCCCTACCCGCCCGCCATATACGGCATCAACACCACTTCGCTGTCGGATCTGATCTTGGTGAACCACGCTTCCCGGTAGATGCGACCATCAAGCGCGAGCGAGACGCCCCGCGTGATCTGAGGTTTCAGACCGGGATAAGTTTGCGCAAGAACGTCCAGCAACTCTTTGAAATTGCGCGCTTCAACCTCGACCTGCGCCCGCCCGTCGGTGAAGGCGCGCAAAGACCCCCAGATTGTCACCGCCACCATGTTCAGCGCTTGGCAGACAATGCGGCCAGAATCCGCGGCGGCGACATCGGCAGGCGGTTCATCCGCAAGCCGATCGCCCGTGATACCGCGTTGGAAAGCGCTGCCAGCGGCGGCACGATCGGCGTCTCGCCGACGCCGCGCACCCCGTAGGGATGGCCGGGGTTGGGGATTTCAAGGATCACCGTCTCGATATTGGGCAAGTCCGAGGCCACCGGCACCCGGTAATCAAGGAACCCGGCATTTTGCAGGCGTCCGTCTTCACCGTAGATGTATTCCTCGTTCAGCGCCCAGCCGATGCCCTGTACCGCCCCGCCCTGCATCTGGCCTTCGACATATGACGGATGAACGGCCTTACCGGCATCCTGAAACACGGTGTAACGCAGGACCTTCGTCGCTCCGGTTTCGCGGTCAACCTCGACATCAACCAAATGCACGCCAAAACTGACACCGGCGCCATCGGCGTTGAACTCATGGTGGCCGGCAATCGGCCCGCCGGTGTTGAACGAGATCGCGGCGATTTCTGCCAGCGTCATCGGCGGAAACTGGCCCGCATTCGGGCCGGAAGGTTTGGCGCAGCCATCTTCCCAGACAACCGCCTCCGCGTCGATTTCCCAAAGCGTCGCCACTCGGGCGCACATTTTCTGAATTGCGTCCTGCGCTGCCTTGATGGTCGCAAGGCCAACAGCAAACGTCACACGACTGCCATCGGTAATGTCATTGTGGCCAAGCGAGCTGGTGTCGGCGATGATGGTGCGGACCTTTTCATAAGGAATACCCAACTCCTCGGCGGCCATCTGGCTGATTGCCGCGCGTGATCCGCCAATGTCTGGGTTGCCTTCGGTAATCCCGACTGTGCCGTCGGTGTTGATGTTCAGCGACACGCAGGTGTTACCGCCAAAGTTGAACCAGAACCCGGCCGACAAGCCACGTCCCTGCCCCGGCGCCAGTGGTGCAGTGTAGTGCGGATGCGCCTTCGCCGCCTCCAGCGTCGCCATCAGGCCGATGTCATCAAAGGTCGGGCCATAGGATGACTTTGTGCCTTTGCGGGCGGCATTCTTTAGGCGCACATCCAAGGGGTCGAGGCCAAGTTTCTGGCACAGTTCATCCACGACGCTTTCCACCGCATAGATCGCCTGCGGCGCGCCGGGTGCGCGGTAGGCGACCTCTTTCGGGCGGTTGGTCAACACGTTCCAGCCCAGGGTCCGAACCGCCTGCAGATCGTAGGCCGCGAAGGCCGCTTGCGCACCCATATCAATGGTGCCGCAGTGGAACGCGCCACCGGAATAGCGCAGATGGGCTTCACCTGCGGTGATGCGCCCATCTTTGGTCATGCCGATCTTGACATCAATCGACGACGAAACCGTCGGTCCGGTAGCCTTGAATACCTCGTCCCGCGTCATCACGATCTTGACCGGCTTGCCACTTTTACGCGACAACGCCAGTGCCACAGGTTCGATAAACACCGTGGTCTTGCCGCCAAACCCACCGCCGATTTCCGAGGCGGTGACGCGCAACTGGCTCGCCTCCATGCCCAGAAGCGCCGCACACAGCGCGCGGACATGGTACTGCCCCTGCGTACAGCACCACAGATCAGCCTTGCCATCCGCAGTCATCGACGCAAGGCAGGCCTGCGGCTCGATATAGCCTTGATGGACGGCAGCGGTGGTGAAACTGCGCTCGACAATCAAAGCCGCCGCCGCAAAACCTGCGGCCAGATCGCCGTGACCGAATTCGCACTGGCTGGTGACGTTTTCAGCCATTCCGGCGGGCACGTTTTCAAAGCTGCGCCCGGCTTGCACCACTGGCGCATCGGGGCGCATGGCAACATCAACGTCCGTCACATGCGGCAAGGCTTTGTAGGTGACCTTGATCAACTTTAGCGCCGCCTTGGCAATGGCCGGGGTCAGCGCCGCCACGGCGGCAACCGCGTGACCATCATAAAGCACTTTGCCCCGCGCCATGCAGTTTTCCTGAACGTCGCGCAAAGCGCTGTCGTCTTGCACCGCAAAATCTTGCGCCGTGATCACGGCCTTGACGCCCGCAAGCGCTTCGGCGGCCGATGTGTCGATTGACAGGATCGCGGCATGGGCATGCGGGCTGCGCAAGATGCGACCGACAAGCATTCCGGGGGCCGATACATCGGCGCCGTACAGCGCGCGTCCGGTGACCTTTTCGATGCCGTCAGGGCGCGGTGGTCGCGTTCCGACAACCTTGAAGACACGTTTGTTGTTTGAATCCAAAGCCATGTTACACGGTCCTCATCTTCTTTGCAGCATCCTGAACGGCATGGATGATCTTGTCATAGCCGGTGCAGCGGCACAGGTTTCCCGCCAGCCAGTAGCGCAGTTCGGTGTCGGTCGGGTCCGGGTTCTTATCGAGCAAAGCTTTTGCCGCCACCAGAATGCCCGGTGTACAGATCCCGCATTGCAACGCGGCATGGTCGATAAAGCTTTGTTGCAACGGGTGCAAAACATCGGCCCTGGCCATCCCCTCAATCGTGCCAATCGTCGCACCTTCGACCTCGGCCCCCAGAACCAGACACGAACAGACAAGGCGCCCGTTCAAAGTGACGCTGCATGCGCCGCAGTCCCCGGTGCCGCAGCCTTCTTTGACCCCCGTCAGGCCGAGGCGATTGCGCAGCACATCCAGCAGCGATTCGTCGGGCGCACAGACGAACTCCACGTTGTCTCCATTGACCTCGGTTGCAACATGAATGGTCTTCATTTTTGGCCTCCGGCACGTTTGTAGGCGATCAACGCGGCGCGCTTTGCAAGCACACCGGCAACTTCGGTGCGAAACACGATGGTACCGCGTTTGTCGTCAATCGGGCTGCAGGCGGCGGAGCAGGCAGCTGCAAGCGCGGCAAGCGCAGCGTCATCCAGACTGGTTCCCAAAATGGCGTCCGCAGCGGGTCCGACCAACTTAACCGTCGGCGCAACGGCCCCCAGTACCACGCGGGCCGCGACGACCTTGCCTGCCTTGTCGAGGGTCAGGCTCACAGCCGCCGCCGCGACGGCGATATCCATTTCGGTGCGCGGGATAAACCGAAGGTACGCGTCGCCTGATCTTTCCGGGCGTCCGGGCAACAAGATTGAGGTGATGAACTCCCCCTTGGCCAAGGAAATCCGTCCGGGTGCTACGGGAATATCCTGGATCGGGCAGTCACGCTCGCCGCTCGGGCCGCAGATTCGCGCGACGGCATTGGCCGCGACCAGCCCCGGCACCGAGTCTGCTGCGGGCGAGCCGTTGCAAAGATTACCGGCCATCGTGGCGCGCCCCTGCACTTGGGTCGAGCCGATCAGTTCAAACCCCTCGACAACGCCGGGCCACAGCCCGACGACGCCAGCGTGGGCGCCAAGCTCGGCCCCTGACACGGCAGCGCCGATGCGAAAGCCGCCCGCTTCGGGCGTTATGTCGCGCAGGCCGCCGATATGTTTGATATCGACAATCAGATCAGGCTCCACCAGTCCGGCCTTAAGCTGCACCATCACATCGGTGCCTCCGGCCAGAATTCGGGTAATACCCGTTTCCTGACGCAGCAATGCTGAAGCTTCTGCTGCGGTATTGGGTTTCGCGTAGCGCATTCCGCGACCTTCCATTCATTTCGGATCAGGATAACACGTTCTTTGAAGGGCCAGTTTGAGTGACAAATCCAAGCGCCGCAATACCCCGTAAACACCGTTTGGTCGGAAACGCCGATACTGGTCGGAAAACCACCCGAACGCGCTTGCCCCTTTCGCCAGATCCAACCTTTCCTTCGAACCCGGTTTCCGGTGGAATGGGAATCACCTTACGCAAGGCCAACCATGACTGACACCCCTTCGCCCGTTGGGGCGCTGCTGTTTTCAGCGCCCCCGAGTCTGACCGACGAAAGGGCGGTGCGACTGGCCTTTGTCAATTTTGGCAAAACCGGCACTCTGAAGCGCCTGACCTCAGAGCGTGATCTGAACTTTCAGTTGATTGATACGGCGGGGCAGAGTTTCGTCCTGAAGCTCGCCAATCCGATCGAACCGGCCGAAGTCACACATTTTCAAACCGCCGCCTTGCTGTATCTTGAGGCAAATGCCCCCGGCCTGCCGGTTCCGCGCGTGGTCCGCACCCTTGACGGCAGGACCGGGGCCACCCTGCCTGATGGCAGCATCCTGCGGCTGTTGACTTATGTTCAGGGCGAACCCCTGCACCGCGTCCGCCCGACCCCGGCGCAGCGCCGTTCGATGGCGGCAACCGGGGCCGCATTGGCCCGCGCGCTTCGTGATTTTCATCACCCGGCGGCTGACCACGAGCTGCTGTGGGATGTAAAACAAGCCGCCCGCCTGCGCCCTTTGGTTCCAAGCATTTCCGACCACGGCTTGCGTGACTTGGCATGGCGCTGCCTTGATATTTTTGATGCCGACGTTGCACCGGCCTTGCCCGCTTTGCGTTGGCAAGTGGTGCACAATGACCTCAATCCGCATAACGTCTTGGTCGATCCTGGGAATCACGACCGGGTCTGCGGTATCTTGGATTTTGGCGATATGGTCCGCACAGCTTTGATCTGCGATGTCGCCATCGCGGCCTCATATCAGATTGACCCGACCGACCCGTTGGGATCCCTGGTCGATTTCGCGGCTTCCTGGCATGCCGTCTATCCCCTGCAGTCGGCGGAGCTTGACCAGTTGTTTGATCTGGTCGCCACGCGCATGGTAACCACAATCGCCATCACCAGTTGGCGCGCCAGTCGTTACCCGGAGAATGCCGATTACATCTTGCGGAATTTTTCTTCGGCCAAAGCGGGGCTTGAAAGCTTTGCCACGCTGGCGCGAGGCGATGTCCGCCGCGCTCTTGCCAACACCTGCCAATGAGGACCGATATGAAGGCCGATGAAACCATGGTGAACGCGTTTGTCTCAGGGGCCGCAAACCTGCGACCGGCGGATGCAGCACTGATTGAGCGCCGCCGCGCGCTGCTTGGCCCGGCTTACCGGCTTTTTTACGCAACCCCGGTGCATCTGATCCGCGGTGACGGGGTGTGGCTTTATGATCAGGACGGCAACGCCTATCTTGACACTTATAACAACGTGGCCGCGGTCGGGCATTGCCACCCGCATGTGGTGGCAGCGACCGCGCGGCAGATGGGCCTGCTGACCGGCCACACGCGCTATTTGCATGATGGCGTTCTGGCCTATGCCGAAAAGCTGCTGGCAACATTTCCAAGCGATCTTGGCCACGTCATGTTCACCTGCACCGGGTCTGAGGCCAACGATCTGGCGCTGCGGATCGCGCGCGCCCACACGGGCGGCAGCGGCTTTATCGTGACTGAAAACGCCTATCATGGCGTCACCGATGCAGTCGCCGCCCTGTCCCCTTCGCTTGGGCAGGGGGTTGCGCTGGGCGCCCATGTGCGCACCGTAGCGGCCCCCGATCCCCACCGAAGTGGCGGCAATATCGGGGCGGCGTTTACCGCGGCCGTGCAGGCGGCGATTGACGATATGACCCGCCACGGCATCCGTCCGGCAGGTTTGATCGTCGATACAGTGTTTTCGTCAGACGGGGTATTCCCGAACCCCAAGGGATTTTTGACCGGTGCCGTCGCCGCCATCCGCGCTGCCGGGGGCGTGTTTATCGCCGACGAAGTGCAAGCCGGATTTGGACGCACCGGCGAGACGATGTGGGGCTTCCAACGCCACGGCTTGGTCCCTGATATGGTTTCATTGGGCAAACCCATGGGCAACGGTTACCCGGTTGCAGGCTTGGTGATGCAACCGCGGGTAGTTGCCGAATTCGGATTGAACTCTCGTTATTTCAATACGTTCGGCGGCAATGCTACAGCGGCTGCCACAGCTTTGGCGGTGCTTGAAGTGATCGAAAATGAAGGCCTGCAAGCCAATGCCCTGACCGTCGGCGCTTACTTCCGCGACGGCTTGAACGCATTGGCGCGCCGTCACCAGGCAATCGGCGACGTGCGCGCCGTGGGGCTGTTCCTTGGCGTTGAGCTGGTATCAGACCGTGCCACCATGGCCCCGGACGCCGACGGCACCGCCCGGATTGTGAATGCGCTTCGCGAGGCCCGGATCCTGATCAGTGCCACAGGCCCGCGTGGCAACATCCTGAAAATTCGCCCGCCGCTGGTGTTCAGCAAGACCAACGTCGATCTGTTTATCGGCCGCTTTGATGCGATCCTCACGGCGCAACGCTAAGCCGCGCTCACGGCGCCATTGGCTTAACTGTTTCGTGGCATTTCGAAAAACTGAACAATCTCGGTCGCCATGCGCGCGGTATCCGCCGGACGCTTCAACGAAGCACGGGCGCGGGCAGCGGCCTTTTGCCCCAGCCCATCAGCGACCTTTTCGATCAAAGCCACGATGAAATCATGGGTCATTTCGGGGTGGTATTGCGTTGTGAACACATGATCACCGATGGCAAACGACGCAATCGGGCAATCCGGCGCGTCGCTCAGCACAATGGCCCCAGCGGGCGGGCGCGTCACTTGTTCGGTATGAGCGGCATAGACACCCAGCTTACCGCCCGCTTGCCACGGCGCCGGGTTGCCGACCTCAGTCTCCACCCGCCCAAAAACCCAGCCCGTTGGGTTTTTCTCAACCATACCCCCCAATGCCATGGCCAGCGCCTGATGCCCGAAACAGGCCCCAAACACTGGTAGTTTTCGGGTGACGGCCTGCCTTAACAGTTCAAGAAGTGCGTTAATCCATATGTCCTTATCATGCACCGAGGCCGGGCTGCCGGTTACGACAATCCCATCAAAATCATCAAGGCTTTCAGGAAAAATGCCCTTGTAAACCGCAAATACCGAAAACTGCCACTTGGGGCGCCGGTCCCCCAAAAGCGCGCTGAATTTAGCGCCGTCATCGGGAAAGCGTGCCGCGAAAGCCGATGTGTCGGTATTGGTCACGAGTATGGCGATATGCATTAACAAACCTGTTTACATATTTATAGTCGATGTTAGTATATTTAATACTGAGTTCGAATCCAAGCCTCATTCTGAAAAGGCCAACAATGACAGTCTGGACACCGACCGATGACGGTCATGCCGATTTATCCAGCCATGACACCTTTTTAGCTGGGGCGCCGCACAACACATTTTCGCGGATGCGCCGTGACGCACCGCTTGAATGGACCGACTGGGCCGGGGGTCAGGGATTCTGGTCGGTCACCCGTCATGCCGATATCGCCGCTCTGAACGGTCAGCCGGACCTGCTGTCTTCGGCTCAGGGGATCCGGATGGAGGATCAGACCTACGAAGAATATCTGGCCCGCCGCACCTTTCAAGAAACCGATGGCACCGAACATTTGCAAACCCGCGTCAAGGTCGCACGCGCCTTTTCGCGCAATGTGGTGGCCGGGTTCGAGGATCAGATCCGCAGTTTGTGCCGCAGCATT
This sequence comes from Pseudomonadota bacterium, assembly GCA_031376305.1. GTDB lineage: Bacteria > Pseudomonadota > Alphaproteobacteria > Rhodobacterales > Rhodobacteraceae > TMP-24. The sequence continues at coordinate 871 of JANMDM010000153.1, read as the reverse complement.
CTGGACACCGCGTTGCAAAAAGGCACGTTCGACGCCACCAAGGACATCGCCCGCCAACTGCCGATGATGATGCTGGGCCGTATTATCGGCACGCCGGACGAAGACCTGCCCTGGCTTGTGGAAAAGGGCGACGCGCTGATCGCCAATACCGATCCCGACTTCACCGATCATGTTCTCGACAAGATGCAGACCGACGCCTACCGGCTGATGCCCTTCAACTCTCCCGCCGGGGCCGAGCTTTACGACTATGCCAAGCGGTTGATGGAGCGGAAGGCGGCCACAGGCGATATGTCGGGGGTGCTGCACCTTATCCTGGCACCGGGGTCGGACGGCTCGGTGATTTCGGAAGCTGATTTTCGCAATTTCTTTTGCCTGCTGGTGGCGGCGGGCAATGACACCACCCGCTATTCGATTGCGGCAGGCATTCAGGCACTGGCGCATCAGCCGGAACTTCTGGCGCAGATGCAATCTGGCGCGGTGTGGGATACGGCCGCCGATGAAATTATCCGCTGGGCAACGCCGGCGCTTTACTTCCGCCGCACCGCCACGCGGGACTTCGAAATGCACGGACAGACGGTGAAACAGGGTGACAAGGTGCTGTTGTGGTTCGCCTCCGGCAACCGCGACGAGGCGGCCTTTGATACCCCGTTCCGCGTCGATCTGGGGCGCACGCCCAATCGGCATCAGTCTTTCGGTCAGGGCGGCCCGCATGTCTGTCTGGGCATGTGGCTGGCCCGGCTTGAGGTACGCGTGCTGTTCCAGGAACTCAGCGCCCGGATAAAGTCGGTGGAACCCGCCGGACCGCACCGCTTTCTGCGTTCGAATTTCGTGGGCGGGATCAAGGAATTGCCCGTCACCGTCCAGCTATCGT
>JANMDM010000143.1:0-3971 GCA_031376305.1 Pseudomonadota bacterium | reverse complement strand
GCAATACCGTGCTGCCGCAAGAGATCATCAAGGAATACGGGGCCGACATCCTGCGGCTTTGGGTGGCGCAGGTCGATTTCACCGTTGATCAGCGGATCGGCAAGGAGATCCTCAAAGGCACCGCTGACAGCTACCGCCGTTTGCGCAACACCATGCGCTTCCTGTTGGGCAACCTTGAGGGGTTTTCGGAGGCCGAAAAGGTCGCCCCCACCGAAATGCCGGAATTGGAGCGCTGGGTGCTGCACCGCTTGGCGGAGCTCGACCATGTCGTGCGCAAGGGCTATGCGAAATACGATTTTCAGGGCGTGTTCCAGACGCTGTTCACCTTCTGCACGGTGGATCTGTCGGCGATCTATTTCGATATCCGCAAGGATGCGCTTTATTGCGACGCCCCCGCCAGCCCGCGCCGCCGGGCAGCCCGCACGTTGCTCGATATCCTCTTTCACCGCCTGACCACCTGGCTCGCGCCGATCCTCGTGTTCACGATGGAGGAAGTCTGGCTTTGCCGTTTCCCCGGCGAGAGTTCATCTGTGCATCTGGAAGACATGCCCGAAACCCCCGCCGACTGGCTCGACGAGCCCTTGGCGCAGAAATGGGACAGCATCCGCCGCGTTCGCCGGGTGGTGACGGCAGCGCTTGAAATCCAGCGCACCGCCAAAGTCATTGGCGCCAGTCTTGAGGCCGCCCCCGTGGTCCATATCGAAGATGCCGGGGTGCTGAAGGCGCTGAAATCCGTCGGGTTCGCCGATCTTTGCATCACCTCGGATATTCAGTTGACCGCCGATCCCGCGCCGGAAGAAGCCTTCCGTCTGCCGGAAGTGCCGGGGGTGGGGGTGGTGTTCGAGATGGCGCCAGGCGAAAAATGTCAACGCTGCTGGAAAATCCTGCCAGACGTGGGCAGCCATAAGCACACCGGCACCTGCGCCCGCTGCGATCAGGCATTGGGATGAGCCCGCGGGCGGGGTTTGACGGGCCTTTCGGGCGGCTGGTGCTGACCGAAGCTGGTGGCGTCATCACCCGCCTGTCCTGGGGCGGCCCCGAGGACGGTGCCCTGTCGGCGCTTCTTACCGAAGCGGGGCGCCAGCTTGGCCAATACTTCTTGGGGGACCGCCGCGTTTTCGAGCTGCCGCTGGATTGGGGCCACGGCTTTCAGGCTGACATGCGCCGGGCAATGGCCGCCATTCCTTTCGGCGAAACCCGCACTTACGGCGATCTGGCGCGGGTATTGGCGGCGCCCGCGCAGGCCATTGGTCAGGCCTGTGGGGCCAATCCGATCCCGATCCTGATCCCCTGCCACCGCGTTCTGGCCGCCAACGGGCTTGGCGGGTTTTCCGCCCCCGGCGGGATCGAGACGAAAGTCGCGCTGCTCAGGCATGAAGGGGCGGCGTCGCTGCTGATCTGACGCGCTTTCTTGCGGGGCACGGGCGCAGTTGCTAGGGCTGTCCCTAGAGTCTGTCTGGCGCTGATAGAATCGCCAGACAGACTCTAAGTCTTTGTTTTTTCGCGTGTCGGGCAACAAAACCGGTGTCCACTTTTGTCTGACACGCTCTAAAGGGGCAGGCATGAGTCTTTGGATTCTTCTCGTGGTTCTGGGTGCGGCGTTCTTGCATGCGCTGTGGAATGGTCTTGTGCGCAGTGGTGCAAGCCGGGTCCATTCGATGATGGCGCTGTCCGCCGTGCAGGGGCTGATCGGTCTTGGCATGGCGATACCGCAAGGTCTGCCGGGGCGCGGGGTGTTGCCTTGGCTGGTGGCCTCGGGGCTTATCCATGCGGCCTATAAGACCTTCCTGACCTTTGCCTATGAGCATGGCGACCTCAGCCGCGTCTATCCACTGGCGCGCGGCACGGCGCCGCTTCTGGTGCTGATCTTTGGCGGCACGGTTTTGGGTGAAATCCTGGCACCGGCAGAGATTGCCGGTATTTGCCTTCTGGGTTTCGGCATCCTGATGCTGACCCGCGGGGTTTTCACCAGCGGTGAGTCGCGCAAGCTGCTGCCCTATGCCTTTGGGGCCGCCTGCGCCACGGCGGGCTATTCGGTGGTTGACGGGCTTGGGGCGCGGGTCAGCGGCAATCCCGGCGCCTTTGTCGCCTGGATGTTTGTTTTGGACGGGATGCTCTTTGCCACAGCCATGCTGGCGTTGCGCGGGCAAGCATCCGTGCCGCAAGGCGCAAAGGTCTGGGTGACCGGCAGCCTTGGGGCGATGGCGTCCTACGCGTCTTACGCGATTGTTGTCTGGGCAATGACCAAGGCGCCCATTGCCCTGGTTGCGGCCTTGCGCGAAACCTCGATTGTGTTCGGCGTTTTGATTGGCTGGACAGTATTTTCCGAGAAAATGACGCTGACCAAAGCCCTGTCCGTGGTGTTGATTGCCGCCGGTGTCGTCATCACCCGGCTTTAGCGTCGTTCAGGGATAATCTGTTGGGCAATCCCGGCCAGCAGTAAGTAAAGCGAGGTGACAACCAATCCCCAATGGGCCCAGCTTTCCGGGTGGAAGTCGACCCAGGCCGCCCATCCGGCAAAAAAGACCCAGCCGAACGCCATCGGCAGTGTCGTCATCCGCCAGCGGTCGGTGCGCACCGGATGCACGAATTTAAGGTTGGTGAACATGCTGGCGGCCAGCAAGACGATGAAAGCCAGGACGACGTAAAAGTTCGGGTGCAGCGCGAACAGCACCAAGACCACCATGTTCCAGCACGCGGGGAATCCGGCAAAGGAATTGTCCTTTGTTTTCATACGCGTATCGACAAAGTAGATCGAACTTGTGTAGGTGATGACGATGATTGCGACCCAACCGGTCCAACCCGGCAGCAGCCCCGACTGGAACAGCGCGAAGGCCGGGATGAACACATAGGTCAGATAGTCGATGATCAGGTCAAGCAAGACGCCGTCATAGGTTGGCCAATTGGCACTGACATCGTAACGGCGGGCCAGCGGGCCGTCGACGCCGTCCACGACCAGCGCCACCACAAGCCACAAAAACATCAGGTCCCATTTCTGATCTGCGGCTGCCAGCATGGCCAACATCGCAAGGACCGCGCCTGTGGCGGTCAAAAGGTGGACGAACAGGGCTTGCACGCGTGGGGTCATGGCATTTCTCTGGCTACATACTATGGGCATAACAAATAACTTCCGCGATTCCGAGTCAGGCGCGCGGATGCGCCTGAGTATAGACCTCCATCAGCCGGGCTGCGTCTACGGCGGTGTAGGCTTGAGTGGTTGACAAGGATGCGTGCCCCAAAAGCTCCTGGATCGTACGCAGATCGCCGCCCGCCGCCAAGAGATGGGTGGCAAAGCTATGGCGCAGGGCGTGCGGTGTGGCAGTGGCGGGCAGGCCAAGCGCGTGGCGCGCCTGTTCCATCGCCGCCGCGATCAGCCGTGGGTTCAACGGGCCGCCGCGCGCGCCGCGAAACAGCGCGGCGTCTGGCGCGGACGCCAATGCAAAGGGGCAAAGCCGCACATAGGTTGCAACGGCAGCGCGGGCGGCAGGGATGACCGGAACCATGCGCTCCTTGCCGCCTTTGCCGCGGATGCGCAAAACCTGCGGCACCGGGTGCTCGGCAGCGGTCAGCGACAGCGCTTCCGAGATGCGCAAGCCACAGCCGTAAAGCAGCGTCACCACTGCCACATCGCGCGCTGCCACCCAATCTTCGCGGGCCTGCAGATCGACCTGGGCAATGACCTCGCGGGCCGCGTCTTGCGACAGCGGGCGCGGCAGTTTGCGCCGGAACTTTGGCCCGCGTGCGGCCAGCACCGCCGTCGGCTCAGAACCGTCGCGGTCGGAAAGCCAGCGCGTGAAGCCTTTGACTGAAGACAGCCGCCGCGCCAGTGACCGCGCCCCAAGACCGCGCCCACGTTCATGCGCCATGAAAGCCCGCATGTCGCTTTGGCTGACTGCGGCAAGCGCTACAGGCGCTGGCGCGCCGCCATGGTGTTGCCCCAGAAAGTCAAGGTAAACAGCGACATCGGACTG
>JANMDM010000134.1:0-10854 GCA_031376305.1 Pseudomonadota bacterium | reverse complement strand
CGCGATGATGACCGCCCGGTCTTCGATGTGGTCCTGCGCAAGGCCGCAGAGCTTTGCGGCGCGTCGATGGCCGGTCTCAACATCATCAGCGAAGATCGCAGCCACGCGGTGATGGTGGCGGAATGGGGCGATCATGTCTCGGACTTGCTTCCGGTGGGCGAGATGGTCTGGCCCATGGAGTCTGACCATGCGCCCTCGACCTGCATGCGCGAAGGCCGGATCGTGCATGTGCACGACCTGGCCGACACCGACCTCTACCGCTCCGGCGACCCGATCCGGGTCACGGCAGTCGATGCGGAAGGCATCCGCACGTTTCTGGCGGTGCCCCTGTTCAGCGGCGGCAGAACGGTCAGTTGCATTTCGATCTACCGGCGCGAGGTCAAGCCCTTCTCCGACGACGAAATCGCCCTTGTCGAAACCTTTGCAGCGCAAGCCGTCATCGCCATCGAGAATGTGCGTCAGTTCAAGGCGCTTGAAGCGCGGCTGGAGCGGGAAGCGGCGACCAGGAACATTCTCCGCGTCATCTCGGAATCCCCCGACGACGAACAGCCGACCTTCGAGGCGATCCTCGACAGCGCCACACGGCTCTGCGACACGCAGTACGCCTCGATTGTTCTGGGGCGCAGGGGGGATGCGTCGCAAAGAATGGTCGCGCATCGCGCGGCCATTGCCGAGACGGTGGCCGTATACCATGAAGGCAAGGTGCTGATGGACCCCGAAGATTCCATCGGTGCCCGCGCCATCGTTGAGGGGATCACCATCCATGTGCCGGACATGGCCGATACCGACCAGTATCGCGCCGGGCACGAGCGGTTCCGGATGGTCGTCGACCGTCAGGGCCTTCGTACCAACCTCTTCGTACCGCTTTTAGGCCCGGAAGGCGGCATCGGCTGCTTCATCCTTTGGAAGAAAGAGGTCGCACCCTTCACCGCCGATCAGATCGCGCTGATCGAGACCTTTGCCTCGCACGCAGTCATCGCCATCGAGAACGTGCGGCAGTTCCGTGCGTTGCAGGAACGGCTGGCGCGGGAGGCGGCGACGCGGGAAATCCTGCAGGTCATCAGCCAGAGCCGCGACGACGACGCGCCCGTGTTCGACGTGATCGTCAGTAGCGCCGCGCGGCTATGCGATGCGCCGATGGCGTGGCTGATACTCTGCAATGACGCGCAAACCGAGCTTAGACTGGCGGGATATTTCGGTCTGAGCCGCCGACAGATCGAGATTGGCGACACCTTTGAGTTCGAACGCGAAGTCGACACCATCACCAACTTTGGACGGTCCATCCTCGAAGCACGCACGATCCAGGACGACGACCTTGCTCTGGCACCAACATATCTGAAGGGCGCTCGCGACTCGCGGCAACTGGTTGACGATGAGGGTATCCGCACCCGCCTGTCCATCCCGCTGGTCAGTGGGGGGCGGGGCATCGGGGCAATCATGCTCAGCCGCCGCGAAGTTGCACCCTTCACCCCCGACCAGATCGCCCTAGTCGAAACTTTCGCCGCGCAAGCCGTCATCGCCATCGAGAACGTCCGCCAGTTCCGCGAGTTGCAGACGCGGCTGGCGCGCGAGGCGGCGACACGGGAAATCCTTTCGGTCATCAGCCAGAGCAGGGACGACGAACGGCCCGTCTTCGATGTGGTGCTTCGCAAGTCCGCTGATCTTTGCGGCGCGTCGATGGCCGACCTCGAAATCATCAGCGAAGACCGCAGTCACTCGGTCATGGTGGCGCATTGGGGCGAAACGCTGCGACAGCATGTGGTCGGCGCGACGGCCTGGCCGATGGAGTCCGAGCTTGCGAACGCGATATACATGCATAAAGGCCGCGTTGTGCATGTGCACGATCTGGCCGATACCGACCTTTACCGATCCGGCGACTCAAACAGGGTCGCGGACGTGGACGGGGAAGGCATCCGGACGTTTCTGGCGGTGCCGTTGTTCAGCGGTGGCGAGACGATCGGCTGCATTGTGTTGTACCGGCGCGAGGTCAATCCCTTCGGCGCGGACCAGATCGCCCTGATCGAAACTTTCGCCGCCCAGGCCGTCATCGCCATCGAGAACGTCCGCCAGTTCCGCGAGTTGCAGACGCGGCTGGCGCGCGAGGCGGCGTTACGTGAGATTCTGTCGGCGATCAGCAAAAGCACTGAGGACGAGACGCTGGTTTTCGACACGGTCCTGAAAAATGCCGTGCTGGTTTGCGGGGCAGATCAGGCGGCACTTCTTCTTGTAAACGACGCGCGATCCCATGTTCGGCTGGCGGCCCAATTGGGTCATATCCAGAAAGCCTTTCAAATCGGCAACGAATTTCTGATCGACCAGTCGATGTCGGTGATCGAAACGTTGCGCACCGCGAAAATGGTGCACCACACTGACTATGCCGAGACCGAGCAATACAAGAACCGCGTTGCCATCGCGGTAAGTCTGGTCGAGTATGAAGGCATCCGCACCCGTCTGGTGATTCCACTGGTGCGCGGCGGGATTGCGATTGGCACGATCGCGCTGAGCCGCCGGGTGGTCAGGCCCTTCTCTGACGACGAGATCGCCCTTGTCGAAACCTTCGCCGCCCAGGCCGTCATCGCCATCGAGAACGTCCGCCAGTTCAAGGCGCTGGAAGCATTGAACGCCGAACTGGGCGACCGGGTGCAAGACCAGGTGGGCGAGATCGAACGGATGGGACGGTTGAAGCGGTTCCTGCCTGCCGCCGTAGCCGATACCGTCATCTCCTCGGGGTCCGAAAAGATGCTGTCCAGCCACCGTGCCTTGCTGGGCGTGCTGTTCTGCGACATCCGGGGCTTCACCGCCTTTTGCGAGACGGCGGAACCCGAAGAAACCATTGAGGTGCTGCAGACCTATCACGAGGAAATGGGCCGCCTGATCAACGCGCATGGGGCGGGGGTCGATCACCGGATGGGCGACGGGATCATGGTGCTGTTCAACGATCCGCTGCCCTGCGACGACCCGGCGGGCGATGCCGTACGGCTGGCCATGGCGATGCGCGCCCGGATGGCCGAGTTGTGTGTCAAGTGGAAGCGGATGGGCCATAAGCTGGGCTTCGGCCTTGGGGTATCGCTCGGCTATGCGACCGTTGGCATGGTCGGCTTCGAGGGGCGGTTCGACTACACCGCCTCCGGCACCGCCATCAACCTTGCGTCGCGCCTGTGCGACGAGGCGCAGGACGGCGAAATTCTGATCAGCCCGCGGACCCGGCTGGCGGTGGAAGGCGATTTCACGGTCGAATCGCGGGGCGAGATCAGCTTCAAGGGCATCCGCGAGCCGGTTGAGGTGTTTTGCGTGACCGGGGTTGTGGCGTAAGGCGTCACGCCCCGGTCGGCAGGCCCGCCTTGACCAGCCCCTCCAGCACCAGTGCCGGATCTTCGGGGCGCCGATAGCCAAAGCGCGCCAGTCGCGGGGCCATCCGGAAATCGGGCTTGATCGCCATCAGGTCCGACCAGACCGCTTGCGCCTCGGCCACGTCACCCAGATGGCCCAGCGTTGCGGCGAGCCAGCCGCGACCGATGTCGGTTTCATTGTAAAGATGCAGCCGCTCGCGGAACATGAGCGCCGCCGTCTCGAAGTTGCGCAGCAGAAAATGCGCCTGACCGAGGAACTGCAGGTACTGGTGAGAAAAGCCGGGATCAAGGCGGATGGCACGCTCCAGCAGGGGAATGGCTTCCTCGGGACGCCCCACGGTGCAGAAGATCACGGCGAGGGTGTACAAGCTATAGCCGGAATCAGGACTAAGCGACAGCGCCTTGCGGCCCGCCCTGACTGCCGTGTCGTAGTCGCCCCGAAAGAGCGCCGCGCCGGCGACGGCCACATTGGCGAGCGGCTCCTCCGGGTCAATCTCGATGGCCCGGTTTGCCAGCGCGTTCGCCCGCGCTGCCACGATATCGGGGGCGTCGCCCGACCAGCCGTTGTGGAAGTCGAGCCATTCGAAGTCTGACATGAGCCCCATTGCCTGCGCGTAGTTCGGGTCGTGTTCAATCGCGCGGCGGCCATGCTCCATCGCGCGCAGGTAGTGCGCAGGCGTCATGTCGCGCGACAGCACCAGATCGCGCATCCGCAAGAAGGCGTCATGCGCCTGCGCGCTAAAAGTGCCCACGCGGACAATGGCCGCCCGTTCCGTCGGTGTGAGCCGCACCTTCAGCGCGTCTACGATCTGCAGTGTAACCTCGTCTTGCACGGCGAACACATCCGCCAGATCGCCGTCATACCGCTCGGCCCACAGATGCGCGCCGGTGGCGGCGTCGATCAACTGCGCGGTGACGCGCACCCGGGAACCTGCACGCCGCACGCTGCCCTCCAGCACATGCCCCACGCCCAACTCGCGCCCGACGCTGCGCATGTCAACTGCACGGCCCTTGTAGGCAAAGCTGGAGTTGCGGGCGATCACCGTCAGACCCGACACCTTGGACAGGTCGGTGATGATGTCCTCGGCGATGCCGTCGGCGAAATACTCCTGCTCGGGGTCGCCCGACATGTTGGTGAAGGCCAGCACCGCCACCGATGGCCCTTCGGGTTTTCGTGCAGGGACCGGGGCCGCTGCCTTTGCGCTGCCCGGATGCCAGCGCCAGACACTTACCGGGCGGTCGATGTTCTTGACCTCGACCATGCCACCATCGTCAAACGTCGCCTCGACCCGGTCGCGGATGCTTTCATGCACCACCGACGACACGCAGACACCCCCCGGTTCGGCCAAAGGTTCCAGCCGGGCCGCGATATTCACCCCGTCGCCATAGATGTCGTCGCCCTGCAGGATGATGTCGCCAAGGTTGACGCCGATCCTGAGGGCGAGTGCCGCTTCGCCGCGCGCCGCCGCAATCTGGATCGCCAGCGCGCAGTTGACCGCGTCCACCACGCTGGCAAATTCAACCAGCGCGCCGTCACCCATCAGCTTGACGATGCGGCCATTGTGCGCGGAGACCGCCGGGTCGAACTCTTCCGCCCGGTGCCGGTTCAGCGCGGCCAGCGCCCCCGCCTCATCCGCCGCCATCAGCCGCGAATAGCCAACGACATCCGCGAAAAGGATGGCGGCAAGGCGGCGAATCTTGCGGGTGGGCTCCATGCCCGGAAGGTTAGCGTGCATTGGCTGGTCGCACCACACTGTCATGACTGTCGTTTCGTGCGACGGCAGCCCAACCTTTCAAAGAAAAACGCCCGCAGCACTTGCCACGAGCGTTTACTTTAACCCATGCAGAAAGGCTTAGCGGCGCAGGCCCAGACGCTCGATCAGCGTGGCGTAGCGAGCTTGGTCTTTGCCCTTGAGATAATCCAAGAGCTTGCGGCGCTGGGCGACCATCATCAACAGGCCCCGGCGCGAATGGTTGTCTTTCGCATGGGTCTTGAAGTGTTCGGTCAGCGTGGCAATGCGCGACGACAGGATCGCAACCTGAACTTCGGGCGAACCAGTGTCGCCTTCTTTGGTCGCGAAGTCTTTCATCACACGGTTTTTTTCTTCAACAGTGATCGACATCGGGATCTCCTTTCGGAATATGGGGTTATGGCGCAGGCCGGGATGTCGTCCAGCAAGGCCCGTGGAGAAGTGTCCGCCAAACGGGGGCGGATGCGCGCCTATAGGGGAAATCGACCCAAAAGGAAAGAGCCCTTGACCGCCTGTCACAGGCTCATGCCGCCTGGACCGCACCCGTCGGCAGCAATGTCAGATCGTCCACGGTCAGATCTGGGCTGCCAAGTACATGGGCCAACAGCGTTCCATTCAGAAAAACCCCCATATCACCGGGGTTACCTTCTGTCGGTGCCACCGAAAGCTGCGGCTCGGGATAGCTGGCCGGATCATAGACCACGACAATCTGATCTTCTTCGGGATTGTAGTCGCCGATGGTCGCCGCGCTGCTTTCTTGGGACAGCCAGTCGTTCAGAACAAAGTCATCATGGCCTTCGCCCCCGTCAAGCCAGTCATTCTGGCCCGCGATCAGTGTGTCATTGCCGCTGCCGCCGTTAAGAAAATCCCGAGTCGTTTCACCTGAGGCGTCGCGGTCGGACAAGCGATCATCGCCGGGATCGCCCATAAGCGTATCTTGCCCGGCGCCGCCCACCAACACGTCATTGCCGTCGCCGCCTTGCAGACCGTCATTGCCCGCGTCCGCGGATAAGCTGTCGTCCCCCGTGCCGCCGACAAGGGAATCGTTCCCGCCGCCCCCGGTCAGCGTGTCATTCCCGCCCTGCCCGACCAGTTGGTCATTGCCAGTGTCGCCCAACAGACTGTCATTCCCGTCCCCTCCGGTCAGAGTGTCCTGGTCATCGCCGCCCGCCAAGGTGTCGTCACCCGCATCACCATCACCCTGATCGCCACCCGGTGCGGGGTCGATTTGATCGGTGCCATCGGTGCCCAGCAAAATATCTTCCAGTGGCGTGCCGTCGATGACGTTTTCCGGCGTTTCGTCCGGATCACCATCCGGCCCGCCACCAGGTTCAGGCGTCGGATCATCACTTTTTTCAAAAAGCGCGGTAACATCGACAACAGAAGCGGCCATCATCAGGCCAAACAGACTTGCGAACAGCAGCATGATATTTCCCACCATAACCCGCGCCCACAAACCCCCGTTCGCGGCGCACCCCAATGGCAAGAAAGCCCCCGAAATATTAACCGAGAAAGAAAATATGGGGAAACCGGATCAATTCTAACGACTATTTAGTTTGGCGGCGTAGATGGCCGCGCCCATCGCTGTCCTGGCTGCGCAGGGTTATGGAAATGGGCAGGGTGCGGAAAAGCTTTGGCTCTTGCCGCTGTCGGGGTGATTGAACCGCAGAGTTTCGGCGTGCAGCATCAGGCGCGGATATTCCAGCCCCGCTCCTGTTGCATAAAGCCGGTCGCCCAGGATCGGATGGCCCTGCGCCTGCATATGCACCCGAAGCTGATGGCTGCGACCGGTGCGCGGAAACAGTCGCACGCGTGTCGTGCCGTCGGCGTCATGGCCAAGCACCCGCCAATCGGTCTGGGCGGGTTTGCCCGTCTCAAAGTTCACATGCTGGCGAGGGCGGTTGGGCCAATCGACGATCAGCGGCAGGTCCACCGTACCCTGCTTCGGCTCAAGATGCCCCCATAGCCGGGCGCGATAAGTCTTTTTGGTCTGACGGGCTTCGAACTGGGCGCTGAGCACCCGTTGCGCGTGACGGGTCAGCGCGAAAACCATGACACCCGAGGTATCCAGATCCAGCCTGTGGACCAAAAGCGCGTCGGGAAAGATCATTTGCAGCCGCGCGATCATGCAATCGGTCAGATCCTCGCCCTTGCCGGGGACCGAGAGCAGGCCTGCGGGTTTGTCAACCACCACCACCTCGTGATCGGCATGGATCACGCGGACGGGGTGTTGTGGCGGGGCATAGGCGAAGTCGGTCATGATGCCGCCCGATAGCACGGGTTGCGGGGCAGGTGCAGCCCCGTCAAACGATGCGGTGATCTTCTGCCTTCAGGCGCCGCGCGATTTCGGTGATATGGGCGGGGGTGGTTTCGCAACAACCGCCGATGATCGTGGCCCCCATGCCAACCCAAAGGCTGGCGAAATCGGCATAGCGGGCCGGGGTCATTTCCGGGCGGGCATGCAGAGCATCAACGGTGGGGTTGTCCTTGAGAAATTCCTTGGTGATCTGCTGGAAGCCATTGGCATAGGCCCCATAGGGCAAGCCGAAGCCTTTGAAAATGGCCAAGGCCGCCGCCATCGCTTCGGGGGCTGAGCAATTGGCCAGGACGGCGGTGGCCCGGCCTTTTTTCAGCACGGCTGCCAGGTCGGCCACCGGCTCGCCCGACCGTAGCCTGCTGCCGTCTTCGTCATCGACCGTCACCGAAAGCCATACAGGCTTTCCGCCAGCCTGTGCCCCTTCCAGTACAGCGCGGGCATGGGCGAGGGACGCGACGGTTTCGGCGATGTAGAAATCGACAACAGGAGAAAGCAACTTGGCGATTTCGGCATAGGCTGCCACCGCCAGGTCGTGCGGCGGATGCAGATCGGGGCGGTAGGAGGCGACCAGCGGCCCTAACGATCCGGCGATGCGGCCGGATTTATGCGCGGACCGGGCGGCGGTCGCTTCGGCCAAGGCTTGCATGTGCAGGGCGGAAAAGCGTTCCTCAAGCCCGAATTTCATCAGACGGTCACGGTGGATCGCATAAGTGTTGGTGGTCGCCACGGTTGCGCCCGCAGCATAGTAAGCGGCATGAACATCATGGACCAGTCCAGGGTGGTCGATCATCACCTGGGTGGCCCAAAGCGGGGTGGGCGTATCGCCAGAGCGCGCGATCAGCTCTTGCCCCATTCCACCGTCCAAGAGTGTTACATCAGCCATTTTGATTTCCAATTCCTACGCCAGTGCCTCGCTGCACCAGAATGCCCAGCCCCGCCGCCGCAATCCAGTTCAGGAGCGACATCCGTGCCGCAAGTGATAGCCCAAATCCCCTTGCTACCCCAGCCTATACTGCGGTGAGGAGCGGTCCGATCAGGGTGAACATCACCCCAGGGTCACCAGACCCGCGCGCCAAGGCCCGCCGAAAGCGCCATCCGCCGGTTCGCAATTTGACAAGGCGCGGGGCGCCTGCAACCATCGTTCATTGGCTTTTGGAGAACACATGGACTTTGAAACAGTATCGCCCGAGGATTTTGGCCGCTCGCTGACCGGGATCGGCCTGAACATTCTGGTGCGGGACGTAAAGGCCGAGGCCGAGTTCCTGACCGCAGTGTTTGACATGACAGCGCATCGGCTGTCGGCCAATTTCGCCATCATGGTTTACCGCAGCCAGGTTTTTCAGCTGCATGCGGACACGACCTATGCCGCCAACCCGCTGTTGTCGCTGCTGCCGGAAGCTGGGGCGCGCGGGGTCGGGGCGGAGTTCCGGCTTTATGAGACCGATCCGGACGAGGCCGCAGCGCGAGCGGCGCGCTTTGCAGATGCCGTGATCTTGCAAAGACCGACGGACAAACCGCACGGGCTGCGGGAATGCACTATCCTTTGCACCAACGGCTATGCCTGGGTGCCAAGCGCCAGGTTGGGATGATGCGCCTCAGCTTTGCGGCAGGCCGTCGTCGATCGTGTAGTAGTCGCCCTTGAAGGCGGTGAAGATGTGCCCGGTCAGGTGCCCGCCGGTTGGGCCGGTGACTGTGCCCGCCTCGATGGAGAATTCGCCTTTGACTGATCGGAAGTACAGGCTTGACCCGCAGGTTTTGCAAAAACCGCGCCGCCCGCCTGCCGGGGTTTCGTATTCGGCGAGGCTTTGGCGCGAAGTGTATTGCAGAGCGGCCTCATCGGCGTCGAACGAGGCCGCGTAATGCCCCGAAAGCTTGCGGCATTGGCTGCAGTGGCAAGCGACGATATCGCCCGCCGGTCCGGGCAGGGAAAAAGCCACAGCCCCGCACAGACAGGCGCAGGTCAGGTCTTTTGGGGCAGCGGCCACAACCGGGGGTGGCCCCTCCGGCGCGTAATAATCGCCCGCGTCTTTGACATGCAAGTGGCCCGATGTGGTCAGCCCGGTGGGGCCGTCAAGCGTGCCGGGGGCGAAGGCCATGCGCGCCTCGCCCTCGGGCTGCCAAAAAAGGCTGGCGCCGCATCGGCTGCAAAACCCCCTGGTGGCGGCCTTCGAGGAGCGAAACCACGCCAGGGTTTTGGCGTTGGTGAGGCGGAACCGATCATGCGGGGCCGAGGATGCCGCCCAGAAATGGCCGCTGGTGCGGCGACACTGACCGCAGTGACAAGTCAGGACCGGCCGCAAATCGCCGCTCACCTCATAGGTGACCCCGCCGCAAAGACAGCTGCCGGTGTGCATGGTTTCCTCCGGGTTGGTTGCAGAAGTCTGGCAGGGTTTGCGGCCGCGTTGCGGGCAAGAAACGTCACAAGGGCGCGAAAACCGACGCGAGAATAGCCGAGAGGCCCGCGACGTCTGCCTGGGTGAAGGCAGCGGGTTGATTGCTGTCAATGTCGAACACCGCGATCAGGCGGCCATCCGGCCCGAAGACCGGCAGGACGATTTCTGAGCGGCTGGACGCGGCACAGGCGATATGGCCGGGGAAAGCGTCGACATCCGCGACAAGCTGCACTTGCCCGGTGCGCGCCGCAGCGCCGCAAACGCCGCGCGAAAACGGGATGACGAGGCAGCCGTGACCACCTTGATAGGGACCGATTTTGAGCAGCTCCGGTGCGGTGACCCGATAAAAACCAGTCCAATCAAAGCGGTCGTCGGAATGGTGCACCTCGCAGGCGAGCGTGGCCATGAGGGCGATTTCGTCGGTTTCGCCCTGGGTAAGGCTGGCGATGGTGGCGGCGAGGGAGTCATAGTTGGGCAAAGCGACCTCCTGTTGACGAAAGCCGGGGGTTTTCCACCCCCGGACCCCCGGAGGATACTTGCGAAAAGAAGACGGGCTCAGACCCGCTCGATGGCGATCGCCGTACCCTCGCCACCACCGATGCAAATTGCGGCGAGGCCGCGTTTGAGGCCGCGGTTTTCGAGGGCGTTCAGCAAGGTGACGATAATGCGGGCGCCCGAGGCACCGATTGGATGGCCAAGCGCACAGGCGCCGCCGTTGACGTTCATCTTGTCACGCGCGATGCCCATATCGCGCATGAAGGCCATGGGAACAACAGCGAAGGCTTCGTTGACCTCCCACAGATCGACGGAAGCCGCTGTCCAGCCCAGGCGGTCAAGAAGTTTGCGGGCGGCGGGGATCGGCGCGGTGGGGAAATCGGCGGGGGCCTGGGCATGGGAGGCGTGGCCAAGGATTCGGGCGCGCACCCTGAGGCCAAGCGTTTCGGCAGTTTGGCGCGACGCAAGGAGCAGGGCGGCAGCACCGTCGGAGATTGAGGAGGAATTGGCTGCGGTGACCGTGCCACCCTTGCGGAAGGCCGGATTGA
>JANMDM010000131.1:0-2105 GCA_031376305.1 Pseudomonadota bacterium | reverse complement strand
TCTGCGGGCCGGGGTCGATGGCGCAGGGCCATCAGCCCGATGAGTTTCTGGACATTGCCGAGCTGGGCCGTTGCGATGCGATGCTTGCCCGCCTTGTGCAAAGCCTGGCGCGCTAAGGCAACAGCCGGTTCAGGCTTAGCTGTCAGCTAATCAGTGCTGAGCGAACAAGTACTTTCTCCGAACCCATGGATAGCCCAGCTTGTTGCAAAAGGCGCCCGTCCTGGGGTGCCCCCGCCGCAACCCGCTTCTGGAGGTCCAATTGATCCGCACCGGCTCCCAATACTGTGACAGCATCCGCGATGGCCAGAATGCGAAAAAAGGACCCAAAAATGTCAGTTGAAAAAGTTGAGACGCTCGTTGTCGGCGCGGGTCAGGCCGGCGTGGCCATGAGCGAGCATCTGAGCAATAACGGTGTGCCTCACCTCGTTTTGGAGCGGAACCGCATCGCTGAACGCTGGCGCTCGGAACGATGGGACTCTTTGGTCGCCAATGGTCCGGCCTGGCATGATCGCTTTCCCGGCCTGGAGTTTTCCGCGACCGACCCCGATGCCTTTGCCCCGAAAGAGCGCGTTGCGGACTATTTTGTCGCTTACGCAGAAAAGATCGCGGCCCCCATCCGCTGCGGCGTGGAGGTAATGAGTGTGCAGCGGAATGTTGGTCGGCCCGGCTTCCGTGTAGAGACGTCGAAGGGCGTGATCGAAGCCATCAACGTGGTTGCTGCCACCGGACCCTTCCAACGCCCTGTCATCCCGGCCGTTGTCCCCGAAAATTCAGACATCATGCAGATCCATTCCAACGCCTACCGCAATCCTGGCCAGCTCCCCGAGGGGGCGGTGCTGGTGGTCGGCGCGGGGTCTTCGGGCGTGCAGATCGCGGAAGAACTCTTGCGCGCGGGTAAGCGCGTTTACCTCTCGGTCGGCCCGCACGACCGTCCTCCGCGAAATTATCGCGGGCAAGACTTTTGCTGGTGGCTAGGGATCCTCGGCAAATGGGATGCCGAAGCTGCTGCACCTGGCACGGAACATGTTACGATCGCCGTGAGCGGTGCCCGTGGCGGCAATACTGTCGACTTCCGGCGTCTTGCTGCGCAAGGGATGACGCTTCTTGGTATGGCTAAAAGTTTCAAAGACGGGTCGATGACCTTCGCATCGGATCTGGCGCATAATCTGGCGCGTGGGGATGCCAACTACCTGTCGGTGTTGGACGAAGCCGATGCCTATGTTGCCCGCAATGGTCTCGACCTTCCGCAGGAGCCCGAAGCCCGCAAGATCGAACCTGATCCGCAATGCGTGACCGACCCCATTGTTGAACTGAAGCTGGCGAAGGCCGGAGTAACCTCGATCATCTGGGCAACAGGCTATGCTGTTGATTTCAGCTGGTTGAAAGTTGAAGTATTCGACGAAAACGGCAGGCCAAAGCATCAGCGCGGTGTTTCGACTGAACCCGGGGTCTATTTCCTGGGATTGCCATGGCAGTCGCGGCGGGGGTCCAGCTTCATCTGGGGCGTATGGCACGATGCCAAATATGTCGCCGACCATATTTCCAAGCAACGCAAGTATCTTGCTTACCGTTGTTCCGCGCGACCCAAGGCCGAAGCCTGATAACCAAGCGATAAGGGCGGCCGATCGCTTCATATGGTGCCGCCGCTATTTTTCTGACCAAGCCCATACCGCCTTTACCCGAGGACCCCATGACCCACACCCGCATCCGCAAATTCAATACCCGCGTCACCTACCCCGAACAAACCTTGGACAACGACCTGTGCCAAGCGGTGGTCACCCGCGGTGGCCGCACGGTATGGATGCGCGGTCAGTGCCCACAAGATCTTGATACTGCGAAAAATATCAATAGCCACGATCCGGCGGAACAGACCCATAAGGTGATGCAGAATATCCGCCAACTGGTCGAAGAGGCTGGCGGCAAGATGGAGCATGTTGTCAAGCTGGTGGTCTACCTGACCGATGTGCGCCACCGCGAGCCCGTCTACCGCACGCTGGGCGAATACATCAAAGGCGTGCATCCGGTTTGCACTGGCTTGACTGTTGTGGCGCTGGCCCGCCCCGACTGGCTGGTCGAGATTGACGCGACTGCTGTGATCCCCGACT
>JANMDM010000118.1:0-1577 GCA_031376305.1 Pseudomonadota bacterium | reverse complement strand
CGGTCCTTGATGCCCTTTTGCACGAAAACCCTTGTGCCGTTTGAGCAGACCTGACCGGCGGAATAGAAATTCCCCAACATCGCCCCGCCGACAGCGTTTTCGACATCGGCGTCGTCAAAGATGATCAACGGCGATTTGCCGCCCAGTTCCATCGTCACATGGCGCATGCCGGTCGCGGCCATCGCATAGACCTTGCGGCCCGTCGGCACCGATCCGGTCAGCGACACCTTGGCCACACGCGGATCGGTGACCAGCGCCGCGCCCACCGCGCCGCGCCCCTGCACGACGTTGAATAGCCCCGCTGGCAGCCCGGCTTCATGCAGGATTTCGGCGATCTTCAAGGTGCAAAGCGGCGTGGTTTCGGACGGCTTGAAGACCATCGCATTGCCGAAGGCCAGCGCCGGGGCCGCCTTCCAGCAGGCGATCTGGGTGGGGTAATTCCACGCGCCAATGCCGACGCAGACCCCGAGGGCTTCGCGAATCGTATAGACGAAATCGCGTCCCAAAGG
The DNA here is from genome assembly GCA_031376305.1 of Pseudomonadota bacterium. Lineage (GTDB taxonomy): Bacteria > Pseudomonadota > Alphaproteobacteria > Rhodobacterales > Rhodobacteraceae > TMP-24. The sequence goes on along the minus strand of JANMDM010000118.1, from coordinate 1,068 downwards.
GATCGATTCGCCGGTCACTGTCGGGGCCAGGCCCGCGAAATACTCCAAAGCATCGGCGCCCGAGCTGGCATCGGCCACCAGTGTTTCTTGCAAGGGCTTGCCGGTATCCAGTGTTTCCAGCTCCGACAATTCCCGGTTTCGGTCGCGGATAATATCGGCGGCACGGCGCAAAATCCGGGCACGTTCCACGGGTTTCAGCCGTGCCCAGTCCTTTTGCGCCCGCTCGGCCGACGCCAGAGCGCGCTCAATAATTGCGGGGGTCGCCTCGTGCAGGCGGGCGATGACCTCGCCGGTGGCCGGAAAAATCACCTCAATCGGCACACCAGCGGCATCTTCGACATAGGCGCCATCAATGAAATGACTGGCTTTGGGTTGGGCAATCATTCGCGCGCCTCCAGTTCAAGGTTCAGATAGGCAAGCACCATCGCCGCAGCGGCAGCACCGTCAGGGGCGGCCTGCTTCAGGGCTTCGCGGATATAGACGCCGTCGATCAGCGCCGCGACGCCGCGGGCGACCTGCTCAGCCCGCGGGCCGATCAGTTTGCGCAGATCATGGACAAGGTTCGAATGCATCCGTGTCTGATAGACCGTCAGCAGGCGTTTAGCGTCCGGTAATGTCTGGGCCAGAACATAGAAATTCAGCCACGCGCCAATGACTTCGCGCCGAAAGTTAACAGCGGAAAAGCTGGCGCGAATGACGGCTCTCAGCCGCCCGCGCGATCCCTCGGCGACCACCAGCGCGCCACGCACTTCGGCCCCGTACAGAGTTAGAACATGGCGCATCGCGGCAATGAAAATCTGTTCCTTTGACCCGAAATAATGATGCGCCAATGCCGAAGACATCCCCGCCCGTTTGGCGATCTGGCTGACCGTCACGTCAAGCGATCCGGTCCGCCCGATCTCGGTGATCGTGGCGCGAACCAGTGCGTCTTTGCGGATCGGCTCCATTCCAACTTTGGGCATGACGGACCTTCATACTGCGGAAGACAGGGCTACAAGACCTTTTATTGACTCGTCAATCAAGAAAAATTGCACGCCCGAGCCCGTGACGCCCTTGCGCTTGGAGAAA
>JANMDM010000102.1:0-8867 GCA_031376305.1 Pseudomonadota bacterium | reverse complement strand
GCTGCTCAGCCAATCAGCGGCGTCTTGCCGCCATAAACCTCATGGTAATGCCGCTTTAGCCGGATCAGCGCGATGCGCAGCACGATCTTGCCGGACCGCGCCGACCAGCCCATGCGTTTTTCGGCCACCTCCAGCCCTTCCAGAAAACAGCAGCAGCGCAACACCATGTCGCCCAGGCCCGGCCCCAGATCCCGCAACGCTGCCGCGACGCGCGCCCTTGCCCTGGCGGGCCCTTCGGACGGCCCGCCTTCGGGTTGAAAGGCCCCACGGTCGCCAGCGGTCAGAAAGCGGTCCCAGTTTTGCGCAACTTTCGGCCCCATCTGTGCCAGCTCGAAATCCTCGCGCAGACGTTCGCCTGCGGCAACCAGATCCTGTTCAAGGAAGCTCTTGCCATCTTTGTCGCGCCGCCGCGCCAAAACCGCCAGCGGGCTTTCGGCCAAATTGTAACGCATCCGGCGCGACGTATCCGACCCCGGAGCGACAAGCGGTTTTTCGTCCCAGACCCGGTGCTGATCGGCAAACGGCGTTCGCGCTTCGGCAAAGCCCGCCGCCTGGGGGGGGAGATCATCGTCAAGGAGGCGTTTGAGGGCCGCGCGTCCGGCAGTCGTGATCTCATAGGTTGTCACGCGGCCAGCGGTTTTGACCGCGATCCAGTCTTTCAACGCGAAAGCCTGGGCGACGCCCCGTTCAACCACAGCGGTGCGTACCGAGCCTTTCAGCACCGCCGCCTTGTCCATTTCGGGCGCCACTGCCAGCACTGCACCAATTTCACACAAGCGGCGCAATATGCGCCTTGCTTCGCGGGCAATCGTCGCTTCATCGGCAGGGGCGACGGTCAAGGTGCGAATTGGGGCGGTCATCTGGCAGGTTTCCTTTTCCATGTGTGGGGGGCAAGGGACGGCGGCCGGGGGGCTTTGCCATCCCAGCCGGGTCAGGGCTTCGTCGACCAGGGGATCGTCACGGCGGTTTTCAAAGGCGCGGACCTTTCTGAGCACGGTCGATGCATGGCAGCCCGCTGATCGCGCAAGTTCGCGTATCGAGATGCCGCTTTCCGTATGGCTGAGGTAGAGCCGCGCGTTGTCAGGCAGCCAGGTCGGCCATCCGGCCTGAACTGTCGCAAATACCGTCATGTTTTCCCCCGGTTGGGCGCGATGTCTTCTGCATCGCTTGCATTTTCAATTAAACAACCTTGAGTTGTAATCGTTACCTGATCGTTAATCTGTGGCACGATCCTGATAATTATTGATAAATTCTAAATTTCTTTAAAAGAAACGGTCGCTCAAAACACCAATCACGCAACAGCGGAAATACTGGACACATCTTGTGATTGCAATTTTATGGGAGATACGCCGATGACCGATCTTTTGTCCGTAGTGTCCGAACTGCGCCGCCCAAAACTGTTGATCCGCGCCGCCCGCGCCGGGCTTTGCGATTACAACCGCAATCGCGATCTGAAGCGGCTGATGCGCACCGCAGCGGCCCCCAGCCCCGACCGGGCGGTGACCGCGCTGATCGCCGAAGAGGAACAGCTGGAAGACACACGCCGGGCGGGCGACGCCGGCTATAGCCTGACGCGCCACATTGAGATCCTGATCGCGATGATGGCGGAGGTCCGGCTGCTGCCGCGCCGGGCCGAGGTGTGACAACAAAAGGGGCCGCGTCAGCGGCCCCCTGGTCCTGCAAACCGCCCGGCGCTTTTACATGAACGCGTCGGGCATCGAGGCTTTTTTGCGCGCCACATAATCGTTCAATGCGTCTTCAATCCCGGCATCCAGAGCCGGCTTTTGATAGTCGTTCAGCAATTTTTCGACCCGGATACGGGCCAAGGCGACAGTGTCGCGGGCGCCGTCTTCATCCCAGGTTTCAAAGGGCTTGTAGTCCAGCAGGTCAGACCGCCAGAAGGCGTCCTTGAAATTCGCCCGTGTGTGCGCTGACCCCAGATAGTGGCTTCCCGGTCCGACTTCGCGGATCGCATCCATCGCCTGACCGTTTTCCGACATGTCGATGCCCTTGGCCAGATGATGCAGGATCCCCAGCTGATCGGCGTCCATAACGAACTTCTCAAACGAGGCGACAAGCCCGCCTTCCAGCCAGCCGCAGGCATGCAGCATGAAGTTCACACCCGAGAGCAGGCCCATATTCAGGCTGTTTGCTGTCTCATAGGCTGCCTGCGCATCGGGCAGTTTCGAGCCGCAGAACGACCCCGCCGACCGGTAGGGCAACCCCAGCCGCCGCGCCAGTTGGCCGGCGCCATAGGTGATCAGGCTGGCTTCCGGTGTACCAAAAGTCGGCGCGCCCGAGTTCATGTCGATCGAGGTCACGAACGCCCCGAAAATCACCGGCGCGCCCTTGCGCACCAACTGGCTGTAGGCGACTCCGGCCATCACCTCGGCCAAAACCTGCGTCAGGGTGCCCGCCACCGTGGCCGGCGCCATGGCACCGCCGACGATAAACGGCGAGATGATGCAGGCCTGACCGGCCTTGGCATAGACCTCCAGGGCGCCCATCATGATCCCGTCGAAGGTCATCGGCGAGTTGATATTGATAAGGCTGGTCATCACCACGTTCTGGTCAACAAAATCCGACCCAAACAGGATCTTCGACATTTCAACCGAATCCTCCGCACGCGAAGGTTCGGTGACCGAGCCCATGTAGGGCTTGTCCGACAGGGTCATATGCGCCAGCAGCATATCGAGATGGCGCTTGTTGACCGGAACGTCGGTGGGTTCGCACACCGTGCCGCCCGAATGATGCAGCCACTTGGACATATAGCCCAGTTTTACGAATTTCTTGAAATCATCCATCGTCGCATAGCGCCGTCCGCCTTCATCGCGCACGAAGGGCGGGCCGTAAACCGGTGCCAAAACCAGATTGCGGCCGCCGACGGTCACATTCCGCTCGGTGTTCCGGGCGTGCTGCACGTAGGATGACGGTGCGGTCTTGCACAGTTTGCGCGCCAACCCGCGTGGAATGCGCACCCGTTCGCCCTGAACATCCGCGCCCGCCTGCCGCCAAAGCTCCAACGCCCCTGGGTTATCGACGAAATTCACGCCGATTTCTTCCAGAACCTGCTCGGCGTTTTCTTCGATGATCGCCAGAGCCTCGTCGTTCAGAACTTCGAGGTTGGGGATATTGCGCTCGATGAACTTCGCGGTTTCAAAATGCACAGCGGTGCGCTCGGCCCGCCGCGCAGCCCCGCCGCCGCCACCCCGGGGCCGACGCCCCTCAACAACTTCGTTCATCCCTAGCTCCTCGAGATATGTTTGCGCATCTTTTACCCGCTCCCCCCACAAGCCTCCATCGGATAACGCCGCATACTCTCCAAAACCGACATTCCATCACGCCGCAAACGACGCATGGCTTGCGCTCTACCCAGGGCGAAATGGTCTTTGGCCAGATTCGATTGATTTTTCACTCCCATCCGCTAGCCTTGCGCCAGAACCCGCTGGATAAAGCATGCCCGATTTGAGTGCCTATCTCGACAGGATTGGGTATCACGGCGCATTTGCGCCTGATCTGCGAACGCTGGTTGCCGTTCACCGGGCGCAGGCTCTCTCGGTTCCCTATGACGGCATTGATGTGTATCGCGGCATCGCACTCGACCACAGCATCGAGGCGATCTTCGACAAGATCGTGCGGCGCAGACGCGGCGGCTGGTGTTACGAAACCAACGGTCTGCTGGGCTGGGCGCTCAAGAAGATCGGTTTCGATGTCGTGCGCGCAACTTCAGCGGTCTATCGCAGCACGCGCGGCGACAGCACTTTGGGAAATCATGTCGTGCTGTTGGTGCGGCTGGAACAGACTTATCTGGCCGACCTTGGGCTTGGGGATGCCTTGCGCGATCCCATTGCTTTGCGGGAAGGGACGCATCAGCAGGGGCCGCTGAGCTTTCGGCTTGAAAAACTGGCCGATGGGTACTGGCGGTTTCACAATCATGCCCTCGGCAGTCCGACGGATTTCGATTTTCGCGACGAACCTGCGGACGAGGCGCTTCTGGCCGGGCAATGCGAGTGGCTACAGCGCGACCCAGAATCTTTTTTCCTGCAGAACTTCGAATGTATCAAGATGCAGCCTGCCGCCTCCAGCGCCATCCTTGGCCGGGTATTGCGCCACACCGATGCCATTGGCGTCACCAAGCACCTGATTGCTTCGCCCGAGGAAATGACCGATATTCTGAGGGGCGAGTTCGGCCTTACCGACCTGCCGATCAACACGCTTTGGCAGAAGATTCTTGCCCGTCACGCCCAGGTTTTCGGCACCGACGGCGCGAGTATGACTTGATCTGTTGACCCTTGCATGGCGCCATGCGCAGCTTTATTGCAACCCCCATGACCCAGCATGACCGCCTTCTTATCATCGACTTCGGCTCCCAGGTGACGCAGCTGATCGCGCGCCGCCTGCGCGAGCTGAATGTCTATTGCGAAATTCACCCGTTCAACAAGGTCACCGACGCCTTCCTCGCGGATTTCGCGCCTAAGGCGGTGATCTTCTCGGGCGGCCCGGCGTCAGTCTTCGCCGAGGGCGCCCCCATGCCGCCGCCGTCGGTGTTTTCCCTTGGGGTGCCGATCCTCGGCATCTGTTACGGCCAGCAGGTGATGATGCACCGCCTTGGCGGCAAAGTGGAACGCGGCCATGGCACCGCCGAATTCGGGCGGGCCTTTGTCACCCCCACCGCCGACCGCCTGCCGCTTCTGGATGGCTGGTTTGCCCCCGGTGGCGAAAAGGGCAACCGCGAACAGGTCTGGATGAGCCACGGCGACCACGTCAGCGAAATCGCCCCCGGATTCGCGGTCTTCGGCACCTCGCCCAACGCGCCCTTCGCCATCACCGCCGACGTGGGCCGCCGCTTTTACGCCGTGCAGTTCCACCCCGAGGTGCATCACACCCCGAAGGGCGCCAAGCTTTACGAAAACTTCGTGCGGCTGGCGGGTTTCAAGGGCGACTGGACGATGGGTGCCTACCGCGAGGAAGCGATCCGCAAGATCAAGGGTCAGGTCGGCGACAAAAAGGTCATCTGCGGCCTCTCGGGCGGCGTCGACAGTTCGGTGGCCGCCGTGCTGATCCACAAAGCGATCGGCGACCAGCTCACCTGCGTCTTTGTCGATCACGGCCTGTTGCGCCTGAACGAGGCGGATCAGGTGCTTACGATGTTCCGCGACACCTATAACATTCCCCTGATCCATGCCGACGAATCCGACCTGTTCCTTGGCGCCCTCGAGGGAATTTCCGACCCCGAGGTCAAGCGCAAGACCATCGGCAGGCTGTTCATCGAGGTCTTCGAGAAACACGCCAAATCCATCGGCGGCGCCGAGTTTTTGGCGCAGGGCACGCTCTACCCCGATGTGATCGAAAGCGTTTCCTTCGCGGGCGGCCCCTCGGTCACCATCAAGAGCCACCACAATGTCGGCGGCCTGCCCGAAAAGATGGGCATGACGCTGGTCGAACCCCTGCGCGAGCTGTTCAAGGACGAGGTCCGCGCCCTGGGCCGCGAGCTTGGCCTGCCCGAACCCTTCATCCGCCGCCACCCCTTCCCCGGCCCCGGCCTTGCCATTCGCTGTCCGGGCGAAATTACCCGCGAAAAGCTTGATATTCTGCGGCAGGCTGATGCCGTCTATATCGACCAGATCCGCAAACACGGGCTTTATGACGAAATCTGGCAGGCCTTTGCCGCGATCTTGCCGATGAAAACCGTCGGCGTCATGGGCGACGGGCGCACCTATGATTATGCGCTGGCCTTGCGGGCGGTGACCTCGGTCGATGGCATGACCGCCGACTACTACCCCTTCACCCACGAGTTTCTGGGGGAAACTGCAACCCGGATCATCAACGAGGTCCGCGGCGTCAACCGGGTCTTTTACGACTGCACCTCGAAACCGCCGGGAACGATCGAGCTGGAGTGAGCCTGCGACGGCATGGCGTTCTGCCCTTGCGGCTGTTCATCGTCGAAGCCATGGTGCGGCAGTATCGCCATAATCCGCCGGACACTTGATCTATGCCCGATTTTCGTAGCAGTTTTCTATTCCGGCACCGCGACTTCGGATTGTTCTGGGCCGGAATGCTTCTGGTCAACATCGCCGTGCAGATTCAGGCGGTGACCATCGGCTGGCAGATCTATTCGCTGGCCCGCGACAGCCTTTCGATCAAGCAAAGCGCTTTTCTGGTGGGGATGGTCGGGCTGGTGCAGTTCCTGCCGCTGTTCTGCCTGACCCTCTACGCAGGCTCGATGGCCGACCGGCACAGCCGCCGAGGGATCGTGCTGGCAAGCCTGGCGATTGAAACCGTCTGCGTTTTAGGCTTGGTCATGGTGGCCCTGCACCCCCAACCGGGGTTCACCGCGATCTTCGCCATCGCCGCCGTCTTCGGCGCCGCGCGGGCGTTTCTGTCGCCTGCGGGTTCATCGCTGGTGCCGATGCTGGTGCCGCGGGCCGACATGCCGCAGGCAATTTCCCTGAAGTCGCTGAGCTGGCAGGGCGCGGTGATCATTGGCCCGTGGATCGGCGGGCTGCTGTGCGCGGTATCGGCCGCCGCCGCCTATCTTGCCGCAGCGATTCTTTACGCGGCCGGATTTGCCGTGATCCTGTTTATCCGCGCCAACACCACGCCGGAGCGCCAGCCCGGCAGCCAGGTGGCGCAGATCCGCGAAGGCCTGATCTATGTCTGGACCAATAAGATCATCTTCGGGGCGATCTCGCTTGACCTTTTCGCGGTGCTGCTTGGCGGGGCGACAGCGCTTTTGCCGGCCTTCGCTGCCGATGTCCTGCACGTCGGTGCGGATGGCTTTGGCCTGTTGCGGTCCGGCCCTGCCATCGGGGCGACGGTCATGGCGATCCTGCTTGCACGCTGGCCGCTGAAGCGCCGCGCCGGACGCCGGATGTTCTGGGCGGTGGCGGCGTTCGGGTTTGCCACTTTGGTCTTTGCGCTGTCGAAATCCATGACCCTGTCCATAATCGCACTTGCTGTCCTGGGGGCCGCCGACATGGTTTCTGTCTATGTCCGCCAGACGTTGGTGCAGATCGTCACACCGGACCATATGCGGGGCCGTGTATCGTCTGTCTCAGGCCTGTTCATCTCAGGCTCCAACGAATTGGGCGAGTTTGAAAGCGGCGTTGCCGCGCGCTTTCTTGGCCCGGTCGGGGCGGCAATCTTTGGCGGCATCGGCACGATTCTGGTCACCGGCACCTGGGCCTGGCTATTCCCAGCCTTGCGCCAGGCCGATCGGCTTGATGGCGACACTGGCAGCGTTGAAACCAGCGCGCCGCATTCTTTGACGGCGGCGGCAAGCTGACCTGCCGGGTGGCCGCAGCGCAGGTCACCAAAAACCAGCGCCTGCCAAAGCCTGATTGACCCTTGCCTCGCCCCCCCGGTTTGGGTCTATCCTTGCGCCATGTCGCATGTGATCCTGACCGGTTTTCTGATCTGCCGCTCGCTGGACGAGTCTGACCGCGTGGCGGCGCTTTTGCCGGAGCATATCCGGCTGACCCGATCCGAACCGGGGTGTCAGGTCTTTGAAGTCATCCGCTCGATGTCCGATCCGCTGCGCTTTGCAGTGCGCGAGGTCTTTGCCAGCCGTGCCGATTTCGAGGCCCATCAATCGCGGGCGCGCGAATCGATTTGGGGACGGTCAACCAAAGGCATCCCGCGCGACTACATGCTGACCGAGGGCGGCGGGCAACGGCGTTTTGCCAGCCCGAAACCGGATACCGACTGAACCGGGCCTAACCGTTGCCCATGATCCGGCGCACATAGGTTGCGGTTTCGGAATACGGCGGCACCCCGCCATATTTGACCACTGCCTCAGGTCCGGCATTATAGGCCGCCAGGGCCAGTTTCCAGTCGCCAAAGCGATCATACATCATCCGCAAGTAGCGCGCGCCACCATCGAGGTTTTCTTGCGGATCGCCAGCATTTACCCCCAGACGCGCGGCAGTGCCGGGCATGAGCTGGGCCAAACCCGTGGCGCCTTTGTTCGACACAGCACCGGCGTTCCAGCCGGATTCCTGCTGCACCAGCCGCAAGAACAGATCTTCGGGCACACCATGCCGCCGCGCTGCCTCGCGGGCGGCCGCAAGATGGGCCCCCCGGTAGCGGCCCGAATAGCTGGCAGGCAAGGCAACATCCGCAATGGCGGCATCCTTGCCGTGCGGTGTCAGCCGAATGGAGGCGGAATATTGCTGGGCAGCGCGCGTATCCAGGACCGCAAGCTGGGCCGACAGAATCGTGCTGCGCGATTGGGTGCCGGATTTGGGCAGGCTCAGACCTTCGGCCCGGACCACAGACCCGCAAGCCAATCCGATGACCAGCGAAGTCACGATTAATCGTTGCATCCTGCCCCGCCCATCTTCGACCCTCATGCCAATCCATAAAGGCGTCTTGCAAAAAATTCCAGCCCGGAGCACATAATCCGTTACTGTGACGCTTGGATTTGTTCTTTTGCCATGATTGAGCAAGGCTCCGCGCCGCAAATCTTCGATCAGAATACTCAGCATCTGCCCGCCCCCGACTTGGCTTTGCTGGCGGCGCCCGGTCCGTTATGCGCGGGTTGCACAAGCCCATGTGCGCGGCGCAAGCCCCTTTGGTTGGCGCGCCGCCCCGGCGACAGCGAAAGCGCCACCACACTGCAATCAATCTTTCATTAAGCTTAAGCTGATGCTCTAACAGGGCATCATAGAATCGAAGGCGAGGCAGGTTATGGCAGGGTCGGTGAACAAGGTCATTTTGATTGGCAATCTGGGGCGCGACCCCGAAGTGCGGTCATTCCCCAATGGTGGCAAGGTCTGTAACCTGCGGATTGCCACATCGGAAAACTGGCGCGACAAGCAGTCGGGCGAACGCAAGGAAAAGACCGAATGGCATTCGGTGGCGATCTT
>JANMDM010000079.1:0-13445 GCA_031376305.1 Pseudomonadota bacterium | reverse complement strand
CTTGACCCGCAGGTTTTGCAAAAACCGCGCCGCCCGCCTGCCGGGGTTTCGTATTCGGCCAGGCTTTGGCGCGACGCATAGCGCAGCGTCGCTTCATCGGCGTCGAACGAGGCCGAGTAATGCCCCGAAAGCTTACGACATTGCGTGCAGTGGCAAGCGGTGATATCCCCCGCCGGCCCCGGCAGGGAAAAGGCCACAGCGCCACACAGGCAGGCGCAGTCAAGGTCTTTTGGGGAAGTGGCCACGGCTGGGGGCGGGCCTTCGGGCGCGTAATAGTCGCCCGCGTCTTTGACATGCAAGTGGCCCGATGTGGTCAGCCCGGTGGGCCCGTCCAGCGAGCCGGGGGCGAAGGCAATGCGCGCCTCGCCCTCGGGCTGCCAGAAGAGACTGGCGCCGCAGTGGCCGCAAAAGCCCCGGGTGGCGGCGTTCGACGAGCGAAACCAGACGAGGGTTTTGTCGTAGGTGATGCGGAACCGGTCATGCGGGGCCGAGGTCGCGGCCCAGAAATGGCCGCTGGTGCGGCGACACTGGCCGCAGTGGCAGGTCAGGACCGGGCGCAGATCGCCGGTCACCTCATAGGTGACACCCCCGCAAAGACAGCTGCCGTATTGCATGGTTTCCTCCGGGTTGGTTGGTCAAGTCTGGCAGGGTTTGCCGCCGCGTTGCGGGCAAGAAGCGTCACGACGAAGCAAAAACCGACGCAAGGATCGCCGAGAGGCCCGCGATGTCTGCCTGGGTGAACGCCGCGGGTTGATCGCTGTCAATGTCGAACACCGCGATCAGGCGGCCCCCCGACCCGAAGACCGGCAGAACGATTTCTGAGCGGGTGGACGATGCGCAGGCGATATGGCCAGGGAAGGCGTCGACGTCAGCGACAAGCTGGACTTGCCCGGTGCGCGCCGCAGCCCCGCAGACACCGCGCGAAAACGGGATGACGAGGCAGCCGTGACCCCCCTGATAGGGGCCGATCTTGAGCAGTCCGGGTGCCGCGACCCGGTAAAAACCGGTCCAGTCGAAGCGGTCGTCGGAATGGTGTATCTCGCAGGTGAGGGTGGCCATGAGGGCGATCTCATCGGTTTCGCCGTGGGTAAGGCTGGCAATGGTGGCCGCGAGGGATTTGTAATCAGGCAACGGGATCTCCTGTTGGCGGACGCCGGGGGTTTTCCACCCCCGGACCCCCGGAGGATATTTGCGCAAAGATGAAAGCGATCAGACCCGCTCGATCGCAATCGCCGTACCCTCGCCGCCGCCGATGCAGATAGCGGCGAGGCCGCGTTTGAGCCCGCGGTTTTCAAGGGCGTTCAGCAGGGTGACGATAATGCGGGCGCCCGAGGCGCCGATCGGGTGGCCAAGTGCGCAGGCGCCGCCGTTGACGTTCATCTTGTCACGGGCGATGCCCATGTCACGCATGAAGGCCATGGGGACGACGGCGAAGGCTTCGTTGACCTCCCAGAGGTCGACGGAGGCGGTGGTCCAGCCCAGGCGGTCAAGGAGTTTGCGGGCGGCGGGGATCGGGGCGGTGGGGAAATCGGCGGGGGCCTGGGCATGGGAGGCGTGGCCGAGGATGCGGGCGCGCACTTTGAGACCAAGCGTATTGGCGGTTTGCCGCGACGCAAGGAGCAGGGCGGCAGCGCCGTCGGAGATTGAGGAGGAATTGGCGGCGGTGACCGTGCCATCCTTGCGGAAGGCCGGTTTGAGAAGCGGGATCTTGTCGGGGCGGGCGGCGGCGGGCTGTTCGTCCTGCGCGATAAGGCTGTCGCCCTGGCGCGTGGGAACCAGCACCGGGGTTATTTCGCCGCTGAATGCGCCGCAGGCTTGCGCGGCAAGCGCGTTGGCGAGCGAGGTCAGGGCGTAGGCGTCCTGATCGGTTCGGGTGAATTGGAAGGCGGTGGCGCAATCTTCGGCGAAGGTGCCCATCAGGCGACCTTTGTCATAGGCATCCTCTAACCCGTCCAGAAACATATGGTCGATGACCTGACCGTGGCCCAACCGCGCGCCGCCGCGCATTTTCGGCAAAAGATAGGGGGCGTTGGTCATACTTTCCATCCCGCCGGCGATGATGGTGCCCCTTTGGCCCAGCGCGATCTGATCACAGGCGATCATCACCGCCTTCATGCCCGAGCCGCACATCTTGTTCAGCGTCGTTGCAGGGGTGGTTTGCGGCAAGCCTGCCTTGAACCCCGCCTGTCGGGCCGGGGCCTGACCAAGCCCGGCAGGCAGAACACAGCCCATGAGCAGTTCTGAAACCTGATCGGCGCGGGCGTTGGCGTCTTGCAGCGCGGCCAGGATGGCATGGCCACCCAGGGATGGCGCATCCAGCCCGGCGAAGACGCCCTGAAAGCCACCCATCGGGGTGCGGGCGGCTCCGGAAATTACAACGTCGTCCATTGGCGGCCTCCGGCGGATAATCCCTGAACCCGCATACCGAATGGTAAGGATTACTGTCTAGCCTTGTTCGAACAGGAATCCATTTTGGGCGGAGTGCATATGAACCTTGTTTCGGAGACCATTGACGGCGCTCAGGTTGTTCGTGTGAACGAAGACCGCATTGACGCGTCTGTCGCGATCCAGTTCAAGGACCGCATGCGCGAGATTGCCGGCGCATCGGCGGGGCGGGTGATTTTGGATCTGTCGCGCGTGGGGTTTGTTGACAGTTCGGGACTGGGGGCCATCGTGGCGGTGATGAAGTTTTTGGCGCCTGCCTGCAAGCTGGAGCTGGCGGCACTGACGCCGACGGTTGGCAAGGTGTTTCACATGACCCGTATGAACAGTGTCTTTGCCATTCACGCAGATGCGCCCGGCCGGGGACTTGGGCATGCCCAATGATCTGTCTGGAGGGGTGCAGGATCACGCTCAGTTCCGCTTTCAGGCGAAGGGCTCCGTGATCCGCAAAGTGCTGCGGCGGGCAGTCGCGCGCTTTAACCGGCAGATCTCCAGCGAGGATGCCGGGACGCTCGAACTGACCCTCGCCGAAGTTTTGAACAATATCGTGGAGCACGCCTATGCGAATATTCCACCTGGACCAGTGGTTTTGTCGTTACATCGGCAAGGCGGTTCTCTGACCTGCCAGATCGAGGACCACGGCCATCCGATGCCGGGATTGCAGTTGCCTGCGGGGCGGATTCAGAACGTGGCAAGCGAGATCATGGACATGGCCGAGGGCGGTTGGGGTTGGGCGTTGATCCGTGCGATGACGACCGGGCTACAGTATGAACGACTACACAATACCAATCGGCTGACGTTTCAGCTGCCGCTTGCGGCCGTGGTCGAGCCGCAGTCAGGGGCGGCAAGTTAAGCCCATTCCACATTTGGGGCGATGATCGGGAAGGTTGCGGGTTGCACCGCGAGGTAGGGTGGCAGCATCGCCGATGCGCCGCAGGCTTCCGGCAGGCTCAAACGGGGGGCTTTCGAAGCAACCCGCGAGTACCAATCGTTGAAGCAATCGGCGTGGAGAGGAAAGCATTGGCGCGATCTGTGCCGCAATCTTTCCATACTGTGTCCACTTCCTGAACAAAGATGTCCGCCATTGATCCCGGTGTAGCTGCTAAAGGCTTCCCTCAGCGGGGCGCTAACATGCCCCCCTCTGCGCGCCGCTGAGGTCTTTTCTTCGCCTGATCCTGGGCGTAGGCTGCCCCCATCTGATGGGGAAGTCGAAGTGCGGGATTTTCAGGCTCCGGGGCGTTCTGCGGTGTTTGCCACGAACGGAATGTGTGCCACATCGCATCCGCTGGCGGCACAAGCGGCAATCGGCATTCTTCAATCAGGCGGCAATGCCGTCGATGCGGCGATCGCAGGGGCGGTGCTGCTGGGGCTGGCGGAACCGCATATGTGCGGCATCGGCGGCGATTGTTTTGTGTTGCTGAAACCTGCGGGCGACGAGCGGATTCTGGCGCTGAATGGTTCGGGGCGCGCACCCGGAGCGTTTTCGGCGACTGCGATGCGAGATCGCGGCCTGAAGACAGTTCCGACCGAAAGCCCTGAGTCTGTGACAGTTCCCGGCGCCGTCGACGGATTTTGCCGGTTGTCAGCCGATTGGGGCAAACTTGGCCTGGCCGATTCGCTGGCTCCGGCGATCCGCTATGCGCGCGGCGGTGTGCCCGTTGCCCCCAGGGTCGGCGCTGATTGGGCCAAGTATGCCGGTCGGCTCAGCGGTAATGCGCAGCGGTATTACCTGCCGGACGGCCGGGCGCCGAAAATCGGCGCGGTGTTTTGCGCCCCGGCGCAGGCCGAGGTGCTGGAACGGATTGCCAAACAGGGGCGCAGTGCCTTTTATGAAGGCGAGATCGCCGAAGACATGGTGAACAGCCTGAGGGCAATGGGCGGCGCCCATACATTGGCAGACTTCGCCGCGACGGAATGCACCTATTCCAGCCCGGTTTCCGGGAATTATCGTGGTTTTGAGCTGGTTGAGCATCCGCCGAATGGCCAGGGGGCTACGGCAATTTTGATGCTGAATATCCTCAAACACTTCGATCTGGGCGCGCTGGATCCGATGGGGGCAGAGCGGGCACATCTGGAGGCGGAAGCAGCCAAACTGGCCTATGACGTCCGCAATCGCTTCATTGCGGACCCCGATCATACGACGCGGCTGGATCATATGCTTTCGATGGAAACCGCAAAGCGGCTGGCTGGCCTGATCGACCCGGCCCGCGCGTTGCCAAACCCGTCAAAGGCGGCGGAGGCGGTTCACCGTGATACGATCTATATCACCGTGGTTGACCGCGATCTGATGGCCGTTTCGCTGATCTATTCGATTTATTGGCCGTTCGGATCGGGGCTTGCCTCGTCCAAATACGGGATCTTGTTTCAAAACCGTGGGGCGGGGTTTTCATTGACCGCCGGTCATCCGAACGAGGCGGGGGGTGGCAAACGACCGACGCACACCATCATTCCCGCGATGCTGCGCAAAAATGGGCGGGTGGTTATGCCGTTCGGTGTCATGGGTGGAGATTACCAACCGACGGGGCATGCGCGATTCGTGACCAATCTTGTAACTTATGGCATGGACCCGCAGGCTGCCATCGATGCGCCCCGCTGTTTCGCCGATGGCGCGTCCCTGGAGGTCGAGCGTGGATATGCCGATGCTGTGCGGCTAGCACTGGCCCACAAGGGCCATAGGGTTACGCCGTCTGACGGACCATTGGGCGGTGCGCAGGCAATCTTGATCGATCACGCAACAGGGGTTTTGCAAGGCGCATCTGATCCGCGCAAGGATGGCATCGCGTTAGGGTATTAGGCTGGCTCAGTTCAGCTGAAAGTGCAGCGGATAATGGCCATCCTCAAAATCACCGAACATATCGGGCAGGTCAGGATGGCTTACCGGTTCGCCAGAATAATCCGGGATAAGGTTTTGTTCGGAAACATAGGCAACGTAGAAATTGTCGCTGTTTTCAGCCAGCAGATGATAGAACGGTTGGTTTTTTGCCGGCCGACTGTCTTCGGGAATGGCGTCATACCATTCTTGCGTGTTGGCAAACATGGCATCAACGTCAAAGACCACGCCGCGAAACGGATGTTTGCGGTGCTTAAGCACTTGACCAAGATGATACTTCGCGCGCGTTTTCAGCATCGTTTTCTAGCCCCCAAGATGATTATTAATCCCGCATGGGGGTAAAAGTCCATCAATCAACGCAATTCGTGGGGAAACAGTCTGTGAACATTGGCCTAACAGTGCCGCAAGTTTATTCCGGCGGCGGTGGCCGGGCTGGTGGTGATTTCGACACATATGTCGGTGATCACTATTCCGCTTACGCTGAGATTATTGAGGTGACGCGAAAGGGAATGTGATTTCCCCTGACCGGGAAATTCGATAAACTACCAAGAAAAAAGAACAGACTACGAGTGAGCAGTATGAAAAAATATCTCCGCCTGGCGGTTATGTTGGTTTTGGTGTCCTGCGGAGGAGGTCAAAATCAGGCCCCGCGCAATTTGGATGACGCTTGTTCAATATTGGACCAGCGCCGAAATTTCCTGAGCGCAATGCAGCGTTCGGAAAGCAGATGGGGCGTGCCGGTCCATGTGCAGATGGCGACGATCTACCAGGAATCGAAGTTCATCGGCAATGCGAAGACCCCGCATCAATACGCCTTAGGTATTATCCCGATGGGTCGGCAAAGCTCCGCATCCGGCTTCAGTCAGGCGATTGACGGCACCTGGGATGATTACCGCGATGCCACCGGACGGCACGGCGCGCGGCGCAACCGTTTTGAAGATGCGTCGGATTTCATGGGTTGGTACATGGATCAAGCCGCGCAAAAGCTGGGGATTTCGAAATACGACGCCGCAAACTTGTATCTGGCGTACCATGAGGGCGTGAAAGGATATGCCAGTGGCAGCCACAACGAAAAGTCCTGGCTGTTGCGTGTCGCCGCCGATGTCGGAGAACGGGCTGATCTTTATCAGCGCCAGCTGATCGCCTGTGGCAAGATCTGACGGGTTTTGCACGCGCGTGTCAGTTCTTGAGGTTCTTTCCCGCCTCAGAATTGATCGCAAACAGTGACGGCGGATAGTCACCGCCAAGGCGCAGATCGCCCAAAAGCACGGTTGTCTGTGCCCCAGCCTGGTCGGTGATAATCCATTGCCGCAAGGCGATCGGATTGGCGCTGAAGCCCAGCGCAATGGTTCCATATTCAGGATGGGCCGGGTCTTGGGCCATCACCACGGTCAGTTTGCCTTCTTCGGTATGGCCAACGACCATGCGGGCTTTGCCTAAATCGACATCTTTTCCCAAAAGCAAGTTCAGCGGGGTTTTGGCCAGCGGATACTGCTCGGGCGGTTGGTTTGATTTGGTGTCGAAAATCGCCACTTGCCCGCCGGATGCCAGAACCAGCGTCTTGTCAGGTTTTTCATATTCAAACCGCATCCGGCCGGGGCGTCGGATGAATAATTTGCCTTTGGCGCCGGTTCCGTCGGAATTGATTTGGGTGAATTCGGTTTCCGCGGCGCTAAGAGAGTTAAGATACCCCGACAGCGCCGAAAGGCCGACCTTTTCGGCAAATGCCGGGTTTGGAATTGCCACAACGCTGCCAAGCAATGCGACGGCGGGAACAAGAAAAAGGCGCATGATTTTCATGCGCCCAATCTAGTGGTTTTTTCCGTCTTTTCCATCCCGCCGCAAAAACATCGGCAGGCTTACGCCATCACCTCTCCGGCACCAGTATCTCGCGCTTGCCGACGTGGTTGGCGGGGCTGACCAAGCCTTGTTCTTCCATCTGCTCCACCAGCCTTGCGGCCTTGTTGTAGCCGATGCCGAGTTTGCGCTGGATGTAGGAGGTCGAGACTTTGCGGTCTTTCAGCACCACCGCCACCGCCGTGTCATAAAGCGCATCTTCAACCTCTGAGTTGCCGCCACCAAGACCCAGGACCAGATCAATATCTGCCTCGCGGTCTTCGTCATTGCCCTCAACAACCCCGGACATGTATTCTGGCGGGCCGAAGGATTTAAGGTGAGTTACCACCTCTTCGACCTCCTCGTCCGACACGAAGGGGCCGTGGATACGCACGATGCGGGTGCCACCGGCCATGTAAAGCATGTCACCCATGCCCAGCAGTTGTTCGGCGCCCTGTTCCCCCAGGATCGTGCGGCTGTCGATTTTTGAGGTGACCTGGAAGGAAATCCGGGTCGGGAAGTTGGCCTTGATCGTGCCGGTGATAACATCAACCGAAGGGCGTTGGGTGGCCATGATCAGGTGGATGCCGGAGGCGCGGGCCATCTGCGCCAATCGCTGAATGCAGGCTTCGATTTCCTTGCCTGCGACCATCATCAGATCGGCCATCTCGTCGACGATGACAACGATGTAGGGGATGGTTTTGGGCTCGAATTCATCGGTTTCAAAGATCGGGTCGCCGGTTTCTTCGTCAAAACCGGTCTGGACGGTGCGCTTGAACAGCTCGCCATTGGCCAGGGCTTCACGGACGCGACCGTTAAAACCGTCGATGTTGCGAACCCCCAGCTTCGACATCTTGCGGTACCGTTCCTCCATCTCGCCCACCACCCATTTCAAGGCAACGACGGCCTTTTTGGGGTCGGTGACGACTGGGGACAGCAGATGCGGAATGCCATCATAAACCGAAAGCTCCAGCATCTTCGGGTCGATCATGATCATCCGGCATTCTTCGGGAGAAAGCTTGTAAAGCAGACTGAGGATCATGGTGTTGATGGCCACCGACTTGCCCGAACCGGTGGTCCCGGCGATCAGCAGATGCGGCATTTTCGCCAGGTTCGCCACCACAGGTTCACCCGCAATATCCTTGCCCAGCGCCAGTGGCAGCCGCAGATTGGAATCGCCGAAGTCACGCGACGCCAGGATTTCGCGCAACACCACCTTTTCCCGAAAAGCGTTGGGCAGTTCGATACCGATAACGGTGCGCCCCGGCACCGTCGAAACCCGCGCCGACAGGGCCGACATCGACCGCGCGATATCATCAGCAAGGCCAATGACGCGGCTGGCCTTCAGGCCGGGTGCCGGCTCCAGCTCATACATGGTGACCACCGGGCCGGGGCGGACACTGACAATTTCGCCTTTGACGCCGTAGTCATCCAGAACCGATTCCAGCATCCGGGCGTTTTCTTGCAGCGCCTCGTCCGACAGTTGCTGACGTTTGATGCTGGCCGGATTGGACAAAAGCGATAGCGGCGGCAACTCATAGGTTTCGCCGACAGGCTCCTCAAAACGCAGGCGCGGCTGTTGTTCTGCTTCGGCCTGCCGCGATGGTGATGGGGTTTTGCGCGCAGCATGCATCACAACATTGCGCTTCGAGTCAGTCGGGTTGTAGCCCAGCTGGGATGGGGCCCCAACGGGTGCATAGCCCAGACCATCGGCGGCCTCATCGTCATCAAGATTGGCAAAAGCGTTGCGATCCCAATCGACTTCTTCTTCGCCAGTGTCTGCCCCAAACCGCAAAGGCTCGGGCTGTGCAAAGCGGGGGACGATCAACGGGTCCGCACCGCGCGCACCCTTGGCCGCTATGACTGCGCCGGTCTTGCTCAGCGGCGGCTCCATTCGCTGGCCCGGGTCTGCGATGGGCTGCGCCAGCGACCCGCCGCGGGATTTCACCGCATCCGCAATTCGGCTGCGGATCCGGTCCGGGCTGGGGGCGTCAGTTGTCCAGACAGCATCAGCCGGGGCCAGGTCGATGAGTTCAGGCTCAAGATCGGGTTCAGGGTCAACGATCCGGCGCAATAACCCCGGCACGCGGGAAAAAAAGCCACTTGTTTCCACTGCAGTGTCAGCAGGCACCGACCTCTGCGGGGCAATATCACCGGGAAAGCGCGGTTCTGCACGCAAGACAGGTGCGCGGCCATTCGGCCCGGCGGCAGGGTTCGCGACCGGGTCCGAATAGCGCATTTCCGCGTCGGCGCGCGACGCTGCCGCAGACGCCCGTCGTTCGCGGTTCAGTTCTTGCAAACCCTGTGCGGTACGGATCGACATTGCCGCACCGGTGCCCAACGTGCGCATAAGCCAGTCATAGCCATAGATCGTGGCAATCAACGTGCGGCGGGTGATGACGCCAAGCTCCGCCCGGTCAAAACCCAAAACGAACAACAGCATCCCCAAGGTCACAGCGCCCAGCAAAAGTGCTGTCATCGTCAGGCTGATGCTGCCATTGGCCGGCACCACACCCAAAAGCGCGCCCAGAACCGTGTCTCCAAACAGCCCGCCCAGACCAAAGCTTTGGTCCCAGCCTTCGCCCGCCACACGGGTCGCGGCGGTGACCGACATCATCGCAACAGCAATCGGTGCAAAGATCGACCGGGCAACGGCACGCTCCTCGCCGCGATGCATGATCAGGCGCGCGCCCCATACCGCCAGGACCAGCGCCACACCCCATGCCCCACGTCCGGCAATCACAAACAGCGGCGCTGAAATGGCCGCGCCAAAACGGCCCAGAAGGTTTTGCACCGGCTGATCGGTGGCGGTGAACCAGCTTGGATCCTCGGGCGAGTAGCTGATCAGCAGCATCGCGACCAACGCGCCAAGCCCCAGCAAGATCGCGCCAAGCAGCTCTTTGCCGCGCCGCTCGATCGCGGCCTGCATCTTTTGATCCATCAATGGATCGCGCCGTCTTGCCTGATAAGAAGCCATGCTTGCTCGTCCCTACACATAGATGCAGTCGCGAAGCTGGATAAGCCCGCGCTGCATTTCAAATTTCGGCGCGACCATGGCCACGCGGATATAGCCTGTTCCGGGGTTATGGCCGTCCACTTCGCGGGCAAGGTATGCCCCCGGCAGAACCCTGACCCCGGTCTTGACCCATAACTTCAGTGCCGCTGCTTCGCCATCACCGATCTGATCTGGGACTGGCAACCAGAGGAAAAAGCCGCCTTCGGGGCCTTGATAGCCCTGAATTCCAGCGAAAACCTGATCGGCGATGCGGAATTTTTCATGGTAAAGCCCGCGGTTTTCGACGACGTGCGTCTCGTCCTGCCAAGCCCGCTCTGAGACCCGTTGAATGGGCAGCGGCACCGGAGCCCCGCCGTAGCTGCGCAACTGCCGAAACCGTTGGATTGCCTCGGGCCCGCCCGCGACAAAGCCTGAGCGAAGCCCAGGCATGTTCGAGCGCTTTGACAGGGAATGGAATACCGCCACCCGTTCCGGATTGGCGCCAACATCTGCCGCCGCTTCAAGCGCCCCGGTCGGCGGCGCGTCGCGCCAGATTTCGGAATAGCATTCATCCGCAAGCAGGGTGAAGTCGTGGGTTTCTGCCAGTTGCAAAAGCCGCTTGAGATAGTCGCGCGATGCCACCGCCCCTTGCGGGTTGGCGGGCGAACACAGATAGGCCAGTGCGACGCGGTTCAAGATCTCGGCTGACAGACTTTCATAGTCTGGCAAGAACCCAGTGTCGGCGGTTGCTGGCACAAAGACCGGCTCCGCCCCGACAGACAGCACGGCAGCCGCATAGACCTGGTAAAACGGGTTGGGCATCAGCACGACAGGCCGCTTGCCGCCCTTGGATTCGGGGCAAAGTGCGAGGCAGGCGTCAAAAAGCCCCTCGCGCGTGCCGTTCAGCACCATCAGCCGTTCCGGGCCAAGATCCGCGCCATAGCGGCGTTTCAGCCAAGCCGCGATGGCAGCGAGCAGTTCAGGTGATCCGTCGTTCGGTGGGTAGAGGCCGAATTCACCCAGATGCGCCGCCAGCACTTCGCCGACAAATGCGGGCATCGGATGGCGCGGCTCACCGATGGTCATGGCAATAGGCCCGCCGCCCGGTTGATGGGCGTCAAGAAGCCTCCGCAAACGCGGAAATGCGTATTCTGGCAGGTTCGAAAACCGCTCTGGAAACGCCATACATGCCTCAATCTTCGGGGTCATTGCGCCCCGTATGGTCCAACTCTAGCCAATCGGTTCGGGCGGGTCCAGAAAAAGCGATGCTTTCTGGATGGTTGCGCAATCAGATTGTGGCATTTGCGCCCAATGTCAGTGGCGCAGCGCACCCTCAGCCGCAACCCCCAGCCGCAAGAGCCGTTCTTCGGTTCCCGGAGCGCCCATCAGCATGATCCCGGTCGATGGCACACCCGTGGGCAGGGTCAGGGCGCAAAGCCCCATCAGGTTGCCAATCCGGGTGTTGCGCAGCGCCAGCAGATTCTCTTGGGTGAAGTAATCCGCATCGGTCTGCAACCGATGGGCATCGGGCGGCAGAATTGCCGCCGTCGGGGCCAGAACCGCATCAAAACCAGCGGTTTTGGCCGCCCATATCGCGCGAATTTCCCGCAACCTTCGCCAGGCCACCACGAAATCGGCGCCCGAATAACTCCCCCCCAGCCGGAACCGGTCGCGGATCGGTGCATACATGCGGTCTGGCGCCGCCTCAATCACATCACGCCAGATGCCGTAAGCTTCGGCGGTGAACAAAATCCCCGACAGGCCCATCGCCTTGGTCAGCTCCGGCACCGCGCCCGCCACGACCGTGGCACCGCCGTCGCGCAACCGCGCAACCGCCGCGTTGAACGCATCCAGCGGCCCTTTGCGGCACTCCTCCAAGGCCACGGACTGCAAGACCATCAGCCGCGCACCCTTCAGGCTTGCGCCAGTCAGATCGGCTGGCTTTTGCCCTTCAAGCGCTGCCAGCATCAGGGCTGCGTCTTCGACGGTCCGGGTCAAAGGCCCAATCGTATCAAAGCTTTCGACCAAAGGCACGGTACCGCCCATAGCCATACGGCCATGCGTGGTCTTCAATCCCACCAGATCATTCCAGGCTGCCGGAATGCGCACCGACCCACCCGTATCAGACCCTACAGCCGCCGCCGCCAACCCAAAGGCCACCGAAGCCGCAGCCCCGGACGATGATCCCCCCGGCACCAGTTTTGCATCGTGCACATTGGGCGGTGTTGCGGTCATCGGGTTCAGACCAAGCCCTGAAAACGCCAGTTCAGTCATATGGGTCTTGCCCAGGCAGATCAGACCTTGCGCAGTAGCATTACGCAAAACTGCGGCATCCCGCGCAGGCACCCTGCCCAAGAGCAGGCGCGATCCGGCCTCGGTCGCAACTCCGGCGGTGTCGAACAGATCTTTCCACGATACAGGGACCCCATCCAAGGGCGACAAGCGCAACCCCGCCTTGGCGCGCCTGGACGCCGCCTCAGCTTCGGCCAGCGCCCGATCTTCGGTCAGACGTGCATAGATGCGGTCGCCCGCCTTATGCGCCGCAATCGCTGACAGATAGAATTGGGTCAGTGCCACAGGATCCAAATCACCGCGGTCAATCGCCTTGCCTTGTTCGGCCGCCGTCATCCCTTGCCAATCCATCGTTGTCGCCTCCCGGTTCAGCCCGAAGGGTAGCGGCAAGGGATCGCATGGACAATCCCGGTGCGTCGGCGCGATAATGGCGTCATGACCTTGGATGCAGATGTAATTATCGTCGGAGGCGGGCTGAACGGCCCGGCCTTTGCGCTGGCGCTGGCCCGCGCCGGTCTTGCCGTCACGCTGATAGATGCGCAACCCGCCCGCGCCCGTGCCGAAGCCGCCTTCGACGGGCGCGCCTATGCCCTGGCCATCGCGTCACAGCGGCTGCTGACAGCGATTGGCGTCTGGACTCATGTCGGAGGGCAAAGCCAGCCAATCGAGCAAATCAAGGCCAGCGACGGGCGCGCCGGTGAAGGGCCATCGCGCCACTTCCTGCATTTCGATTCCGCTGAAATCGAGGAAGGCCCGATGGGCTTCATGATCGAAGACCGTGTACTCTATGGCGCGTTCCTTGCCGCCATGACCGATACGCCGGGCCTGACCCATATTCCCGGCACCACGGTCACAGCACAAAAGGCGGGCTCGGCAAGCATCACCGTTACTCTGTCCGACGGTCGCCATCTGACGTCCAGGATGATCGCCGGTTGCGACGGGCGTCAGTCTGCCACGGCGACCCGTGCCGGGATTGCCCGCACCGGAAAAAGCTATGGGCAAACGGCACTGGTCTGTGCCGTGGCGCATGAGCGCCCACACAGCGGCATC
>JANMDM010000050.1:0-26637 GCA_031376305.1 Pseudomonadota bacterium | reverse complement strand
CGCGCGGTCCTCATCAAAATTCTCCGGCAGCGATGCTACCGGAAACGCCGGCTTCCCCGTGGCCCGGCCCGCCGCAACGATAGCGTCAAGGGCCGGCTGGAACGAGGCCGGATCGCAGCGATCCGGGCGCGGCGGGTCGATGATATACATGCCCGCATCATAGCCTGCCAGCATCGTGGTAAAGACATCCGTCGTGCGCGGCCCGTCGCCCCAGATGAAGGTATGATAGTCCAAGGGGTTGGCGATGGTCACAATCGGGCCAAGGATTTCGCCCAGCCTTTGGCGCTGCGCCTCTGACGGCGCGGGAAAGTCAATGCCGAAAGGTGCTGCCAGATCGGCCACCAATCCGGCTTCGCCACCCGAACACGACAGCGAACACAGCCGCGTACCGATCTGCGGCCCGTGAACGTGGAATATTTTCAGCGTTTCGATCAGTTCTGACAGGGTCGTGACCTCGGCCACTCCGGCCTGCCGCAGGAACGCCGAAGAGGCAGCGCCGCCCCCCGCCAGCGACGCGGTGTGTGAGGCCGCTGCCGTCCGCGACAATTCGGTCTTGCCGGATTTGATGCAGACAATGCCCTTGCCTGCCGCCCGCGCCGCTTCGGCAAGGGCCGCTAATGCCGGGGCGTCGTCAATACCTTCGACATACATGCCGATGGCGGTCACCCGCGCATCCGCCAACAGCGCGCCTGCCAATTCCGCCAGACCCACCTGCGCGGCATTGCCCAGACAGGCCACATAGGCCACCGGCAACCCCCGCGTCTGCATGGTCATGTTGATGACGATGTTGGAAGATTGCGACAACAGCGCCACCCCCCTCTCCACCCGCCGTCCACCATGCTGATCCGGCCACAACAGCGCTCCGTCCAGATAATTGATGACCCCGTAGCAATTGGGCCCAAGGATCGGCATGGCGCCCGCCGCCGCCACCAGCTGATCTTGCAGCTCAGGCTCCCCCGCCTCGGTCCAGCCCGAGGCGAAGCAGATCGCCCCCCCCGCCCCCATCGCCGACAATTCGCCCACCACCCCGACTGTCGCATGACGGTTAACGCCAATGAACGTCGCGTCGGGCGCTTCCGGTAAATCCGCCAGCGCGGCATAGACCTTCACCCCGCCAATCATCGGCTTGGTCGGATGCACCGGCCAGACCGGTCCGGCAAAGCCCATCTTGTGGCATTGGGCAATGACATTCTCGGCCCAGACCGAGCCCATGACGGCGATTGAGCGGGGGCGCAAAAGCCGGGACAGGTCGCGGCTCATACCCGGCCCCTGCGCGTCTGGTCAAGGCCGGGGGCGGTCTGCCCCCGGACCCCGGGGGATATTTTCGAAAAGAAGATGTGGAAAACGCCCCGCCCCTTTCGGGACAGAGCGCCTTCTCCTTTTACGGTCATCGGCGTCCCCGCCTGTACCGTGACTTCACAATTGCGCCGCTTGGTTAACATTTCGTTACTTCTTCTTTTTCCAAATATCCCCGCCGGAGGCGTGAATCGTTTATGCCCCAAGTTTGCGCAGCATTTCGCGGCTGATGATGTGACGCTGGATTTCAGAGGTGCCTTCCCAGATCCGCTCAACGCGGGCATCGCGCCAGATCCGCTCCAACGGCAGATCGTCCATCAGACCCATGCCGCCGTGGATCTGGATTGCCTCATCTGCCACAAAGGCCAGCATTTCGGTGGCCTTCAGCTTGGCCATCGCCATATCGGCCTCGGTCACGGTGCCTTGATCAAACTTCCACGCCGCTTCGCGGGTCAGAAGTTCAGCCGCTTTCAGTTCCATCGCCATATCGGCGAGCTTAAACGAAACGCCTTGGAACTTGCCAATCTTCTGGCCAAATTGCTGCCGCTCGGCCGCATAGCTGACGGCATGCTCAAGGGCGCGCTCTGCCCTGCCAAGACAGGTGGAGGCCACCTGAAGCCGGGTGGCGCCCAGCCAGGTATTGGCGACCTCGAAGCCCTTGTGGACCTCCCCCAGGATCGCGGCATTGGGCAGACGGCAGTCGTTGAATTCCAGCACCGCATTGGTATAGCCGCGGTGGCTGACATTGCGGTAGCCGTCGCGCACGGTGAAGCCCGGCGTGCCCTTGTCAACGAAAAAGGCGGTGATGCGTTTTTTCGGGCCGCGCGGGGTGTCTTCTTCGCCCGAGGCCATGAAAACGATGGCAAAATCGGCGATATCGGCATGGCTGATGAAATGTTTGGTGCCGTTCAAAATCCAATCATCGCCATCGGGTTTGGCACTGGCCTTCATGCCGCGCAGATCCGACCCGGCGCCGGGTTCGGTCATCGCCAGACAATCCCATTTTTCGCCGCGGATACAGGGGTAGAGGTACTTTTCCCGTTGCTCTTCGGTGCCCGCCAGCAGGATGTTCGAGGGCCGCGCCACGCAGGTCCAATGCAGCGCATAATTGGCGCGCCCCAGTTCTTTCTCATAAAGCAGCCAGGTCAGGGTATCGAGCCCGGCGCCGCCGACTTCGGCGGGCATATTGGCGGCATAAAGTCCCGTCTCGATCGCCTTGGTCTGAATTTCGCGGATCAGCTCCATCCGCAGATGGCCGGAGCGTTCCACCTCGGCCTCATGCGGGTAAAGCTCATTCTCGACAAAGGCGCGTGTCGTCTCGACGATCATCTTCTGTTCATCAGAGAGGCCGAAATCCATGATTTTGCTCCTTTATTTCCGCTGACCGACAGCGCGGCCCGCTGCCTCGGGTCGTGGCAGGGACTTGTGGGCCGCAGTGATCGGCATGAGTTTTGCCAGCACCTCCGCTGCCGCATTGCTGGTTTTACCGGCCTTCATATCGACATGCAGCAGCATCTGTTCGATGCTGGCGACGACCTCATCGCCGTGTTGAATGCGGATGAAGGTATGGATGCGTTTTTCATCTGCCGCCAGAACCTGAACCGAACCGGTCAGCCGGTCGCCGAGCTTCGCCTCGCCCAGATGCAGGATATGCGACTCGGCGGTGTAATAGCTGTGGCCGCCTTTTACATAGTCCATATCGGCGCCGATCATCCTCAGAAAGTTGTCGCAAGTCTCTGACCCTGCAAACAAATACCGGCTTTCTGTCATGTGGCCGTTATAGTCGATCCAGCCCGGCAGCACCTGCATATGGGCCATGACCATCGGATCAGACTTTGGTGCAGGCATTGCGGCGGCCAGCATTTTGTCATGGTCCTTCAAGACTTTGCCGGCGCCCCAGTCGCGGTCTTTCAGCACCCGCAGGAAGCCGACGAGGTTGCCATCGCGGATGCGTTCCAGCTCGCGGATCGAGTGATGGCCGGATTGCGCATCGGACTGACCGGCGATCAAATCGACCAATTCCTCTGTGAATTCAGGCACATCCATCAGTTTCGTCCAAGGCCAGCTGAGGCAGGGGCCGAACTGCGCCATGAAGTGTTTCATGCCGGCTTCGCCACCAGCGACGCGGTAGGTTTCAAACAGGCCCATCTGGCCCCAGCGCAGGCCAAAGCCCATGCGGATGGCTTCGTCGATTTCCTCAGTGGTGGCGACGCCGTCCTTGACCAGCCACAAGGCTTCGCGCCAGACGGCCTCAAGGAAACGGTCGGCGATATGGGCGTCGATTTCCTTGCGGACATGCAGCGGGAACATGCCAATTTCACGCAGTATTATCTTTACGTTTTCAATTAGTTGTGGGTCTGACTTCGGGCTTGGAACCACTTCGGCCAAGGGCAGCAAATAGACCGGGTTGAATGGGTGGGCGACGAAGATCGTCGACGGGTCGGCAGCGTTCTGCTGCAATTCCGACGGCTTAAAACCGCTGGTTGAAGATCCGATCGGCACACCATGAGCAGATTGCTGGATCTGGGCGAAGACGCGATGCTTCAGCTCCAGCCTTTCAGAGACAGATTCCTGAATATAATCAGCACCCTCCACGGCTTCGGTGATCGTCTGCGCGAAGCTAAGTTTGCCCTCGGGCGGTAGCGGCACATCCGACAAGGCGGGCAGGCTGGCCCGGGCATTGGCTAGCACTTCGCCGATCTTGCGTTCGGCTTGGCTGTCGGGATCGAAGACCGCGACGTTCCAGCCATTCAAGAGGAACCGCGCGGCCCAGCCGCCGCCGATAACGCCACCACCGATGATGGCTGCCTTGCGTGCCATGATGCACCTTTCTTAAGTCAGCGGAACCTATTCCGCAGGTATTTCAGAGGTATTCCCGACGTATTCCGCGCGTCTGCCGGTCAGCGTGCCCGTGGCGCCCGCTTGGTGAGCCCCAGCTTCGTGCGCACTTCGGCGGGCGTCATCAGCCGCGCGCCCATGTTTTCGATGATGGCTCCTGCCCGCTCGACCAGTTGCGCGTTGGTCGCCAACTGGCCCTTGCCAAGCCAGAGGTTATCCTCAAGCCCGACCCGGACGTTGCCGCCGGCCAGCACCGCCGCCGCCACATAGGGCATCTGATCACGGCCAAGGGAGAACGCCGACCAGTTCCAGCCCTGCGGCACATTGTTGACCATCGCCATGAAGGTGTTGAGGTCATTCGGCGCCCCCCAGGGCACGCCCATACACAGCTGCACCAGTGCGGGGAATTTCAGAACGCCTTCCTTCACCAGTTCGGTGGCGAACCACAGATGGCCGGTGTCAAAGGCCTCGATCTCGGGCAGCACCCCCAGATCGGTCATCATCTGGCCCATGGCGCGCAGCATGCCAGGGGTGTTGGTCATCACATAGTCGGCTTCATTGAAGTTCATCGTGCCGCAATCGAGCGTGCAAATCTCGGGCAGGCAGTCGGCGACATGGGCGACACGTTCGGATGCACCCACCATGTCAGAGCCTTTGGGGTTCAGCGGCAGCGGGCTTTCCACCGGGCCAAAAACCATATCACCGCCCATCCCTGCGGTCAGGTTCAGGACCACATCGGTGTCGCTGGCGCGAATGCGGTCAGTGAGTTCGCGGTAAAGCTTCAGATCGCGCGAGGGTTTGCCGGTTTCGGGATCACGGACATGACAATGCACGATCGCTGCCCCGGCCTTGGCCGCAGCGATGGCGCTGTCGGCAATTTGCTGCGGCGAGCGCGGCACATGAGGGCTGCGATCTTGCGTCGCCCCCGATCCGGTGACGGCGCAGGTGATGAAAACCTCTTTGGAGACAGCAAGCGGCATGGGAATCCTCCTGATTTGACCAAGACTATAGCGGTCGAGGGGGCGATAGTTTCACTTTTTGCGAAAGATATTTGACATATCGCGTCAGCTTGTTCGCTGTGCGTCGCCGCGGCCCATCCGAGCCTTGCAAAATGCAACTGGCCACCGTCGGAAGTTTTCGCAGATGATCGGGCCTTCCAAGAGCGTTTATTCAAGAATAGGAAACAATAACAAAAGCCTTTGGCACAAATCCGCCCATGCCGGGAAAATTGCGTTAAGCTAAACCATCACCGACTCGGGTTATTTCGGTTTTTTTCCTTGTATCGGCGCCTTTTGCGCTATTCCCTTTTCCAAGGTTCCTGGTGCCCATGAAGAAAATTTCAATCGTTTCGCCTTGTTACAACGAAGAAGACAATGTCGAGACCTGTTACCAAACGGTAAAGGCGATCTTCGAGCGCGATCTTCCGGGGTATGAGCGCGAACATATCTTCATCGACAACTGCTCCTCGGATCGCACGGTGGAGATCCTGCGGGAGATTGCGGCGGCGGATCCATCGGTCAAGGTTGTGGTCAATGCCCGCAACTTTGGGGTGTTCCGCTCGACCTTCAACGGGTTGCGCCATGCGACGGGGGATGCGACGCTGGTGATGTTGCCGGTTGATCTGCAAGATCCGCCCGAGTTGCTGCCTGAATTCGTCAAGCTGTGGGAACAGGGCTATGAGATCGTCGCCGGGGCGCGGTCGACCCGCGAGGAAACCTTTGCGCTGCGCACCTCGCGCAAGATTTTCTACCGGCTGGTGAACGCGCTGTCGGATTTCGAGCTGTCGCCCGATGTCGGTGAGTTTCAGCTGGTGGACCGCAAGGTGCTGGACGCAGTTTTGCAGCACAATGACCATTACCCCTATATCCGCGGCATTATCGCCTCGGTCGGCTTCAGGCGGATCATCGTGCCCTACACCTGGCGGGCGCGCAAACGCGGCGTCAGCAAGCACAATCTGTTCATGCTGGTCGATCAGGCCCTGAACGCGATCTTCGCCTTTACCAAAGCGCCGATGCGGTTTTGCACCTTTGCCGGGATCGGGATCGCGGCGTTGTGCATCCTGTTCGCGGTGTTTTCCATCATCGCCAACCTTCTGGGCTTTGGCATCGCGCCGCGCGGGACGACGACGATCATCGTGGCGATCTTCTTTCTGTCCGGGGTCCAGCTGTTGTTCATTGGCATGCTGGGCGAATACATCACCTCGATCCACAATCAGGTGCGCGGAGGGCCGATGGTCATTGAACGCGAGCTGATTAATTTGTCCCAACCAGAGGAGGCGCAGCCCGCTGCCCCAACCCTGGCAACCAGATCGGCGAAACGCGCATGAGCTCTCCTGAATTTTCGCGGTCTTATGTGCTGGGAACCTCGGCGCTGATTGCCGGCACTTTCGTCATGGTTGCGGCGATTTTCGTGCAAGATACGATGATGGGCTGGCCGACGGCGCTGATTGATCGGTGGTATTTCGCCATTGGCGCGGTGGCGCTGATGGTCTTTGGCATTTGCGCGCGGCATGAGGCGATGACCTTTGGGGTTCTGGCGTTTTTCCTGATCGTCGGCGGGGCGGCGCAGCTTTATGTGACCGATCCGTTGTGGTTCCCGGCCCTGCATCTGGAGCCGAAAAACTGGAAGGAATGGGCGACCATCGGCGTTATTGCCGCCGAGGCGCTGGCCGCAGCACTGGTTCTGGGCGGATCAGGGTTCGCGCATATCATGGCGGAAACGCAAAAGCGTCTGGGGTTTGGGCGGATCGCGCTGTTTGTCATCCTGACCGGGATCCTGTCGGTGCCGCTGCTGGGGTTCGTGGCGCGGGGCGCGGGGGCGGCTTACGGCGCGCATGTGGTCGTTGGCATTGCGCTGGTGTTTACGCATCTGTCGGTTTTGGCGGCGATGAGCCAGGTCAAAAGCCCGATCAGCGGGCTTTACCGTCTGGCGCCGCTGGTGCCGGCTCTGGTGACGCTGGGGGTCAGCCTGATCCTTGGCTATTATGCCTTTGAGCGGATGCCCCATGTCGAGGATGAGGT
Organism: Pseudomonadota bacterium; assembly: GCA_031376305.1. Taxonomy (GTDB): domain Bacteria; phylum Pseudomonadota; class Alphaproteobacteria; order Rhodobacterales; family Rhodobacteraceae; genus TMP-24. Next base: position 19,483 of record JANMDM010000050.1, on the reverse strand, counting down.
GGCCTATCTGTTTCAGGCGCAAACTTTCGCCGGCGGTGCGCTGACCGCCCCGGCCCCGCCGGAGGCCGCGCAAGCCGGGTTGGACTATTACCTGTTCGAGGTGAAGGACGGTCGCTGGTATGCGGCGACCGTGCCGGGGTGGCCGCTGATGCTGGCGGCGGGCGTGGCCGCCGGGGTGCCGTGGCTGGTGAACCCTTTGCTGGCGGCACTGAGCGTTTTGCTGGCCCATGCGATCACCAAACGTCTGGCCGGGCGCGATCAGGCGGATCTGGTGGCGATGATGATGGGCGCATCGCCGTGGCTGCTGGCGATGGCTGCGTCCCTGATGCCCCATACCCTGACGCTGACGCTGATGCTGTTTGGCTGGTGGATGGTGCTGCGGGCCGCGGATGGGGGGCGGGGCAGCGTCCGGCGGCTGCTGCTGGCTGGATTGGCGATGGGCTGGATTTTTGCGACGCGGCCGCTGGACGGGCTGGTGATCGGCGGGTTGACCGGGGTCTGGGTGCTGCTCGGGCGCAGCGGCGGGGTTTGGCGCGCCGCCGCCTATCTGCTTGGCTGCATCGGCACCGGGGGGCTGGCCCTGCTCTACAATGCCAAAATCACCGGCAATGCCCTGACGCAACCGCTGACGCTGTATCTGGACCGGACCTGGGGGCAAGGGGCCAATGCTTACGGCTTTGGCCCGGATATTGGCCCACCGGGGGGCTGGGGCACGCTGGACCTTTGGCCGGGTCATTCGGTTGGGGAGGCGCTGATCAACACGGTGACGCTGATTGCCAGCCTGCAATTCGATATGTTTGGCTGGAGCGTTGGGTCTTTGGCGCTGATCGTGGCGTTCTTGCTGTGGCAAAGGCCGAACCGCACCGATCTGATGATGATGATGGTGATCGGGGCGGTGGTGCTGGCGATGTTCTTTTACTGGTTCGCCGACAGCTATTACATCGGCCCGCGCTATTGGTTCCTGGCGTCGTTCCCGCTGTTCTATTTGTCGGCGCGGGGCTATCAGGCGATCCGCATGCGGTTCCCGGAACGCGACGACACGGTGTTCATCCGCATCGATTCCGTCTTTTGGTTCGCCTGCGTCTTTGGGTTTTGCGTGTTTTTGCCGTGGCGTGCGGTGACCAAATACTACGAATACGGCGGCTATCACCCGACGGTGCGCGAAGACGCGCAGAGCGGGCAATTCGACAATGCGGTGGTGCTGGTGACCAAAAATGGCGACATTGGCGGCGCGTTGATGCTGAACGATCCCTGGTTGCGGGGCACGGTCTATCTGCACGACACCGGCAGGCTCGACGATGCGGCGCTTGAAGCCGCCTTCCCCGGCCGCAAGATCATCCGCTACCGGGCGGACTGGACCGGCAAGTAAAAGATCGTGCCGCGGGCAACCCTGCGGCGCGCTGTTGGGCGGCTGGCAGCTAAAGCGATTTGCGCCCTTGCTGACTCAGCCGCTCGTCAAGCCTGCCCGGCTTTCCTCGCTCCGCGCCAGCGCAGAGAGCCCGGCAGGACTTGATGAGCGCCGCCTTGGCGCGGCAGATCCAACGCAAACGGCTTTAAGCCGCGCCGATGCCGCTGTCATTCGGGGCCGCCGTCATTCGGGGGTGGGGCAGGACCAGTCGGTGACGGTGAAGAACGTCGGATCATAGGTCTCGGCATCGTGCAGCCAGGCGACGGTGTCCGCATCATAGCGGTTCACATATTCCCAGACAGTTTCCCCTTGCGGCGTTACCTCGAAAGCCCGGCCCTGCTGGGCTTCGGTGATCAGGATATTGCCGTCGGGCTGACGTTGATGGGTGCCGCGTTCGGGCGAATACATCCGTTGGCCATCGCGGCCGCCATACAGGCTTGTGGCGATATCCGTGGCGGGATCGACCGCCCAAATCCGCGAGCCGCCTGCGTGTTCGCCCGTGGGGGAATCGTCGGAATGGTTGTCGAACATGGTGATCTTGCCACCGGCTTCGAAGTCCGGGTCATGTTGGCGCAGCCAGGGGCCGACCTTCCACCACTTGATGCGCTTCACCTCGGGGTCGGTCACCAGGATCATGTTGCGGTTCCGGAGCGAGATCAGCAGATCGCCCGCCTGAAACATCGGGAAATCAGCCGCCATCTGCGGCGAAAGTTCCTCCACCTCGTTCAGATGAAACTCGCCGTTCACGCGGGTGCCAAAGTTGCCGGTCGAAGTGAGCCAGCCTTCCAGGCCATTTTCGATGAACAGCGTTGTCAGGGCTTTTTCAAAGGTTTTCTTGCCGTCGGCCTCAAACTTGAACACCAGATCTTCCCAATACGGCCCCTTGAAGGGCCAGGGGATTTCGCTGTCGGGCAGATCGACATAGCGGCCACCAGACACCACGATGCCGCCGTCAGCCAGCCAGTTCGGCGAGTGATGGGTGATCGCATCCGAAGTCCATTTCACCTTGCCGCAGCGGTCCAGACGCACCATGCCACCGCTTTCAAAGCTCAGGACGATATCGCCCTCGGGCGTGGCGATGGTGCCATGGGTGATGGCGTTCCAATCGGTCACCGGCGGGTCGCGGAAAAAGCTGGTGTCGCCGAAAAGCGCGTGCGCGCGGATCACCCATTCGCGCAGCACCGTGCCGTCGCGGCGGATCAGCCGCACTTTGTTGTCGTCCTTGAAGAACCCCGACAGCAACAAAAGATCATCGGCCTTGGCGCCCTTGGCATTCATTGTCACGCCGTCACCCGGATAGATCGCCGGGCGCAGGAAATGGATGGGCCGGGTGCCCCGCAGGTTCGGGAGTTCCTCGTACAGGGTTTTGGTATTGTCGAGCGCCCCCCAGACCGTGTGGAACAGCCGGGTTTCCTTGACCGCCGCATGCATCCCCACCACCAGCGTCAGGCCCAGAACCGAGGCCGCGCTGCCGAGGATAAACAGTCCTTTTGAAAATTCCATGTCTTATTCCCTTGCCCCGCCGTTGGGGTTGATCGGTTTATTCCTGCCCGAGTAGGCGCTTTGCAATCGGCACAAGGTCAATGACCAAGCGGTCGCCCCAGAAATTTGGCCAGTTTGCTCCAACTCCAAAGATTATTTCGCGGTTGGTGTGCAGAATATGGGCCCCGGTATCGACCGGCAATTTCATGGATTTATGCTGCTCATAAAGCGCCATGTCGCGGATATAGAGGCCGTAACCCTCATGGCTGGCGAACAGCGTGCCATCGGCGGGCAGGGCAGCGTCAAGCGGTTTGATCCGGTAGTTGATGACCTGACCTTCGGGTTTGGGAAATTCCGAATAGTAGAACCAGACCAGCGGGGCGCCGAAGAACCGCTTTCTGGGTTCGTTTTCGGAATAGCCGATCGGCAACAGCTTTCCGAACAGATCGTGGAAGGTATCCAGCGCTTGCGGCTCAAAGCCGCGGAAGCGTTCGCCGGGGGCCGGTTCGGCACTGGCAAAGCGCGGGCCTTCGGTCTGGATATAGGCGGCAAAGGCGCGGTCATGGCTGTGCAGCCCCGGCTCATCGGGCCAGGCCAGCCACAGCGAAGCCAAAAGTGCCAGAGCCGCCGTCAGACGCGCGGGCAGCGATGCCATCAGCGGCGAGCGCCACATGATCACCAGCGGCGGGAACATCGCCGGGATGAAGTGGTGCAGCAAGACCCGGTAGCCCTGAAAGTAGAAAAACAAGAAGAACGCCAGCGTCAACAGGGTCAGCGACCGTGACAGGGTATCTTGCCAGCGCCAGGTCAGCAGAAAGACCGCGGGCAGGATGCCGATGGGCACGGCCAGAAAGGCAAAGCGGTTCCAGTCGGCAACCGAAATGAAGCGCAGACGTTGCAGGACCCCGCGGGCGTCGAATTCATCGCCGGGAAACGGCAAGCCCAGCAGGTGCACCAGCACCGGGCCCAGCACCGCCACCGCCGCTGCCGCCGCCAGAACAACGCCCGCGAACATCAGCCGCCCGCGCGGCAAGGGGCGCGCCACCAGCGCCACCGCAACCGGCCACAGCAAAAGCCAAAGCCCGCCCGTCGGGATCGACAGATAGGCCATGATCCCGGCGGTCAGCATCAAAACCCGGCGATCCTCGATGAAGGCCAGGATGTAGCCCATGAAACAGACCATCGCCAAAGTTTCACGCGCGGCGGGCATCGGGCTGTCGCCGAACCACGGATGGTAACCGCCCGAGTAGATCACCGCGATGGAATAGACCAGAAGTGCCGCAACGATCATGAGCTGGTCGGTCGCCCGCAAAGCCACATCGCGGCCCGAACGGATCAGCGCGGTCAAGACCGGGTAAAGCAGCCCCAGCCCCAGCATATGCGGGATGCGCACTGCAAACTCCGTCTCGCCCCAGAGCCGCACGAACCAGCTTTCGGGCGCCACGAACAGCATCGAGGTCAGGCCCGGCGCTTGCTTGATCACGCCGGCTTCAAGCGGCCAGAACGGCCAGAGCGTGTGGATGAAGACCCGGGCAAATTGCAGGGCGCCCGAGCCGTCACCGGAAAAATTTTCCCAATAGAACTTCGGCGCCAGAAGGGCGAGGAACGCCCAGAAAATCGCTCCGGCGATCCAGAGGTCGGACACTTGACCCGCCAGCCGCAGCCGCAGATCCTGGCCTGTGGCCAGTCTGAGCCCGGCGATCAGCAGGCAGATTATATTGGTGCCAAGGACGGTCAAAAAGAACCCTTGCCCTTCCAGAACCGTGGCGGTTGCGATCTGCACAAGGCTGGTGACCGCCACCAGCACGACCAGGGAGGTCGCAAATGCCGACAAAAGCCAGAACGCAGCACCCTTGTCGCGCCCGAATACGGTGGCATGGATCAGGCCGGGGGCCAGAAAGAAAATGGATGTGGCAAGGGCGGTCAGGGGGGTGATGATATAAAGCGACAGCGCCTGGGCTGGCAAAAAGTAGGGATTGGGGCTTTGCCCGAGGTCCCAAAGTTCCAGAACCTCAAGGACCGTGCCGCGCCCGACGAAAGCCACGGCCCCGCTGAGCAAAACCACAAGGGCCAGCCACAAAGGCGCGCGGCCCGACACCTGACTTGACTTCATGGTCTGGATCATGGTCATCCCCAATACCTTCCTAACTATCGGTGTGGTCCGGGCCGATTGGTGGCGCGGACTTGCGTTTAAATGGATGTTGGCCGGTCAGGACCGCCGAAATAAGACAAAAAGACAGTGCCGCCATCGGCAGCACCAACAGCGCCTGCGCGCCAAGCGGCGACATCCCGGCCCGAAGCGCTTGACCAAGGCTCAGGGCATTGACGGCATAAATCACCGCGTAAGCCGCCGCATAGGGCAGCAGTCTGGCAATACCGCTGGTTCCGAACACCAGTCGGGCATGGGTCATGTAATTCCACAAAATGCCGATGGCGAAGGCCAGAGCCAAGGCCGGTTGCGGGGTCATCCCCCCCAAGATCAGACCGGCATATACGGCATAGCCAAATCCGGTATTGACCACCCCGACGGCCAAAAACCGCAAGAACCGCCCGATAGTGCCACTGTGCGTCAAGGCTTTGGTCATGCGCAGAGCCTTTCCGCCGCAAGGGTTGCCGCGACGCCGGATGCCAGATCATGGAGCGGACGAAAGCCCACTTCCCTGCGCAACCTTGTGACATCGGCCACAATCAGATCCGGGTCATCCGCAGGCCGCACCCGCGCCCCAAGCCGCACAAGATCGGGCCGTCCCAGCGCCGTGGCCAGGGCGGTGATGACATCACGCACCGGCGTAGGCTGGCCCGAAGCGATGTTCACCGCCCCCTCGACCGGGCTGGCCAACACTGCCGCAAGGGCGCGGCCCAGATCCTCGGTCTGCAGAAAATCCCGGCGTTGCAGGCCATCGGTGCAGTCCACCACCTGTCCGGCGCCGATCCCCCTGATCAGATCCCCAAACAAGCGCCCTTGCGGTTCCCCCGGTCCGTAACAGAAGAACGGCCGCGCCCAGGCCAGCGACAGCCCCATCGCTTTGGCCCCGGCAAGGGCCGCCATGCCGGTGGCCGCCTTGGCCGCACCATAAAGCGTGGCCGGGCGCAGCGCCGTATCTTCGGCCAGTGGCCCGGCCCCGGCCTGCGACCAGTCATATTCCGCACAAGATCCGACCATCACCGCACGCTGGCCCCCCGCCGCCGCAAAGGCCCGGATCAGCCGCAGGCTGGCCGCCGCCCAATCAAGGTTGGCGGGCGAGGTCCAGCGATCTTTGGCTGCGTCCGCCCAGGCCAGATGGATCAGATGGGTGGCCTCGGCCTGCGCCAGCGCCCGCCCGACGGCGGCCTCATCCAGACAATCCAGAACCACGGCTTCGCTGCCTTCAACGCCGCGCCCACTGCGCGAGGCGGCCAGAACCGTGAAGCCTGCGGCGCGCAAGGGCGCCACCACCTGCCGCCCGATCAACCCGGTCGCCCCAGTCAAAAGGACGCGCGCCCCGGTCATGCGGTGACGCTGACGTTGGGGATTGCGGTCACGAACCGGGTGCCGTCGGCGCGCAGGTCAGAGAGCTGCCCCATGATCTCGGACCGCAGGTTCCACGGCAGGATCACCACGAAATCCGGGCGACGGCGGCGCAGTTCATCCACATCATAAACCGGGATCTGGCTGCCGGGCAGCAGCGTGTTTTGCTTGGCCGGATTGCGGTCGACACAATAGCTGATCAGGTCAGCGCCGATGCCGCAGTAATTCAGGATGGTGTTGCCCTTGGCCGCAGCACCGTAGGCCGCCACGGTTTTACGGCCGTGATGCGCAGAGGTGAGAAAGTCGATCAGCCCGTCGCGCACCGCCTCGACCCGCTCGGTAAAGCCCTGATAGCCTTCGGCCCGGTCGAATTTTGCCGCCGCCTCGTCGGCGCGGACCTTGGCGACGCCCGGCATTTCGGGATGGTTCGCCCCCTCAAGGCAGGCATAGACCCGCAGCGAGCCGCCATGGGTGGGCATTTCTTCCACCTCGAACACCCGCAGACCGGCATCCTTGAAGATCTTCTCGACCGCCAGAAGCGAGAGGTACGAGTAATGCTCGTGATAGATGGTATCGAACTGCACCTGCTTTATCATGTTCAGAAGGTGTGGAAATTCAACGGTATAGACGGCATTTTCGGTCAAGAGCGCCGCCACACCCCGGACAAAATCATTGATGTCGGGCACATGCGCCAGCACATTGGCCGAACAGATCAGATCGGGGCGCCTGCCTTCGGCGGCCAGACGTTTGGCAAGGCTTTCGGTGAAGAATTCAACCAGCGTCGGCACGCCCTTTTTCTCGGCCTCGGCGGCGGTATTTCCCGAGGGTTCGATCCCCAGAACCGGCACGCCGGCATGGCCGAAGTACTGCAACAGGTAGCCGTCGTTCGACGCAATCTCGACCACCAGCGAGTCGCGGCCAAGCTGCAGCGCCGAGGTCATCTTTTGCGCATAGCTGCGGCAATGCGCCAGCCAGCTTTCCGAGAACGAGGAGAAATAGGCATAATCCGCGTCAAAAATCTGATCGGCGGGCACCACGTCATCAACCTGTACCAGCCAACAGGTTTCGCAGACGCGGGCATGCAGCGGGTATTTTGGCTCCGCCATCCCGGCCTTGGCCAGCGGCACATAGGAATTTGCCAAGGGCGACAGCCCCAGATCAACCAGCGTCAGTTTCAGATCGGCACCACAAGCGCGGCATTTGGGAGAGTGGGAAATGGTCATTTTAACAACGCGCCTTCATAATCCGCGATCTGGTCGAGGCAAATTTCAAAAGCCGGGACACCGGCGGCCCAGCGCGCATACCAATCTGCCGTCAACCGGATGCAGTCCGCAAAATCCAGCGCCGGCTGCCAGCCAAGTTCGATCCGGGCGCGCGTGCAGTCGAGCCGCAGCAGCTTTGCTTCGTGCACATTCGCTGCGGTTTCCTCAATGACGATACGGCCTTTGCCAAGGGCTTGGACGACGGCGTCGGCCACATCAATCACCGCCCGTTCGTCGGTACGGTCAGGCCCGAAGTTCCAGCCCGACGCGGCGGCATCATCGCCCGCCGCCAGCCGTTCGGCGACCATCAGATAGCCGCGAATGGGTTCCAACACATGCTGCCAGGGGCGAACCGAATGCGGTGCGCGCAGGCTGACGGCGCCGTCCGGCCCCAGACAGCCGCGCACGATGTCGGGGATCAGCCGGTCTTCGGACCAGTCGCCGCCGCCGATGACATTGCCCGCCCGCACCGTGGCGACGCGGGCCGGGTGGCCGTCTGCCGCACAGGGCGCAAAGAAGCTTTTGGCCATCGACTGGGCGGCAATCTCGCAAGCGCCTTTGGAGGCCGAATAGGGATCGCGCCCGCCCATCGGGTCGGTTTCGCGGTAGCCCCAGATCTGCTCGACGTTGGCGTAAGCCTTATCGGAGGTGGCGACGACCACGGCCTCCAGCCCGGCGCAGGCCCGCGCCGCATCCAGAAGTTGCACGCTGCCCATGACGTTCGAGGCAAAGGTTTCGACCGGATTGCGGTAGCTGCGCCGCACCAGTGCCTGGGCGGCAAGATGCAGGATCACCTGTGGGCGGGCGTCGGCCAGGGCGGTGTCCAGCGCCGCACGGTCATTCAGATCGCCGATGACCGAGCGCACGGCGGTCAGGCCCAGCAGGGTCCAGAGGTTCGGCTCGGTTTCAGGCGCATGCGCAAAGCCGGTGACATCGGCCCCCATGCGGGCCAGCCATGCGGCGGTCCAGGCGCCCTTGAATCCGGTATGGCCGGTCAAAAACACCCGCCTGCCTTTCCAGAAAGAAGGTGTCACTTCCAGACCTTCCAAGGGGCGCGCCCGCTTTCCCAATGTTCTTCAAGTTCCTGTTTTTCGCGGATGGTGTCCATCGGCTGCCAGAAACCCCGGTGCTCCCAGGCGCACAGCTGGCCATCGTCGGCCAGCCCGCGCAACGGCGCCTGTTCCCAGATCGTCGCATCGCCATCGAGATATTTGGCAACCTTGGGCGACAGCACGAAGAAGCCGCCGTTGATCAGCCCCCCCTCGCCCACCGGTTTTTCGGAGAAATCCGCGACCTGGGTGCCATCGAGCTTCAGCTGGCCAAAGCGCCGCGGCGGCGGCACGGCGGTGACAGTGGCCAGTTTGCCATGGGCCTTGTGAAAGGCGACCAAGCCTTTGATATCGACATCGCCGACGCCGTCGCCGTAGGTCAGACAAAACGCGTCTTCGTCCCGAAGATAGGGCATGACCCGCGCCAGACGGCCGCCGGTCATGCTGTCCTGACCGGTATCGACCAAGGTTACTTTCCAGGGATCAGACGCATTGCGATGCACCTCCATGCCGCCCGAGGCCAGATCGAAGGTCACGTCGGAATTGTGCAGATAGTAGTTGGCGAAGTATTCCTTGATCACATAGCCGCGGTAGCCAAGGCAAATGATGAATTCGGTAATGCCGTGGGCCGCATAGATTTTCATGATGTGCCACAGGATCGGACGCCCGCCGATTTCGACCATCGGCTTGGGGATGCGAACGGTTTCTTCGCTCAGGCGGGTGCCAAGGCCCCCTGCCAGGATAACGCATTTCATTTTCAATCACCTTTGCCGTCGCCGACCTAATGTCAGCAAAAGATATCGCTTAAGCCAGACACCTAAATCAAACTTATTATGCGCCGCCCCCCCGGCTGATGCGGGGCGTGGGGCAATTGCGGCAAGTGAATCTTATTGTCGCGGATTTGTCTACAGAATCCACGGCTCTGACGGCTTTTCCGATGACCGCGCTTGCCCTAACTTCTTGGGCATGCACTGATATGCCCAAGTAGTGGCTGGCGAAACCCGCTGCCTTCTGTGCCGCCGCCAGCTGGGCAGGCTGGCCAGAGGCGTGGTGACGGCGTAAACCAGCCTAAAAATTGTTTCTAAACAATAGATTTCTGAGAGAAAGATTCATGGAGAAGTTCCTTTTTTCGAAAATCGAGACCTGGGTGGTGCTGCTGCTGGCGCTGCTGGGGGTTATCGGTGCCGTGCTCTTTGCATCGCTGGTGCTGACGGCCAGCAAGAAGGAATATGTTCTGAACCCCGTCGATGCGACCGCCATTCAGATTGCCGAGGTGCCGAAAAACGCCATGCGGCTGGCTTTTGGCAAAAATCCAAAACGTGCCAACCGCACCGAGCGTTTCGGCGACCGGGGGGGCTGGACCCCCGCCAAAGGCGCAGCCCCAATCGTCAAAGACGGCTATTTGCTGTTAAGCCGCTATTCGGGCGACGAAAGCCGCCATCTGGTCGAGCTTATTGATCTGTCCGACCTATCAACGAAGTATACCTGGCGACCGGATGCCGACACCCTGCTGCAAGGCGTGCCGCGGGTTTCCAACATTACGAAATTCGACCGCTGGAACACCCGCCTGTACGAGGCGACCCATCCGTTGCTGCTGCCGGACGGTGATCTGATCATCAAGGACCATCAATCGCCGCTTATCCGCACCGATGCCTGTTCCAGAATGAAATGGCGCTATTCGGACGATCTTGCCCACCATTCGACCAACCTTGATGCTGAGGGAAACATCTGGGTGCCGACGCTTGTCGATCCGCCGACCGGCGACAAGGGCCCGTATTTCTTTGAGGATGGCATTGCCGAGCTTTCGCCCGAGGACGGCAAGCTGCTGTTCAGCATCTCGGTCCCGGAAATGCTGGTGCGTCACGGCTATGCCTCTTTGATGTTCACCTCGGGCGGATACCTCAATGATCCGCTGCATCTGAACGATATTCAGCCGGTTTTGGCGGATGGCCCCTATTGGAAAAAGGGCGATTTGCTGCTGAGCATGCGGCATAAGTCGATGATCCTGCTTTACCGCCCGTCGACAGATGAAATCATCTGGCAAAAGCAGGGTCCGTGGCTGGCGCAGCATGATGTGGACATCATTGATGATCACACCATTGCGGTCTTTAACAACAACGCCTTTGACCATGGCAAGGGCTGGTACATCGACGGCACCAATGATGTGACCTTCTATGACTTTGCCAGCGACAGCGTCTCGACGCCCTACAAAGCGGCGATGGCCAAGCTCGACGTGAAAACCATGACCGAAGGCCTGTTCGATTTCACCGATCAGGGGCGGTTGATCGTTGAGGAAGAGAACTCCGGGCGCTTGCTGATCCTGGATCACGCGGGCAATCTGGTGACGGAATTCATCAATCGCGCCGCGGATGGGGATATTTATGAGCTGGGCTGGAGCCGCTATGTGCCGCAGGCCCTGGGCGACGCCGCGCTGAAAACCCTGAGCCAGCAAGACTGTAAGGGCGGCTGACGGAACGTTTGTCCATGTGTTGAAAATGCCATTCAGGAGCTGTTGATGGAGAAGCTGCTTTTTCGGAAGATCGAAGCCTGGGTGGTTTTGCTTCTGGCGATCCTGGCCGCAGTTGCCATGGTCTTCTTTGGCTGGCTTGTGCATTTGGCCACCAAAGAAACCCGGCATCGCAGCACCATCGACAATCTGGTGCTGTCCATTGCCAAATTGCCGGAAGACGCCGCAAAAATGGCGGGCCGCAATGACCCGCGCCTTGCCGAACGCGCCGAGCGGTTTGCGGGCCGCAGCGGCTGGACCTTTGCCAATGCCGGCAAGGGCCTGGCAGGCGACGGGTATCTGCTGCTAAGCCGCTATTCCGGTGATGAAGACCGGCATGTGGTTGAAATGCTGGATTTACGCGATTTTTCAATTCGTCATGTCTGGCGCCCGGATGCCGACATCCTTTTGGTGGGCGCCCGGCGCGAGTCCAAAATCTCGGACTTTTCGCGCTGGAACCGCCGTTTGTTTGAGGTGGCGCATCCCTTGCTGCTGGCCGATGGCAGCATGATCGTCAAAGATCAAGAAACCCCGGTGATGCGTCTGGACCAATGCGGCAAGCGCCTGTGGATGCAGGATGTGGACCTGTTCCATCATTCGACCAACATCGACGCTGACGGCAATATCTGGGTGCCATCGCGCATCGAACCGACCGATCCAAGATATGGCGGCAAGTTTGATGAACAGGCGGTTGCCGAAATCAGCCCCGATGGCAAACTCTTGCAAGAAATTTCCCTGCCAAAATTGCTGGAAGCGTCGGGATACGCCGAGCAGATGTTTTCGGCGGGTCGCTATGTCAATGATCCGGTGCATCTGAATGACATTCAGCCAGCTTTGAGCAGTGGCCCCTATTGGGAGAAAGGCGATCTGTTTCTGAGCATGCGGCATCTGTCGATGATCGCTCAGTATCGCCCCTCCACCGGCAAGATCATCTGGGCAAAGCAGGGACCGTGGCTGGCACAGCATGATGTCGATATTATTGACGACCACACGATCGCTGTCTTTAATAACAGTGCCTATGACCGCGGCGAGGGCTGGTTCATTGAGGGCAACAACGACATCACCTTTTATGACTTTGCCTCCGACACGGTGTCACACCCCTATCAGGCGGTGATGAAGGCGCTTGATATCAAGACCCTGACCGAAGGGTTGTTCGAGATTACGGAAATGGGCAGAACCATTATTGAAGAAGAAAATTCCGGGCGCCTCGTGATCCTGGACAAGGATAAGTCCCTGACTGCAGAGTTCATCAACCGGGCTGCGGATGGCCGGGTCTTTACCATGGGCTGGAGCCGGTATGTGCCGCGTGCCCTTGGGGACGCAGCACTAGGGGCGATCAGCAAAGCGGGGTGCAAGGATGGCTGAAGACCTGCCCGCGACGGGCCGCGCTGGCGGGCGACGTCTGAAACTCCTGCTCGGGGTTGTCGGCCTTTGTGTGCTGGCCAGCTGGGTGTTCGTGCGCGTCTCGTCGGCGCAGGGCATCGCCGAAGTCAGCTTTGATCCCGCCCAGAAGTTTCAGACGATCCGCGGTTGGGAAGCCACCGTTGATGTGCTTTGGGCGCCCGAATATGACCCCCACCGCGAAGAAATCCTTGATCGGATGATTAGCGAGGTTGGCATCACCCGGCTGCGCGTTGAAGCTTTTTCGGGCGATGAAAACCGCAGCCGGTCCTTTGAGCGCTTCTTGTCCGGGGAGATTGACATGCAGGGCTGGCGCGACCTGCGCTATGCCACTGTCAATGACGACGATGACCCTTATCACATCACCTGGGAGGGGTTCGATTTTGCCGACCTTGACTGGCGTATGGAGAAAACCGCGCTGCCCCTGATGGAACGGGCCAAAGCGCGGGGCGAAAAGATCGAGATCAACTTCAACTATGTCTCGTTCACCAAGCAGATCAGGAACGGCATCTACATCCACACCGACCCCGAGGAATACGCCGAATTCATTCTGGCGGTGTTTTTGCACCTGCGCGACAAATATGGCGTGGTGCCCGACAGCTTTGAGCCGCTTCTGGAACCCGACCACATCAAGGAATGGACGCCGCAGCTGATGGGGGCGGCGATGGCGGCGACGTCAAAGCGCCTGCAACACGCCGGATTCAGCCCGCGCATGATCGCGCCTTCGGTGTCGGACGCGCGCGCGGCTGTGCCCTGGCTGGACGGGATCATGCAAACGCCGGGGGCCACCGACCTTTTGGCCGAGTTCTCATATCATCGCTACAAGGGCGCGACACCTGACGTGCTTCTGGCGATTGCCGCGCGGGCGAAACAAGCCGGGCTGGAAACCTCGATGCTGGAATACTGGTTCGGCAATGGCACCTATACGCTTTTGCACGATGATCTGAAAAACACCAATGTCAGCGCCTGGCAGGGGCGGGCGGTTTATGGCCATTACCGGATTGATCCCACCCAGCCCGCCGGTCATCAGGTCGTGCTGGAAGATGACATGCGCTATAATCGGCTTTACTTCAACGCGATCCGGCCGGGCGCAGTGCGGATCGCGGCGCACAGCACGGCACCCGATGCGATTGATCCCCTGGCCTTTGTCTATCCCGATGGCCGCATGGCGGTGGTCATGCGCGCCGGCGGCAAGGCCCGTGCCGACATCCTCGGCCTGCCCGAAGGCGACTATTGGCTGGAGACGGCCTATGCCAGCGGTGGCACGCCGGAGCCGGTGTATTTCCATGTCGGAGCGGACGGGCGTTTCAGCGCCGAGATCCCCGACGCCGGGGTGATCAGCCTGCGGCCAGCGGCGCCATGAGCGCCCCCGGCTATGGCGCTATCGTCGGTGGCGCCCGCCTGTGAACAGAACCGCGGATCCTGTGGCGTTGTTGCAGGTTTGACCAGGGATGCGCAATTTTGCATTGAGGCAGGACATAACTTCGTGAAAGATTGCGCGCAATTGACGGGCAACGCCACAGTCTGGATACGGCTGGGCCGTTTGGCCGGACGACATAGATACCGAACGGGGATGCGACATTGGAACGGATAATTTTCAAAAAGATCGAGCTGTGGGCGGTGTTTTTGCTGCTGCTGGTGATTGGCGCGGGGAGCATCTATTTTTCCTCCATCGTCAAGAATGAGACAGAGGCGCGCAACAATTACGAAGTGCGTCCGGCCTATTCCTGGGCCGGGGATCTGGCGTTCGATATTGCCTCGTTGCCGGACACGATCCGCAAGCTGACCTCGGACGAGATCCCCTTGGGGGCGGCACAGTATGAGCGGTTCGGCAACCGTACCGGCTGGACGCATTATGGCGCGCCCTCGCCGATCTCGGGGTATCTTTTGTTCAGCCGCATTGACGGCGATACGCTGACCTCGGTCATCGACCTTGTCGATCTGTCCGACTTTTCGGTCAAACACCACTGGATCGCCGATCCGGACACGCTTTTGGCCGGGGCCAGCCGCGCCTCGAAAGTCATGGATTACACCCAGTGGACCAAGGAACGGTTCCGCGCGATGCATCCTTTGATGCTGGCGGATGGCACCATGGTCTTGCATGGCCAGTTTTCGCCTTTGGTCAAGATGGACCACTGTTCGCGCCGTATCTGGATGGAGGATGCCACGAATTTCCACCATTCGCTGAACGTCGATGCCGAAGGCAATTTCTGGGCACCATCGCTGATCGAGCCAAGTCCGGTCACCGAGGTGGCGGAGTTCCGCGACGACGCGCTGACCGAGGTTTCGCCTGACGGCAAGCTGATCTTTCAAAAGTCGATGGCGCAGCTGCTGGATGAGCATGATCTGAGCTATCTGGTGTTTCAGGTGTTCAATTTCTCGGACGATCCGCTGCATATGAACGATATCCAGCCGGTGCTGAAGGATGGCCCCTATTGGAAGAAGGGTGACTTGTTCATCAGCATGCGCAAACGCTCGCTGGTGATGCTGTACCGGCCGTCGACGGATGAAATCATCTGGAAGAAACAAGGCCCGTGGCTGGCCCAGCATGACGTCGATATTCTTGATGACCACCGGATCGCGATTTTCAACAACAACGTCAAGAACACCGGCAAGGGCGGTTACATCGAACCCAGCAGCGATGTGCGCATTTATGATTTTGCCACGGATGAAGTCACCAACCCCTATGCCGAGGCTGCGGCAGCGGCACGGATACTGGCGGTGACCAATGGCCTGATGGATTTCACCGAGTCCGGGCATATGATCGTCGAGGAAGATACCTCGGGGCGGTTGTTGATTTTCGGGCCTGACCACCGGCTGACCGACGATTACATCAACCTTGCGAAAGATGGTGTCGCCTACCGGATGGGGTGGAGCAGCTACATCGACCGGGCGAAAGGCGATGCCGCCCTGGCGGCGATCGCCACACAAGAGCCCTGCCCGTGAAACCATCGCCGGAGGCACCCCTACGACGGTGGGTGCCTCAGCTTAGGCGATGCCGTGGCCAATAGCTGTCCAGCACGGACATCGGCAGGCGCGAGATCGGAAAAGCGTTTGATTTTATTGGCGCGCCGCACAGGATAAAACTGGGCACTGCTACGTCATTGTTGGAGCACTATGATTCTTGCTGCGAAGTCCGCTTTGCGCCAACAAGCGAAATGACCGGGTTAGTACATCTACGGCGGCCGCCTGCAGATGTTCCCAGTAAGTCTATACCGGAAGTTGCTACTCCCTGAGGCGCCAGACTGGTCCACTTTGGCTTCGAAAGTGTGATCGCCTGCGAATGCGAAAGACGCTACCGTTTGTCCGTCACATAGTTTCAATCTGGGAGCCGGAGATGACTGATGTCACCATGATTGGTTTAGGGGCGATGGGATCGGCTCTTGCGCGAGCATTCATCGGAGCAGGTCATTCTGTGACCATTTGGAACCGAACAACAGCGCGAATGAAGCCACTGGTATCACTCGGGGCCACGCCAGCCAGGTCGCCGGCCGATGCTGCGATAGCAAGCCCAGTTTGTGTTGTCTGCATAGACAACTACGGCGCCACGCGTAGCTTGATCGAAGAGGCAGGGATGCTTGAACCACTTTCGGGGCGAACGCTGGTTCAACTCAGCACCGGCACACCGGCAGAGGCGCGGGATCTATCGAGCTGGCTTACAACGCATGGCGT
Source organism: Pseudomonadota bacterium (assembly GCA_031376305.1). Lineage (GTDB taxonomy): Bacteria > Pseudomonadota > Alphaproteobacteria > Rhodobacterales > Rhodobacteraceae > TMP-24. The sequence goes on along the minus strand of JANMDM010000050.1, from coordinate 3,195 downwards.
GAAAGTACTGGACGGTGCGATCCTGCCGTATCCGGATGGCATTGGAACCGAGGATGCTCAAATCCTGTTTGCCGGATCTACCGACCTCTATGAATCGTGCAAGCCGACCCTTGATTGTCTTGGTGGCGATCTTCGACACGTGAGCGAAGAAGTCGGTGCGGCGGCGGTGCTCGACATGGCCTTGATGACGCACCAGCTATCAAACTACCTTGGTGTCTGGCATGGCGCTCGGGCATGCGAGGCTGAGGGGCTTGGCGTTGACGTGTTTGCGTCAATGTTGCCGCCTGATGATCCGGCTGCACATTTGGCCTGGCGCATCCGTAAAGCGGACTACGACAATCCCGGCGCAACGCTTGAGGTCTGGAATGCGGCGCTCGACAGAATCGTCGAGCACGCGCGCACCGCCAAAATCAACCGGGAAATCCCGGAACTGATTTCAAGCCTCTTTCGCCGCGCCATTGCCTTGGGCCATGGCAGACGCGACATCGCCACGATCATAGAGGTCTTGCGGGCGGGCTAGGCTTCGCGCGAACAGATCAGGTGGCGGTGCTCAACCGACGGGGTCTGCTCAGGGTCAGGAGCGGACCTCTGTGCCCGGCTTTGTTCCGGAATGGTCGAATTTTGGCGCACCGGACGTGATGAAACTGGGCACTCCTATGTCATTGTTGCGAGTAGATAGTTGCAAAATTGAAGGGAAGCGAGGCGGTTGCCGTCTGCGCCGTTAAGGGCGGGCGTTCTAGGTAGGGGTGGAGGGCCGCTAACCATCCCCACACGAGCGATATCAATGCACTCAGCCCAAGGCGTATTGCGGTTTGAATCGAGACATGAGACGATCGAAGGGCATGCCGGGTGCCGATACGGCTCTGGCTACGGGAGCAGACCGTCATGGTGGCGACCCAAGCGGAAAGGCGACTTGCAGCGATCATGGCTGCCGACGTCGTCGGCTATTCGCGTCTCATCGAAACGGACGAGGCGGCAACGCTTGCGGCGATCAAGGCGCTGCGGGCGGAAGTGATCGATCAGTTGCTTGACGAACACACAGGCCGTATCGTCAAGCTGATGGGCGATGGCGCCCTGGTCGAGTTTCGCTCAGTCGTCAATGCGGTTACATGTGCTGTCGCAATGCAGACAGGTGTCGCCGCTCACCAAGCTGCTGCTCCGCCAGAGCGCCGCATCGTCTTCCGGATAGGTGTCAATCTCGGCGACGTCGTGGTCGAAGGCGACGATCTGTTCGGCGACGGCGTGAACATCGCAGCGACTTGAACAACTTTGCCCGCCGGGCGGCGTGCTGATCTCGGGCACGGCTTACGATCAGATGAAGGGTAAGCTCAACCTGCCAATTGACTTTACCGGTGAGCAGCAGGTCAAAAATATCTCGGAGCCGGTCCGCACCTACAACGTCAGAATGGAAGGGGTTAAGCGCGGCTGGAGCCTGCGCACCCGTCGGCTACGCCGTTTTCCGCCCGTGGCTGCTGCTGCTGCCATCGTGCTTGCGCTTGGCGGTGCGGCCGCCTGGTGGCTGCTACCCGCCGATCCCGCAACAGCACCAGCGTCCATCGCGGTTCTTCCCTTCGACAATCTTGGTCGTGATGACGCGACGGGGAGGCTTGCGGACGGCATAACCGAAGACATCATCACCGACCTCGCCCAATACCGGGATTTCGCGGTAATCGCTCGAAACTCCACCGAAGTCTATGCAGGCAAGGCAGTCGACGTGCGGCAGGTCGGCAAGGATCTGAACGTTCGCTATGTGCTTGAAGGTTCAGTACAACGCGCGGGCGATCATATCCGCGTCACCGCTCAGCTCATTGACGCGCAAACCGGCACCCATCTCTGGTCTGAAAGATGGGACCGGCCGGCTGCGGACGTATTTGCGCTCCAGACCGAGATCGTCCAGCAGGCCGCCAATAGGCTGGGCGCTGCTTCTGGCGTCATCATGGAGGCCGAGCACCAGGCTGCGCAGCGCAGGCGACCAGAGAACCTCAGTGCTTATGAGACGTATCTCCTCGCTCGGGACAAGCTGGTGACGCCCACGAAGGAGCGAATAGACGAGGCCATCACTCTCTTTCAGCGGTCTCTGGAACAGGATCCCACCCTTTCCCGGGCCTGGACAGGTCTTGCCTTTGCCTATGAACAGTCCACCTACTACGAGGCGGATTTCGCAACAGCTCACCCGCTTGCTTTGGAGGCGGCGCGGCGGGCGGTGGAAGCCGATCCCATGGACGCCAACGCTCATGCTGCCCTCGGCGAGCAACTCGGAATCGGCGGGGATTACGGAGGGGCAGAGGCGGAGTTAGAGACGGCGCTCCGCTTGAATCCCGGCGATGCGAATAACCTCGTCCTCTACGCGAGTTGGCTGAGCACGTTTGGTGACCCTGAACGTGGGGCGGCGCTTGCGGATCAGGCGATCCGCTTGAATCCCGACTACCCCGTTGTGATGACCGGCTCGTTCTTTTTTTCTTACTTCATGGCGGGGCGCTATGAAGACGCGTTGCGCATCATCGACAAGCAGCCGGTCGAAAGTCGCACCAAGAACAGTTGGGCTATACGGGCTGCAAGCTATGCTGCTCTCGGTGAACGGGAGAAGGCGGAAGCAGCTACAAGAGAAGCTCTCCAGCATCACCCCGAGCTTACCGCCGAGGGCTATGCAAACGGGGCCGGGGGCAACGAAACGGAGCGCCAGAAGGTCGCCGATGCGCTGCGCGATGCGGGATTCCCGCTCTGCGCCACGCCTGAGCAGTTGGAAGCTGTCGAGAATGCGTTTCGCATCCCGGAGTGCGTTACCACGAGCGCCCCATGAACGGAAGTCCCCGGCGCGGGTGTCCGCTTCAGCGCAGAGGGCGGACCGAGAGCCAGCTTGCCAGGACCGATCACAGCGACGCCAGTCGCCGCCTTCCGCCTCGTGCCTTGGAATAAACGTTACAAAATGGCGCACCCGACAGGATTCGAACCTGTGACCTCTGCCTTCGGAGGGCAGCACTCTATCCAGCTGAGCTACGGGTGCCTGTGAAAAGCGTCTATAGCGGCACTGCCAAGCGGAATCAACGCATCAAACGCAAACCCCGGCGGGTTTTATTGCGCCGCAGCGCTTCCCCGGATCAAACCGACAAAGTCGGAGGTTTTAGCCGCCGGATATCAAAAGAATCATTTGCCAACATCTTGGGAACCCTGAGAGTTACGCTGAATTTGTTTTTC
>JANMDM010000035.1:0-15728 GCA_031376305.1 Pseudomonadota bacterium | reverse complement strand
CCCCCCTCGGGGCATTTGGGGGGCCTGTCCGCCCCCCCCCCAACGGGGGCGCGACTTCAGTTTGGTCCAAGTATCCTCCGTGGGCCGCCGGTTGGTTCGCCATTGGCCCGAGGACCAATCGGCGGCGGGGTGGAAGACCCCCGGCCTTAACCGCGAAACATCAGGCAGGCTTCTTGCCTTTGACCCCGGCCCAGAGCCGTTTGTTGGTCAGATACAACAACACCGACAGGAACCCAAGGAACCCGACGGCAAGAAAGCCCATCCGCTTGCGCGCCATCATCTCGGGCTCGGCCGCCCACATCAGGAAGGCCGCCACATCTTCGGACATGTGCCGCACGTCATTGGGCGCAGCATCGGCATAGGTCACCTGGCCATCGGATAGCGGCGGGTTCATTTTAATCCAGCCGGTCGAAAAGGCTTTGTTCTCAAAGAATGTCGCACCCGCTTCTTCTTTTTCCTCGCCGGTGTACCCGTCAAGGATCGAGACGATATGCTCTGGCCCGCCGATGCCGTTGATGAACTGGCTGATTCCGGTGCCGTAGGGGCCTTCATAGCCCTTGCGCGCTTTGGCCATCAGGCTCAGGTCCGGGGCGCCGGCCGAATTGTTGGCCGGAAACTTGTCGGCAGGCTCAAGAGCGCGAAACGCTTCTTTTTCCTGATCGAACAGCTGGGGGTTCGAAGCCTCGTCATTGATCGGAAAGGCCTTGGCATAGGCGCGAACCTGATCTTCGGGCAAATGCGGCCCACCCTCATCACCCAGCGAACGGATGGCCACAAACTTCATGCCATGGCAGGCCGAACACACCTCGGTATAAACCTGAAGACCGCGTTGCAACTGGTGCTCATCAAACTTGCCAAACGGGCCTTCGAAGGAAAACGCCACATCGGTGGTTTCCGGCTCGAAGGCGCCTTCATTGGCCAAAGCCCCAATCGCTGACAAGGTCAGCGCCGAAATGGCGGTGAATGCGATTTTTCTCAGCATCTCAATCGATCCTTTTCGTCACTCGGCTGTGGGTGATTTGGCGCCATAATGCGCGTTGAAGTCTTCCTCGATCGTTGCAGGCTGTGCCAAGGGCTTTTCGATGACCCCCAGAAGCGGCAGCAAGATAAGGAAATAGCCAAACCAGTAGGCCGCGGCGATCAGCGAGATCCACGAGGTCAGTTCGGTTGGTACCTGCGCGCCCACCCACATCAGCACCACGAAATCAACGCACAGCAGCGCGAACCACCATTTGAACATCGGGCGGTATTTGCCGGACCGCACCGACGAGGTGTCCAGCCATGGCACCAGCGCCATGACGGCAATCGCGCCGAACATTGCCACGACACCGAAGAACTTGGCGTCGACGATGCCGAAGGTGACGAAATGCACCAGTTGCACCACCCACACATCCGAGGTGAAGGCCCGCAAGATCGCGTAGAAGGGCAAGAAGTACCATTCCGGCACGATATGCGCCGGTGTCGCCAGGGGGTTGGCCTGAATGTAGTTGTCAGGATCGCCCAGATAGTTCGGCATGAAGCCGACGACCGCGAAGAAGGCGGTCAGGATTAGCGCCAGCGCGAACAGATCCTTGATCACGAAGTAGGGCCAGAAGGGTAGCGTGTCTTTATCGGCCTCGGCTTTTGATCCACGCCGCACTTCAACACCCGATGGGTTGTTGTTGCCGGTGGTGTGGAAGGCCCAGATGTGGATCGCAACCAAGGCCGCGATCACGAAGGGCAGCAGGTAGTGCAAGCTGAAGAAGCGGTTCAGCGTGGCGTTGTCGACCGCCGGTCCGCCCAGAAGCCAGGTCTGGATCGGCTCGCCGATGCCGGGGATGGCGCCGAACAGGCCGGTGATGACCGTGGCCCCCCAGAACGACATCTGCCCCCAAGGCAGAACGTAGCCCATGAAACCGGTGGCCATCATCGCCAGATAGATCAGCATGCCGATGATCCAGGTCACTTCGCGCGGCGCCTTGTAGCTGCCGTAGTACAGGCCACGGAAGATATGCAGATAGACCGCGAAGAAGAACAGCGATGCGCCGTTGGAATGCAGGTAGCGAAACATGACGCCACCGCGCACATCGCGCATGATATGTTCGACCGAGGCGAAGGCCATGTCGACATGCGGCGTGTAATGCATCGCCAAAACAATACCGGTGACGATTTGCAACACCAGACAGAACGTCAGGACAATGCCCCAGATCCACATCCAGTTCAGGTTCTTCGGCGTCGGGATCATCAGCGTGTCATAAAGCAGCCCAACGATCGGCAAGCGGCGGTGAAGCCACTGCCCGATACCCGGCTTGGGTTCATAATGGTCGTGCGGAATACCAGCCATTTGTAAGCTCCCTCAGCCGAGTTTGATCGTGGTTGCATCTGTAAAGGCCGCAACCGGCACGGCCAGGTTGCGCGGTGCGGGGCCTTTGCGGATGCGTCCGGCAGTATCGTAATGCGAGCCGTGGCAAGGGCAGAACCAGCCGCCGAAATCGCCCGAGGCATTGCCCAGCGGCACACAGCCAAGATGGGTGCAAACCCCCATCATCACCAGCCATTCGCCGGTTTCATCCAACGCACGGTTTTCGTCTGTCGCCTCAGCATCTGCGGCGATGTTGGCATTTTCCGCCACGGCATCCACCAGGTCCGTTAGCGCCACGGCGCGCGCAGCCGCGATTTCATCGGGCGTGCGGCGGCGGATAAACACCGGCTTGCCGCGCCATTTCACCGTCAATTGTGTGCCAAGTTCAACACCGGTGACATCGACCAGGATCGAAGACAGCGCCTGCACATCCGCCGACGGGTTCATCTGATCGACAAGCGTCCAGACAGCGGCGCCGGTGGCAACTGCACCGGTTCCGGCCGTGGCATAATAGAGGAAATCCCTCCGGGTGCCTGGGTGGTCATCTGCGTGGGACACGAGTATTCTCCCTTCCTCGACCGGTGACCCGGCCCTGCAACGATTGGGCCACGGTTTCCCGCAGCCTTCAGGGCGGTTATTAGCGGCCAAATTCAAGGTCGTCCAGCGGACAATCTGGCGCAGACAGCCCATGGCGGGGTGACTGTGGCGCGGTAAGCGCGGCTGCGGGTGCGGGCGGCACTCCGAAGACCGGCCTATCCGCCTTGTGGCACCGTCGCCTGCATGCTCGCGCGTTGCGCAAAAGTCTGATCCCATGCGGCAAGCCCGGGCCTGCCGTTGCGCCAACTCCGGGCGGAAAGGCGGAAATCAAGATAGGAGAGGGCGCAGCCAGCGGCGATCTGCCCCATATCCAGCGGGCCGTTCAGATGGTCCAGCCAGCGGCCTTCCAGCGCATCCAGCGCCCGGGAAACCTTGGACCACTGCGCTTCGACCCAATCGGGAAAACGATTTTCCTCGGGGCGCACCCGGGATTCGTACACCATGAGGATCGCCGCATCGAGGATGCCATCCGCCGTCGCCTCCAGCGTTAACGTTTGCCACAGGCGCGGGGCTTGCGGGTAGAGCGTGTTGCCGGAACGCGCATCCAGAAAGCGGCAGATAACACGGCTGTCGTAGAGCGTGGAACCATCACCAAGCTCAAGCGCCGGGATCTTGCCCAGCGGGTTCTGCGCCACCGGCAAGGAGCCGGGCTGCAGCGGCGTACCTGTTGAAGTCACAATGGTCACGTCCGCGGCCTGCCCGGTTTCCAGAAGCGCCACCATGACTTTACGGCCAAAAGGTGTGGTTGGGGAGTGATAAAGCCGCATTTTGAGTCTCTCCCTGCGTCAGGATGCAGTCTTGCTGAAAATCTGCCGGTTCGTCCACCTACTCCTGCACCGCCTGCATAAGCTGCGCCAGCGCGGCGGTTTCGTACCCGATGCCTGAGGATGCCATATGACGCGCCGCTCCGAACCGGGCCGTGGCCGGTTTGTTCTGATTGAGCTTCCAGGTTGACTGCACATCGCCGATCCTGAGGCGACAGGGTACGATCATGCGCAGGAACCGGTCGAGCACATCGGCGGACATCTTGCCTGCCGTCCACGGCGTTTTCGGCAACAAGCGGTTCTCGAACTCTGCCGCGAGCCGGTCGAGATGGTTCCGCAGACCCTCCGCCGGCAGGCACTCCAGATCGCCCCGCAGATGCACAGCAATGTAGTTCCAGGTCGGCACCTGATCCTCAAGATCATACCAGTCGGGCGAAACATATCCGTCCGGTCCGTTCACCGCCAGAAGCGCCGGACTGGGGCTTGTCAGTAGCCGGACAATGGGGTTTGAACGGACGAGGTGCACCTCGGCGCTTTCTCCGTCCGGCGCCAGCAGGAACGGCACATGCGCGGCGAGCGGACCATCGGCACCGTTAATCATCAGCGTGCCGAACCCGCGCTGGCGCGCAAAGGCAAGGGCATTGCCGGTATCCGTCGTTCGATAGGCTGGATTGGGATGCATCGGGAAATCCTCCGCGCAGAGTTGTGCCTAAGTGCCGCCCCGATGTCTCGGCCGGAATTGTGCCGGACACAATTGCCGATCGCGGTGGCTTGCAGAAAGCTGTGCTGGCTGGCATCTTCGCGCTGTTCTCAGGGCGGGGTGAAATTCCCCACCGGCGGTATGGGGGAAACCCCGAGCCCGCGAGCGCCCCGGACTTGATCCGGGGGTCAGCAGATCCGGTGCGATGCCGGAGCCGACGGTTACAGTCCGGATGGAAGAGAACGTGCGGGGGTCCGCGCCATTTTGGCGTGGCCATCGTTCGTGATCGCCTTGGGTGACGTGTCTGAACCTGAAAGGAGATTGCGATGACACCCACCCGTTATGCTTTCATCAAGGCCAACTGGCATGCCGATATTGTCGATCGGGCGCTGGAAGGATTTGTTGCCGAAATCGGCGCGGCAGCGGTCGATGTTTTTGATGTGCCCGGCGCTTTTGAAATACCGCTTCTGGCCCGCGATCTGGCCGAAACAGGACGTTACGCTGCCGTTATCGGCGCGGCTTTCGTCGTCGATGGCGGCATATACCGGCACGATTTCGTGGCCCGGACGGTGGTCGAGGGTCTGATGCGCGCGCAGATGGATGCGGGAGTGCCGATGTTGTCGGTGGTGCTGACCCCGCATCACTATCAGGAAACCGAAGCCCACACTGCTTTCTTCCGCACCCATTTCATAGGCAAGGGCCGCGAAGTGGCGCAGGCGGCTTTGGCCATCGTTCAGGCGCGGACAAAGGCACTGGCCGCATAACCCCAACAGCGCCGGGGGCTGTCTGCCCCCGGACCCCCGAGAGTATTTGTCCAAAGAAAAAGCCGTCAGGCGAGAAGCTGAGTGTCTATCGTGCCCCGGACCCGAGCGGTGACGATCTGGCCCTCGGGCTGGTCGGCGCAGAAAGCCACTTCGGTGAATTGCTCGGTGCGGCCCATGCGCGGGCCTTCGGTAAGGATGCGGTGGGTCTGGCCGATTTGGGCGGCAAGGTGGCGCTGCAGCTGCGCCGCGCCTGCCGCCCGCAGGCGGGCGGCGCGGGCGCGGATTTCGGGGCCTTTGACTTGGGGCATGCGGGCGGCCGGGGTGCCTTTGCGTGGCGAAAAGGGGAAGACGTGAAGGAAGGTCAGGCCGCAGTCTTCGATCAGCTTCAGCGAGTTTTCGAACATCGGTTCGGTTTCTGTCGGGAAACCGGCAATGATGTCGGCACCAAAGATCATGTCCGGGCGCAGGCGGCGCGCATCTTCACAAAAACGGATGGCGTCGGCGCGCAGGTGTCGGCGCTTCATCCGTTTCAGGATCATATCGTCACCCGCCTGTAGCGACAGGTGCAGATGCGGCATCAGGCGGGGTTCAGTAGCGATGGTGGCCATCAGGTTTTCGTCGACCTCGATCGAATCGATCGAGGAAATGCGCAAACGGGCCAAGTCTGGGACAAGTTTCAGGATACGCATCACCAGATCGCCAAGGCGCGGCGCTCCGGGCAGATCAGCGCCCCAGGAGGTGAGGTCAACGCCGGTGAGGACAACCTCGAGGAAGCCCTTGTCCACCAGCCTTTTGATCTGATCAACAACGACCCCGGCGGGGACCGAGCGGGAATTGCCGCGCCCGTAGGGAATGATGCAGAAGGTGCAGCGGTGATCGCAGCCGTTTTGCACCTGAACATAGGCGCGGTGGCGGCCGAATCCATCAATCAGGTGGCCGGCAGTTTCCGTCACCGACATGATGTCATCGACCTGGATGCGTTCGGTCAAACCGATCAGGTCGGGGCCGGCGAGGGCGGCCCAGGTGGCGGCCCGCATTTTTTCGGTGTTGCCAATGACGCGGGAAACCTCTGGCATGGCCGCGAAGGTTTCAGCTTCGGTTTGTGCGGCACAGCCGGTAACGATCAACGTCGCATCCGGGTTTTCACGTCGCAGGCGGCGAATTTCTTGCTTGGCTTTGCGCACGGCTTCCGCGGTGACAGCGCAGGTATTGACGATAACCGCACGCTCCAACCCGGCGGCGGCGGCCAGTTCCTTCATCGCCTCAGTCTCATAGGCATTCAGGCGGCAACCAAGTGTCGCAAAGATTGGGGCGGCGGTCATGTGTGGGCGGCAAGAAATTCGGCGCTGAGCCAGCCGTCGAAAACATGGGCGCAAGGGCCAGTCATCCAGACGCCATCGGCGCGCCAGTCGACCTCAAGCACGCCGCCATCTGCGGTTACCTGCACCTGCCGCCCGGTAAGGCCACGCAAATGTGCCGCCACGACTGTGGCGCAGGTGCCGGAGCCGCAGGCCAGTGTAACCCCTGCCCCGCGTTCCCACACCCGCATGCGCAGCTGGTCTGGCCCGATCAGGCTGGCGAATTCGACATTGGTGCGCTGCGGATAGAGCGGGTCATGTTCCCAACGGGGGCCAACGGCTTCCAGATCCACCGCCTCGGCATTTGGGACGAAAAAGACGCAATGCGGGTTGCCCATGCCGACAGCCACCGGATCCCCCGGCAAGGGCAGATGCAGCAAATCAACCTCGCGCGCCAAGGGCACCGCGGCCCAATCACGCTGGGGCTGCCCCATGTTCACCGCGATCCGGCCATCGGCGCGCCGGACCGCGCGCAGCAGGCCGCGCGCGGTTATAAGCGTGACGCTCTCGCGCCGAAGCCCCTGCATCACGAAATCGCAGACGCAGCGCGTGGCATTGCCGCAGGCTTCTGCGCGCGAGCCGTCTGAGTTCCAGAAATCAAGCGTGAAATCTGCGTCGGTGGCGTCTCTGATCTCGGCCAATTGGTCAAAGCCAACGCCGCGATGCCTGTCGCCCAAAGCCCTTGCCAAAGCCGCGGTGGTCAAAGGCAGCCGCCCGCGCGAGTCGATGACCACGAAGTCATTGCCCGCACCGTGCATTTTCATGAAGGCGACGCCGCCGTTTTCTGCCCTATCGTTCATACCTTGCGCTATACGTGCTGTACCGGGATTTTGCCAGTGGGGTCTGTTTTTGCCCTTGACCCTGCCAGTTGAGGTTTCTAAAGAAGCCCCCTGTGTGGGCCTGTAGCTCAGCTGGTAGAGCAACTGACTTTTAATCAGTAGGTCACGGGTTCGGATCCCGTCGGGCTCACCACACATCAAAAGGCCCGGATGGAAACGTCTGGGCCTTTGTCGTCAACCCACTACCGCTAAATTTGAACTTTAGCTGTTCCGCGCGGGCGGCATGCGGCCGGGCCAAGCCCCTCTGAAGACGGGAATTGTTGCGTTGCCGCAATCGGTAAGGGTGTTGGTTTGACGGCCTGCTCCAATGGAGCAGTCGGGACATCCGTTCAAAAGGTCGCAATTCCAGAGAGGTGATTTCCTGTTCACTGTGTCTAACGGATTAAGCCACTTTGAAAAAGTCCTTAAGGGTTGCGTTAAAATAAAACAAAGACAAAATGTTAGCAGCCATATCACGCGCGCTATGGCTTCCCATAACACACGCCTACCCCGAATCTTTTTCGGACCCTATACTCATCTTCATGCCCACCCTCTGCCGCGATTGTCTCTCCGAATTCGACAGCTTCCCCCGCTGCCCGACCTGCCGTTCCCCCCGCCTGCTTTCCCATCCAGAGCTTTTCAGCCTCTCCATCGCCCACATGGATTGCGACGCCTTCTATGCCAGCGTCGAAAAACGTGACAACCCCGATCTGCGCGACCGCCCCGTTATCGTCGGCGGCGGCCATCGCGGCGTTGTCTCCACCTGCTGCTACCTTGCCCGCATCAAGGGGGTGAAATCCGCAATGCCGATGTTTCAGGCGCTGAAGCTCTGCCCCGACGCCGTGGTCGTCAAACCCCGCATGTCCCATTATGTGGCCGTCTCAAAACAGATCCGCGCGTTGATGGAGGAACTCACCCCGCAGATCGAACCCTTGTCGCTTGACGAAGCGTTCCTTGATCTGACCGGCACCGCCCGCCTCCACCACGCCCCCCCTGCGGTCCTGCTGGCGCGGCTTTTGAAGCGCATGGAGAATGAGCTCGGCGTGACCGGTTCGGTAGGCCTGTCGCACAACAAGTTTCTCGCCAAGATCGCCTCTGATCTTGACAAGCCGCGCGGCTTTTCCGTGATCGGCCGCACCGAGACCGAGACGTTCCTGAAGGCCAAACCGGTGCGGATGATCTGGGGCGTCGGGGCCGCCCTGCAACAGACCCTGGAAAGCGCCGGCATCCGCACCTTCGATGACCTGCTGCGCTGGGATCGCAAGGATCTGAGCCAGAAGTTCGGCACCATGGGTGACAGGCTTTATAACCTTGCCCGTGGTCAGGACAGCCGCCGGGTGAACCCGCATGAGGCGATGAAATCCGTATCTGCCGAAACGACCTTTGACGAAGATACCGCCGACCGTGAGCTTCTGGACGGCCACATATGGCGGCTGGCCGAACGGGTCGCCGACCGCGCCAAGGCCAAGGATCTGGCGGGCCGGGTGGTCACGCTGAAACTCCGCCGCGCCGACTTTTCGCTGCTGACCCGTCGTCATGGCTTACGCGACGCCACCCAGATGACGGACCGGCTGTATCGGGTGGCCGCAGACCTGATGGCTGCAGTTGCGGACCCAGGTCCATTTCGGCTGATCGGCGTTGGCTTGTCGGCGCTGGTTGCAGGCCATGAGGCAGACCTTACCGACGATCTATTGGACCCCGCCGCCGCCAAGCGAACCGGCGCAGAGCGGGCCACCGACAAAATCCGTGCGAGGTTTGGAACGGCCGCAATCGTCAAGGGCCGGTCGCTGCGCTGAGACTACTCAGCAGCAAGGGCCACCTTGTCCCGGCCTAAATCAGCGATCTCGACCAAGATCTCTTGCAGCGCCTGCTTGAAGCTATGGAAACTTTCACTGGGGCAGATCTCTTGCTCATTCATGTAAAGCGACCGATCCATCTCTATCTGGACCGCATGCTGATTAATGCCGGGACGGCCATATGTCTGGGCGATATAGGCACCGGCAAATGGTGCATTCCGCGCCACGCGGAAGCCGCGCGTATGGAAGGCCGCCTCGACCTGATCAACAACATGGGCTGAGGCTGCGGCGCCGTAGCGATCACCAAGCACTATTTCCGGTCTGCGGCCGGCGCGGGCAGCAATAGATTCCATCGCCTCATGCGGCATGGAATGAACGTCGATCAGGATCGCTTGACCAAATATCTGCCGGGATTCGTCCAACAGCCGTTGCAAGCAGTCGTGATAGGGATACCAAAGATCGCGGATTCGGTTGCGAGCTTCGGCCATCGGGATTTTACCGTTGTAGATGGCCCGCCCCCCCGACACCACGCGCGGGATCACCCCAAGCCCTGAAACGACCCGTGGGTTATGGGCGAAGATATGGGCGCCTTCGACGACTGCCGGGTCAAGCTCGTCGACGCCGCGATTTAGATCAATATAGGCGCGCGGCGCGGTCGCCAGCAATAACGGTGCGCCAAGGCCTGGTACGCAGTCAAGAAGCTGATCAACAAAGGCATCCTCGGAGGTGCGGATCGCGCGTTCATCCAGAATCGACGCATGCAGGAAGGATTGCGGGTAATGTCGGCCACTGTGCGGCGACGCAAAAACTGCGCTGGTCAGGCGGTTGTCCGGCAAAAACAGATTGAACGCATCGCGCAGCATGAAATATCCTTTTGTCAAAGTGACCATAGCGTCAAAATCTGAGTTGCCAAACCCCCTTGAAAGGCAGGACGACTCCTTTTATAGACCCCGAGACCGACGCGGTTCCGCCCGCGTCCTTGTTTTTTTGGACAGGTGGAATCAAAGACGGATCGGGTGCGTAGCTCAGCGGTAGAGCACTTCGTTGACATCGAAGTGGTCACAGGTTCGATCCCTGTCGCGCCCACCATCACCGCCCCTGTCCATGGGGTCCAGTTTTCAAGGCGCACGCGCGCCGCGAAGGAGAAGAACGATGAAGGTTGCGAACTCGCTCCGCTCGCTCAAAACGCGTCATCGCGATTGCCAGGTCGTGCGCCGTAAAGGCCGCGTCTATGTGATCAACAAGACGCAAAAGCGCTACAAGGCCCGTCAGGGTTGAGCGCTTCAGAGCATTCAGATTAAAGGCCGCCCAGGGAAGCCTTGGCGGCCTTTGTTTTTCCGGTTGGTGATCAGTAACACGCATTCCTTGGGTTTCGCAGAGATTGCGACGCAATCCTTGGTCGCGGCTGCCCGAATCAGCGCGCGTAGTACCTTAGTATGCGGCGGGCGCTGCCACCTGCTGCATCAGCTTGTCGTCCCAAGGGCCGTCGACCTTGATATGCGCGACGCCCCCCAGCAACACCGCCTCAATCAGGTTGTGCGTCACATAGGCATAGGTCCCCGGCAGCTGGAACGTGTAGACCATCGCTCCAGCCGATCCGCCACGGATAAACCAGGTTTCCAGATCCGTGGCCGGGGTGTCGTTGAAGGATCCGGTTTCCCACACATAGTCGCCGTGGCCGCCGATCAAATGCGGGCGGGAATCGCGATTGGCCTGCCCATGAATGAACATCACGGTTTCGCCGACCTTTGCGGTCATCGCTTTGTCCCCGGTCATGGCGCCGACCTTGCCACCGAACACCACATGGGTGGGCACCAGCTTGCGCATCGCGTCGAGTGAGTCTGAGAAATCCTCCATCGCGCTTTCGTAATTGATGAATTCCCCCGCCTCGTTGCGCGGAATGTAGAAGTCCTGCTCGCCGATATAATAGGCGCGGTCATAGGTCAGCGGCTGGCCCAGCTTATCTTTCAGCCCATCGCGTGGAAGCACCATGATGGCGCCGTTCATACCGTGGCAGACATGATAGGGGATCATCTCGCCGCCGGGGGCACAGTGATAGACGAACACCCCGGCCTTAATGGCGCGGAAACGAATTTTCGCCTGTTCGCCGGGTTGAATCTTCGTCAACTCACCGCCGCCCATTGCGCCGGTTGCGGCGTGAAAGTCGATGTTGTGTTCTAGCATATTGCCAGGATCGCTGCGCAGCGTCAGCTCGACATAGTCGCCCTGATGACACACGATCATCGGCCCTGGGACCGTGCCCTCATAGGTAAAGGCCCAGATCGTGGTTCCATCATCATCAATTTCAGTCTTTTTCTCGATGATGTTCATCGTCACTTCAACGATCTTCGGTCCGGTGGAGGCGATCTGCTCATGCTCGGGAAGCAGGGGGGGCGCAACCAGTGTTTGCTGAACACGGGGCAGTGCGGCAATGTCGATGGCACTGGTCGCAATGCCCAGCGGATCAGCGGCTGCAACGTCACCCGCAGCTTCTGCGCCGGTGGCTGCAACCAAGGTGGTAAGGCCGGCCAAGGCTCCGCCCGTTGCGGCGGTTGCAAGAAACGCCCGGCGCGGAAGGCCCATTGGCTGCCTGGGGAAATGATCTGACATGATAGGATCGCCTTTCTGGCGCGTCCGAACTGCGGTTTTGCCGAATTATCCGGCCCGCTCGCTACGCCGCCACCTGCGGTTTAAGCGCGCGTCAGCAGCAGCAATCTGATTCAGATCAAGTGTTGGTCAAATAATTGCTGCGACATAATGCGCCGTTACAGTGGCTTGACCAAAGGCACGACGCGGCTGGCATCGGCATCGGGGGCCAGTTCTTCGAAATCAAAATTATCCAGCCGCCGGGCGCGGCGTCCGGCCTTGTCAGAGCTGACTTTGATATCTTCGATATCTTTGGCCGCTTGACCAAAATGGCGATCAAGGCTTTCGACGCGCGTCCCAAGCCGATCAACATCAGAATAAAGCAGCGCCAGTTCCCGGCGGATAGCACCCGCCTGTTCGCGCATCCGCGCATCCTTAAGGACCGCGCGCATGGTGTGCAGGGTTGCCATGCAGGTTGTGGGCGAGACGATCCAGACTTTGGCGGCGAAGCCGTCACGAACAATTTCGGGGAAATTGGCGTGAAGCTCGGCATAAACCGCTTCAGACGGCAGGAACATCAACGCGCCGTCGGCGGTTTCGCCTTCGATGATATAGCGTTCCGAGATCGCTTTGATGTGGCTGCGCACGGCGATGCGCATCATCCGCTGCGCCTCGATCGTGGCCGCCTGACTGTCAGCACGGCGCAGCGCCTCATAGGCTTCAAGCGGGAATTTTGAATCGATGACAATCGGGCCGGGCGGGTTGGGTAAGTGGATAAGGCAGTCGGCGCGCTTACCGTTCGAAAGCGTCGCCTGCATCGTAAACGCATCAGCGGGCAAAGCTTTGATCACGATGTCATTAAGTTGAATTTCACCAAAAGCCCCGCGGGTTTGCTTGTTCGACAGGATATCTTGCAAGCCCAACACATCGCCAGACAGTTTTTCAATATTGGCTTGGGCCTTGTCGATGGTTTCCAACCGCTGTTGAAGTTCCCCTAAGCTGCGGGCGGTGCGGGTCGAGGTGCCGTGCAGGGTGTCGGTCATACCGCGCGACACTTCGGCCAGACGCGCCTCCATCAGCTGCAAAAGCTTTGCCTGCGCCGCTGCCTGCGCCTCGGATACATGGTGCAAACCACCCGAAAGCTGCTGCTGGCCGTCTGACAGCGATTGCACCCGCTGGCCCAGGGCACCCATCTGATAAAGCATCGGTTCCGCCATCCGCGCCGAACGCCCCGCAGCACGCATGGTCAGGATCAGGATGACGAACAGCGTCAACACCAAAGCCCCAACACCAAGGGCCGCCAACACCGATGGGTCGCTAAAGGCGTAGGTTTGGCCATTGATCGTAATCATGTGCGCCCGAACAGCCTTTCGATATCGGCAAGTTTCAACTCCACATAGGTGGGGCGCCCATGGTTGCATTGGCCCGACAGCGGTGTTGCCTCCATTTCCCGAAGCAACGCATTCATCTCTTCGGGGTGCATCTGCCGTCCCGAGCGGATCGAGCCGTGGCAGGCCATGCGGCTAAGGATGGCATCAATGGCCGATTGCAGGGCCAGACTGTCGCCCTGATCGGCCAACTCATCCAGGATGTCGCACAAGAAGGCGGCAGCATTCACCTGCCCCAAAATCGCCGGGGTGGCGCGCACAGCGATGGCATTGCCGCCGAAAGGTTCCAGCGACAGGCCAAGGCGGCTCAGATCTTCGGTACGCTCCAGAAGAACTGCGGCATCGGAAGCGGAAAGTTCGACGATTTCGGGGATCAGCAGTGCCTGTGCAGCAATGCCGGTATCGGCCATCTGCCGCTTCAGCCGCTCATAAACCAAACGTTCATGGGCGGCGTGCTGATCGACGATGACGATGCCGGTTTCGGTTTGGGCGATGATGTAGTTTTCGTGCAGTTGGGCGCGCGCAGCCCCCAATGGACGGGTAATAGCGGGAAGATCCTGCGTGGGCTCGGGGTGATCAAACCGGGCGGAAGCCTCGGCCAAACCTGCGCCAAACGGCACCTGAAAGGCGTAGGCCGCGCGGGTCGCGGCGCCTGACGGGCGATCCATCTGATAGACGCGCGCGCCATAATGCGGTTCAGGTTGCATGGCACCCAGCGTCAGTCCCGCAACCGTTGACGAAGCGCGGTGGCCCGCCTCGGCCAGCGCATGTCGCAGCGCCGACACGATCAGGCCCCTGGCAATTCCAGGTTCGCGAAACCGGACTTCGGACTTGGCAGGGTGAACGTTTACATCGACCCGCTCGGGCGCGCAGGTCAGGAACAGCACCGCTGCGGGGTGACGTTCGCGTGACAACACATCCTGATAGGCGGCGCGAAGTGCGCCCACCAAAAGCTTGTCGCGCACCGGACGACCATTGACGAACAGGTATTGCTCAACCGCAGCGCCCCGCGAATAGGTCGGCAGGGCAGCGAAGCCGGTCAGGCGGATGCCGTCGCGTTCCGCGTCGATCCTGAGCGCGTTATCGGCGAATTCAGCCCCGATGATGGCGCGAAGGCGCAACCCAAGTGCGTCGAACAGATCGCCCTGTTCGGCGTCGGTCCGCAGACCGACCCGCCCCTCGCCGCCGCCTGACACATCACGCAGCGTAAAGCTGACATAGGGTTCGGCCATCGCCAGACGTTTGACCACATCGCCAATGGCTTGTGCTTCCGCCCGGTCGGCGCGCAGGAATTTCAGTCGCGCCGGAGTGGCATAGAACAGATCACGCAGCTCGACCACGGTGCCGCGGGTCAAGGCAGCGGGCCGCACCGCAGCGATGCGCCCCCCCGCCACGGTGATCTGCGCCGCATCTTCCCCATCGGCGCGGGATGTCAGCGTCAGCCGCCCCACAGCGCCCAGCGATGGCAGCGCCTCGCCCCGGAAACCAAAGGTGTGGATGTTCAGCAGATCAGAGCCGTCAATCTTCGAGGTGGCATGACGGGCCAGCGCCAGCGGCAGATCGTCGGCCGTCATCCCGCAACCATCGTCGGTGACGCGGATCAGGGTCTTGCCGCCGTCGGCGTAAACCACTTCGATCCGGCGCGCGCCTGCATCCAGCGCATTTTCCACCAATTCCTTAACCGCAGAGGCGGGGCGTTCGACCACCTCGCCCGCCGCAATCCGGTTCACCGCCGCTTCCTCAAGCTGACGAATAACCGGGCGCACAGAGTGCATATTGGGGTTTTCGGCGTTCATACCCCAATAATTAGCATGGCCGGGCAGATTCGGCCATGCCAGATCGCAAGATCAGGGCGTTGCCACCAGGCCTTCAGGCTTGCCCACAACGACAAAGCTGAGGGTGTCGGGGCTTAGCCGTTCGCCTGCCACGCGGTTCACATCGGCCAGGGTCACCGCTTCGATCAACGTGTTGCGCCGGCCCACATAGTCAATCGGCAGGCCGTCCATCTGCATCCCCACCAATATGTCGGCGATATTGCCGTTGCCATCGAACCGCAGCGGATATGAGCCGGTCATATAGGTCTTGGCGGCATCCAGCTCCGCCTGGGTCACGCCATTCCTGGCGACATCCGCCCAGACATCGCGAACCACCTGAATCGCCTTTGCAACCTTTTCATTGCCCGATGCAAACGATCCTTGCCAGGTTTCCGCATGATCCATCGTTACCAGATTCGACGAAATTCCATAGGTCAACCCGCGCTTTTCGCGCACCTCATCCATCAGCCGTGCGGTAAAGCCGCTGCCGCCAATGATCTGATTGAGGACGAAGGTCGGGTAGTAATCGGGATCGGACAGTTTCAACCCCTTCTGGCCAAAGATAACCACAGATTGCGGAGTGTCGAATTCAACGACGGTCGTCGTTCCGGCCAACACCACATCAAGATCGGCAGGTTGTGGCGCGCCGGCGTCAGGCAGATCACCGAGAAGGTCATCCAGCAGCTTGCCCAACGCATCGGGGGTGATGTCACCCACAGCCGAAACATAAAGCTGGTCGCGGGTCATGGTTGCGGCCTTGGCTGCCAGAATATCATCGCGGGTCAGGGCATTGACCGATCTG
>JANMDM010000025.1:0-11296 GCA_031376305.1 Pseudomonadota bacterium | reverse complement strand
CCCATCAGCGCCTTCGCCAACCGGTTCTGCACCTCAATCACCCGCGGCAAGTCCACTGTCGCCACCTGCCCGTCGCGCACCACCTGCCGCCCCTCGACAAACAGATCCTTCACCCGCGACGGCCCGCACAGCATCAGCGCCGCCACCGGATCCCAGGATCCCGCCGCCTCGATGCCGCGCAGGTCCCAAATCGCGATATCAGCGCGCTTGCCCGGCTCCAGCGACCCGCAATCGGGCCGCCCCAGCACCTGCGCGCCGCCCAGGGTGGCAATCTCCAGCATCTCGCGCGCCGACATCGCATCCGCGCCGCGCGCGACGCGCTGCAACAGCAGCGCCATCCGCGCCTCGGCCACCAGATTGCCCGCATCATTGCTGGCCGATCCATCGACCCCCAATCCCACCTTAACCCCCGCATCGCGCATGGCCCGGATCGGGGCGATCCCGGATCCAAGACGGCAGTTCGAACAGGGGCAATGGGCAATGCCGGTCCCTGATCGCGCAAAAAGCCCGATCTCCGATGTATCCAGCTTCACGCAATGCGCATGCCACACGTCATCCCCGGTCCAGCCCAGATCTTCCGCATACTGCCCCGGACGGCAGCCGAACTGCGACAGCGAATAGGCGATGTCCTCGTCATTCTCGGCCAGATGGGTGTGCAGCATCACCCCCTTTTCGCGCGCCAAAAGCGCCGCCTCGCGCATCAGATCGCGGCTGACGGAAAAGGGCGAACAGGGCGCCAGCCCGACCCGCACCATCGCCCCGGCTTTCGGGTCATGGAAGGCATCCACCACCCGGATCATATCCTCAAGGATCGCGGCCTCCCCCTCTACCAATGCATCAGGCGGCAACCCGCCCAGACTTTCGCCAATGCTCATCGCCCCGCGCGTCGGATGGAAGCGCAAGCCAATTTCCTGCGCGGCCACAATGGTATCCTCCAGCCGCGCGCCATTGGGGAAGAGATAGAGGTGGTCTGACGTCATCGTGCAGCCCGACAGAGCCAGCTCCACCAGTCCGGTCAGGGCCGATACCCGCATCTCCTCCGGGCCAAAGCGCCCCCAGATCGGGTAAAGCGTCTTGAGCCAGCCAAAGAGCAGCGCGTCTTGTCCACCGGGCACCGCCCGCGTCAGGGTCTGGTACAAGTGATGATGGGTATTCACCAACCCCGGCGTTACCACGCAGCCTCGCGCCGCGACAACTGCCGCCCCCGGCGCTTCCAGCCCCTGCCCGACGGCGGCAATCACCCCACCGCGGATCAACACATCGCCCTGCGCCACCTCGGCCCGCGCGGCATTCATCGTCACCACAACATCGGCATTTCTGATCAGGATGTCTTGCATCGCTCTCTCCCACTTCGTCCAAACACCCCCTTCGGTGTTGGTGGGAGCGTCCGACAGAAGGGAGTCTAAGGACTCGGGCGCTGCACCGGAAATTTATACCGAAACTCCTGCAAATAGCAAGAATTTCATCCCTTCATCTTCGCGCAAATATCCCCGCCGGAGGCCAACAATGCCGCCAAGACCAACCCTCAGTTTTCCGGCGCAGCCCTCAGCACCGCCAAAGCCGCCGCATGAATCCCGGCATTCGCCGCCGCCAGTATCCGCCCGCCCCTATGCGCGGGTCGCCCGCGCCAGTCGGTGACCACGCCGCCCGCCGCCTCGATGACCGCGATCGGCGCGGCCACGTCATAGGCCTGCAAGCCCGCCTCGACCACCAGATCGATCTGGCCTGCCGCAATCAGCGCGTAGGCATAGCAATCGGTGCCATAGCGGGTCAACTGAACCTGCGCTGACAACCGGTGAAATGCTTCATATTCGCTGGCAGTACCCACTTCAGGAAAGGTCGAAAACAAGATCGCCTCTGACAACGGCCGCGCCGCGCGGGTGGCCAATGCCCGGTGCCCCTGCGGCCCACGCATCTCGGAACGGCCCAGACCGCCCCAAAAGCGCTCGCCGATATAGGGCTGGTCGATAATGCCCAAGATCGGCCCATTTCCGGCGTCAACGGCAATTAGCACGCCCCAGGTCGGCGCTCCTGACAGGTAGGCGCGGGTGCCGTCGATGGGATCCAGCACCCATGTCAGGCCGCTGGTGCCAGACTTTGCCCCAAACTCCTCCCCCAGGATCGCATCGTTTGGGCGCCTTTGTGCCAGCACCGCCCGCATTTTCTCCTCGGCCGCACGGTCTGCCACCGTCACCGGGTCAAAGCCGCCCGCGGCTTTGTTATCCGCCGTCAGATCCGGCGACCGAAAAAACACCAGCGTCTCGACGCGGGCCACATCGGCCAAAGCGTCGGCGGTCGCAATAAGGTCGTCGCGCACGTCCTGGGTAAGTTCGATCATTCAGGCCTCCGCAGCTGGCGGATGACTAGACGCGAACAACCGCAGCGGTCAAGGCTGACCGCCGCCAAATTCAGAACATCAATCCGGCACCGCTCACGCCGCGTCCGACAGCACCTTGGCCAGGTCGAACAACCGGCGGCGTTGGGCTTCAGGGATTGCATAGTAGGAGCGCACCAGCATCAGGGCTTCCTTGTCGGCAAGGATGTCGCCCAAATGGTCGTCAATCACCGGCGAGCTGGCTTCCAAACCTTCGAAGAAGAAGTTGATGGCAACGCCCAGGGCATCAGCAATGTCCCACAAGCGCGATGCCGAAATGCGGTTCATCCCGGTTTCGTACTTCTGGATCTGCTGAAATTTGATACCGACCTTGTCGGCCAGCTGTTGCTGTGTCATTCCCACCATCCACCGGCGGTGGCGAACGCGCTTGCCGACATGGACGTCAACGGGGTGTTTCATAATAGCCTCCAATCATACACATACTAACAAGCAAGTTTCGTGCCAATCATTCGCCTTTTAGGATTTTGAATACAAGAATAATTTGTTTCCTGAAATTTCATATTTTCGTGTGGGTTAGCAGAACGCCGACTGAAAGCATCCCGACTCTCCTCTGGCGAATGTTGTCGGTCTGAGGATCGCCCAACAAGATTGCCGCATTCTGCCTCGCATTTTGCGAAATTTAGCGGGGCCTTTCCTTGCCAATTGCAACGCCAGCCAACCAAAGCTGGAAATCACACCGCCCCGCCGTTAGAAACCGGCCAAGGCCACCCACCGGCCGCGACACAATTGCGGAGGATACACCTATGCGGGCATTTCAACTGAATGCCGCAGGCGGCACGCCCTCGCTCATCGAACTGCCCGTGCCGGAACCGGCAAAAGGCGAGCTGTGCCTTCGAATCGTCAGCTGCGGGCTGAATTTTGCCGATCTTTTGATGATCGATGGTCGCTACCAGGAACGCCCCACCCCGCCCTTTACCTTGGGCATGGAGGTTGCGGGTATCGTCGATTCGCTTGGCCCTGAAACCCAAGGCCCTGCCCCCGGCACACGCGTGGCGGTCTTCGCCGGCCATGGCGGCCTGGCGGAGTATGGCTGCTTTGCGACGGCGCGCTGCTTGCCAATACCCGATGCGATGAGCTTTGATCACGCCGCAGCCTTTCAGATCGCCTATGGCAGCAGCCATCTGGCCCTAACCCGCCGCGCCCGGCTTCAGTCCGGCGAAACCCTGCTGGTCACCGGCGCCGCTGGCGGCGTCGGTCTTACCGCTGTCGAAATCGGCAAGGCGCTGGGCGCCCGGGTCATTGCCGCTGCGCGCGGCGCGGAAAAGCTGGCGGTGGCACAGGCTGCGGGGGCAGATCATCTGATCGACAGCGACACCACCGACCTTAAGGCTGCGGTCAAATCGCTTGGCGGCGCTGATGTCGTCTATGAGACCGTCGGCGGTGATCATTTCACCGCCGCTATGGGGGCCACCCGTCCCGAAGGCCGTATTCTGACCATCGGCTTTGCTGGGGGCAGCGTACCGCAAATCGCCGCAAACCACCTTCTGGTCAAGAATATCTCGGTGATCGGCTTTTACTGGGGGGGCTACCTTGGCTTTCATCCGGACGCCCTTGCCACCAGCCTGACCGAACTTATGCACTGGTACAGCAGCGGTCGTCTGCACCCGCACGTCAGCCAGGTTCTGCCGCTGTCACGCGCGGGCGAGGCTTTGGCGCTGCTGCGTGACCGCCGCTCGACCGGTAAGGTCGTTGTCCGGTGCCGCGACTAGCGTGGGTGTTCGCAGGTTGGAATAAGCGATGCGCAGATGGTTCTTAAGATCCACGACCATTTCACCCTTTTGCACCCCCGCGTCGTAAAGGCAGATGTGCATATCCCCCAGCGACGGCAGATCGGCATGCGCGGGCACCTCCAGACAGCCTTCCGAATACATGCCGCGCAACCGCGCCGTCAGTGCCAGATCGGCAGCGATCATTGCCTGAACCGCCTCGTTTGACCGCCCGGTAAAACCCATTTCCCACGGGATCCCGGCCCGGTCCAAGGCTGCAATTGCCAGCGGCCGGAATTTGCAGGTTTCTTCGAACCCCAGCCGCAGCGGCCGTTGTCGCCAGGCCGCACCACCGGGCGCCCCGACCCATACAAGGTCATGCTTCGCCAAAGTCTCGCCCCCCGGCCCCGGCGCTTCTTCGGTGGTCAGCACCACATCCAGTTCCCCCTTGGCCAAAGAGTCCTTCATCAACAAGGTGAAGGAGGAGGTTAGGTTGATCCTCAGGCGCGGATAGCACTGCGCCATGCGCTTCAAAATCTCAGGGATCGCCGGATAGACGATGTCATGCGGCACCCCGAGGCGCAGCTCGCCCTCAAAGCTCGCGTCATTCAGCCGCGACAGCACCTCGTCGTTCAGATCCAGCATCCGCCGCGCATAGGCCAAAAGCTGCTCCCCTTCCGGTGTCAGCGTCAGCTTGCGCGCGGTGCGAAAGAAAAAGGGCCGGCCCAGCGCCTCCTCCAGTCGCTTGATCTGCATCGACACCGCCGATTGCGTCAGGTTCAACAGCGACGCGGCGCGGGTTACCCCGCCGGTATCAGCCACCACCACAAAGGCGCGAAGGGCAGTCAGGTCAAGATTGCGGGCCATATCAATATCCGTGATGAACTTGTTGTCAAACATTCGTTTCCAATATTAAACACAGATGCGCATATATATCAAGATCAATCATCAACCTCGATGACTACATCACTAATGAAAATCTCAGGAGGCTCAGCACCATGTCGCATTCCATCCCCCATCTCCTATCCGGCGCAGCGCTGCAGCGGCTTTTTGGGCGGATTGTCAGGGTCCCGACCACCATGTCCCGGCTCGCGCAACT
This sequence comes from Pseudomonadota bacterium, assembly GCA_031376305.1. Lineage (GTDB taxonomy): Bacteria > Pseudomonadota > Alphaproteobacteria > Rhodobacterales > Rhodobacteraceae > TMP-24. Next base: position 6,096 of record JANMDM010000025.1, on the reverse strand, counting down.
GCGCCGCGAAAGACAGGCCCTGGCGCGGCTTAACCGCCATCTGCTGGACGATATCGGCCTTGATCCCACTGCGGCGCGCACCGAATCCGGGCGCGCGTTTTGGGATGCCCCCAATCACTGGCGGCTTTAGTTGCAGGTAAGCCGTGTGAAATCCTTGTATTCTGCTGCAAAGCCTCCAATATCTTGGGGGAAGCTCGCGCGCGCTGCGCGCGGGCCAAAGGGATAACTCAGGAGGGTTACATGGCTGACTATCAGACCATTAACGCAGGCCGCACTGGCGTTGGCACCGCCGCCATCGACGAAGGCCTGCGCGCCTATATGAACAAGGTCTACGGGCTGATGTCCGTGGGCATGCTGCTGACCGGCCTTGCCGCCTGGGCGGTCGGATCAAATGACGCGCTGTTCGCGATCTTCCGTGACCCGGCGACGCTGCGGCCGAATATTCTGGGCTGGATCGTGATGTTTGCGCCCTTGGGTATGGTGTTCGGCTTCGGCATGGTGATGCAACGCATGTCAGCGGCCGGGGCGCAGCTGTACTTCTATACCTATGCGGCGGTCATGGGCCTGTCGCTGGCGTCGATATTCAAGATTTACACTGGCGTGTCGGTTGCCCAAACTTTCCTTGTCACCGCCATCGCTTTTGCGGGGCTGTCGCTTTATGGCTACACGACCAAGCGCAACCTGTCGGGGATGGGAACGTTCTTGATGATGGGCGTGATCGGGCTGTTTGTCGCCATGATCGTGAACATGTTCCTGCAATCCGCGGCCATAAACTTCGCGATCAGTTCCATCGGCGTGCTGATCTTCGCGGGCCTGACCGCCTATGATACGCAAACCATCAAGAGCACGTATCTGGCCCACGCTCAGTCGGGCGATCAGGAATGGCTGGCAAAATCGGCGATCATGGGGGCGTTGAACCTCTATCTCGATTTCCTCAACATGTTCATGTTCTTGTTGCAGTTCATGGGCGACCGCCGCTAAGCAAGCTTAAGCTCACATACAAAGGGCCGGGGGAACCCCCGGCCCTTTTTGTTTGCGGTATCCGGCAATATCCGCCGCACAAACAAAAAGGCCGCGCAAAGCGCGGCCCCCGATACCTTGGTCAAGGCCGATCTTACTTGATCTTGCCTTCCTTGTATTCAACATGCTCCCGCTTTACGGGATCGTATTTGTTCACAACCATCTTTTCGGTCATGGTGCGAGCATTCTTCTTGGTCACATAGAAGTGCCCGGTGCCCGCCGTCGAGTTCAGACGGATCTTGATCGTCGTCGGCTTCGCCATAGTCGTTCTCCTGCTTCGGACGCATACCCGTCTGGCCGCATCCGCCAAAATCCCAGCGGCCAAGCCGCAAGTCACATATTGAAGCCCGCCTTTTACGGATGCCCGAAGCAGAGTCAACTGCCAAACCGCTACGGGCGCGATCAAATCAGAAAGCGATCCCCCGACTTTGGCGCGTCTGCCCCACAATAAGGCTTGACGATAGCGCTATCAATCCGCTTGAGTGCCGCCGGATTTGACTGTGAAGGGATATGCTTTCGTGCGATTTCTGCGCCCCCTGACCGCCACCCTTTGCCTCGCGCTCTCGCTGTCTGCCATGCCTGCCCCGGCGCAAGCCGCGGCCCCGCAGGAGGTGTTGTCCAACTGGTATCGGCTGGTGCTGGAATTGGTGCGCCACACGCCCACCTATACGCCCCCCGTGGCCAGCCGGGCATTTGCCTATCTGGGGGTGATGTCCTATGAATCCGTGGCCTCGGGGCGCAGCGATATGCAGACCCTCGCCGGTCAGTTGAACGGCCTCAGCCCCCTGCCCGCCCGCGAGGCGGGGGGGGATTTTGACGAGGCCGCCGTGCTGGACGCCGCCCTGACTGCCGGGGCCAAAGCACTTTTTGCCAATACCGGCCCCACCGGCCAACGCGCTTTGGTGGCCATGGGCCGCAAGCAAGAGCAACGCGTGAGCGAAGGCCTCGCCCCCGAGGTTATGGCCCGCAGCGCGGCATATGGCCAAGCCGTGGCTGCGCACATCCTGGCTTGGGCCGAAACCGATGGCGGGGCCGACATTGTGAATATGGGCTTCCCGCTGGACTACACCTTGGTCGACAAACCGGGCCAATGGGTGCCCACCAGCAAGATCGCCCTCCAGCAAAAACCATTATTGCCGGGCTGGGGCCAGAACCGCCCCTTTGCCATGCCCGCCGGTACACCCTGCGCTCTGCCGCCGCCGCCCGCCTATAGCGAGGATCCGACGTCGGCGTTTTACGCTCAGGCCAAGGAAGTCTATGACATCAAGAACAACCTCACCGACGAGCAGCGCATGATCGCCCGCTACTGGTCGGATGATGCGATGCTGTCCAACACCCCGCCGGGCCACTGGATCGCAATCGCCCAACAAATCGCCGCCCGCGATTCCTTGCCGATAGAGCGCCAGGTTGATGTCCTGGCGCGGCTCGGCGTCGCCGTCGCCGATGGCTTCGTCGGCTGCTGGCAGGCGAAATACCAATACAACCTTCTGCGCCCGATCACCTACATTCGCAAACTGATCGACCCCAAATGGGAAACGCTGCTGATCTCGCCGCCATTCCCGGAATATCCTTCCGGCCATTCCACCCAATCCTCTGCGGCCGCGACGGTGATGACCGCGATCTTTGGTGACAATTTCGCCTTCAGTGATGGCAGTGGCGTTGACGATGGCCTGCCCGAACGCAGCTTCCCGTCCTTCGAGGCCGCCGCCCATGAGGCCGCGTTGTCGCGCCTTTACGGGGGCATCCACTTCCGGGCCGCAATCGACCGGGGGTTTGAACAAGGTGCCTGTATCGGCGCCTATGCTGTCGCCCTCAAAACCCTGCGGTGAATATGATGCGCACCCTTTCCTTTCTGTTCCTGATCGCCCTTGGCTTGCCTGCCCCATTTCATGCACTGGCCGAAACCCCGTCACCCGCACCCGCCGTGCCGGCCTTTGTCGAAGAAACCGCCGCAGCGGGGATCGACAGCACCTATCGGGGCGAATGGGAAACCATCGTCGGTGGCGGGGTCGCAACCTTTGATTGCAACGGCGATGCGCGGCCCGATATGCTGCTGCCCGGCGGTCAGGATCCCGCCCGGTTCTTCGTTAATGACAGCGCAACCGGCGGGGCTTTGCATTTCAAGGCCCAGACAAGCGGGCTTGAGCAACCTTGGGTATCGGGTGCCTTCGCGCTTGATATCGACAGCGATGCCATCACCGATCTGGTGTTGCTGCGCGTGGGCGAGAATATGGTGATGCGCGGCTTGGGTGACTGCCGTTTTGAGCGCGCCAATGAGGCCTGGGGCTTTGACGGTGGCGACGGCTGGTCCACCGCCCTTGCCGCCACCTGGGAAAAGGCCGCCCTTTGGCCGACGCTGGCCATCGGCAACTACATCGACCGCACCCAGGAAGATTTCCCCTGGGGCCACTGCACCGACAACTGGCTGCACCGCCCCGGCAAGGGCCAAAACTTTGCCGCCCCCCTGCCCTTGACACCCAGCTATTGCGCGCTTTCGATGCTGTTCACCGACTGGAACCGCTCGGGCACACCAAGTTTGCGCATCTCAAATGACCGCGAATATTACAAAGGTGGGCAAGAGCAGATGTGGCGCATCGACCCCGGCCAGCCACCGGCACTTTACACCGAAAAAGACGGCTGGGCACGGCTGCGCATCTGGGGGATGGGCATCGCCTCGAACGACCTGAACAGCGATGGCTACCCGGAATATTTCCTGACCAGCATGGCCGACAACAAGCTGCAAACACTGGCCGAAGTGCCGGAAGCGGGCAACCCCGCACCGAAATTCGCCGATATTGCCTTCAAAAAGGCCGTGACAGCGCATCAGCCCTATAGCGGCGACGATATCCGCCCCTCGACGGCCTGGCACGCGCAGTTCGAAGATGTGAACAACGACGGTTTCGTCGATCTGTTTGTGGCCAAAGGCAATGTCTGGGCGATGCCAGACTTTGCCGAGAAAGACCCAAATAACCTTTTGTTGCAAAAAACCGACGGCACCTTTGAAGAGGCGGGCGACCGCGCCGGAGTGGCGAGTTTTCTGTCTGCACGCGGGGCGGCACTGGCGGATTTCAACCTTGATGGCCTGCTGGATCTGCTGGTGGTCAACCGCAACGCCCCGGCCCAGCTTTGGCGCAACACCGGCGGCACCACTGGCGGCACCACTGGCAACTGGCTATCGGTCGATCTGCATCAGCCCGGCCCGAACCTCGCGGCCATTGGTGCCTGGGTCGAAGTGCGCAGCGGCGAGCGGCTACAGCGGCGCGAGGTTACCGTGGGCGGCGGTCATGCGGGCGGCGTTTACGGCCCGCAGCATTTTGGCCTTGGCACCGCTGATAAGGCTGACGTGCGGGTGATCTGGCCCGATGGCAGCGAAGGCGCCTGGACCCCCGTCACCGCCAATCAGCGCTATCTGATTGACCGCGACAGCGGACCAGTGGCGCTCATAGCCCCCTGATCTGTCTGCCTCAGTCATCAGTTCTACAGGCCAGTATGCGCGGAGGGCCTGTAAGCCGGATTTTGTCCGGGCCGCACCGAGATGCCGCCCTGGATGATCATTCCTCTAGTCCCGCTGTTACCGACGGGATCAAGCTGCCAACCCGGGTCTCTCGGGCCGAAGTGCCCTGCCGCGATATCGCCGGTTGCCCGGCGATCAGTCCCGCGCGAGACCCCTATTCGGCATTGCTCCCGGTGGGGCTTGCCGTGCCGGTCCTGTTACCAGTCCCGCGGTGGGCTCTTACCCCACCGTTTCACCCTTACCCTCGACCCGAAGGTCGGGGCGGTTTCTTCTCTGTGGCGCTTTCCCTCGGGTTGCCCCGGCCGGGCGTTACCCGGCACCGTTTCTTCATGGAGTCCGGACTTTCCTCGCGCGGCATGTCGCCATGCCGCCCGCGATCACCCAGCCCTCCGCGCGACGCTTGAGTTAGGCGTTTGGGTACGCGCCGTCAACCGGGAAGCGACGGGCAAGGTCGTCAGCGGCGGCGCGGTCAGCGGCGGTTTCCGGGCCGCTGGCCCAAGGGCGAAACCGCAGACGAAAGGCCGACAGCAAAGCCTCGGGGGCGGCGTCGGGGTAGCCAATGATGCCCAGCGTTTCCCGAAGGTCGCAGCCCGCGTCGCCCGCCAGATCCGGCCAGACCGACAAGCCCTGCCGCGCCAATCGACGCCAGTCAAACCGCGGGCCGGGGTCGCGCTTGCGCCCGGGAGCCATGTCCGAATGGGCAATCACGCGTTCCGGCCGGATGGCCCATCTTGCCATGACTGCCGCCAGCAGCCCTTCAAGCGCCGCCATTTGCGGTTCCGGGAAAGGTGCGTCGCCACAATTGGCAAGTTCGATACCGATTGAGCGCGAATTCACCTCAGCGACCCCACCCCATGCCCCGGCCCCGGCATGCCAGGCGCGGGCTTCTTCGGGCACCAAGGCTTCAACTGATCCATCCTCGGCAATCAACCAATGCGCCGAAACCTCGGCCCGCGGATCGCAAAGCCGCGACCGCGCCTCGGCGCAAGTGGTCATCGCCGTGTAATGGATGACAATAAGATCGGGGCGCGCATTATTGCGGCGCGGACCGTGGTTGGGCGAGGGGTAGTCCCCCGCCACCGTCAGCCGGCCGCTTTCTGGAACGGCGTCGGATCGAATTTGCAGGCAAAGCCATCGCCGTCGGGGTCAAGCTTCTTGCCATCCCGCTTCGGCCCACCCGACTTGAGGAAGGCTTCCTGTGCTGCTTCTTCGCTCGCAAAGCGCTGGCAGGCTTTTTGATGCGCGTCCGCAGTGGTCGTGCGCCGCTGGTAGATGGATTCGCCCAGCCGGTTCGGCGCATTCAGCACATATTGGATAACCGGCGAAACGGTGCCATCACTGTCGCGTTCCGGCAGGGCTGTCGGGGCGATTTGCTGATATTGCGCCTTGTTCGCCTCGATCCGCTGCTTGTCGGTTTCGATGGTCTGACGCGCCGAGACCGCCTGAAAGTCCTGTTCGTCGGAAATGCCCAAACCGCCGGTTTGCGGGGTCGCGGCCGGGACTGACCCGGCGACGGCCATCGGCAGCGGGGCGGCGGGTGCTGGTGAAACCGCCGGGGCCGC
>JANMDM010000024.1:0-10582 GCA_031376305.1 Pseudomonadota bacterium | reverse complement strand
CGATGGTCCGCTCGTTGCGTGGCATCTTCTTTTCCATGAGCCCGAGATAGCCGCATGCCAGACCCGCCGCGATTCCCAGATAGGGGTTACAGTCCATACCCGCCAGCCGGTTTTCGATCCGTCGGGCTTCGGCATCGGAATTGGGCACCCGCAGGCCGGTGGTGCGGTTGTCGCGCCCCCATTCGACGTTGATCGGGGCGGCAAAGCCCGGAACATAGCGCCGGTAGCTGTTCACATAGGGCGCCATCAGCGCTACCACGGCGGGCAGATAGTTTTGCAACCCGGCAATGAAGTGCATGAATTCAGGCGTTTCCTTGCCCTTGGCGTCAGAAAAGATGTTCTTGCCGGTTTTGCTGTTGACCACCGAATGGTGGACATGCATCGCCGAACCTGGTTCGCCCTCGATCGGCTTGGCCATAAAGGTGGCATAGCAGTCATGGCGCAGCGCCGCTTCACGGATCAGCCGCTTGAAGAAAAAGATCTCGTCTGCCAGCTTGATCGGATCGCCATGTGCCAGGTTGATCTCGATCTGGCCGGAACCGCCTTCTTGCAAGATACCGTCAATCTCGAAGCCCTGAGCTTCGGCGAAGTCATAGATATCGTCGATGACCTTGCCATATTCGTCCACCGCCGACATCGAATAGGCCTGCTTGGCTGCAGCGCGGCGGCCTGAGCGGCCCATAGGCGGGATGATCGGCATATTGGGGTCGATGTTGCGGGCGACCAGAAAGAATTCCATTTCGGGGGCCACAACCGGAGTCCAGCCTTTGGCGCTGTACAGATCCAGGACCCGCTTCAGGACGTTGCGCGGCACGACTGGAACCGGCGCGCCCTTTTGGTCATGCACGTCATGGATGACCTGCAATGTCCAGTCCGCCGTCCAGGGCGCCGCTGTCGCCGTTGAGTAATCCGGCGTCAGGATCATGTCCGGCTCGGTGAAGTCGCCCAAAGGGTTGTCGGCCCATTCGCCGGTGATCGTCTGCAAGAAGATCGAATCCGGCAGGAAAAAACTTTTCTGCTTGGCGAATTTCGAGGCAGGCATCGCCTTGCCCCGCGCAACGCCGGCAATATCGCCGACGATACATTCCACTTCGTCAAGACGGTTGCCAGCAAGGTAAGTCTTTGCCGCTTCGGGGATTTTCTGAGTCCATTCGGACATGAGTCACACTATTTTCAGTTGCGGGGGGTCAGTTGCGGGGTTGTTTGAAAAACGCGGCAATGCGGGCGGCAATCGCATCGGAATTGTTGTCGTGGCCAAGCTTTGCGGCGGCCTCAGCCATCACATCGGGCGGCACCAGACCGGGCGCACGCGTGCGCAAAAGCCCGTCGATAAACTCATCCTCGAACTCGGGATGCGCCTGGATGGTAAAGGCCTGATCGCCGTAAACCAGGGCGGCATTTTCGCAAAACTCATTGCTGGCGCAGATTTCAGCACCGTCTGGGCGCACGACAACCTGATCGCGGTGCCAGGCGTTCAGGGTCACAGTGTCGCCGTCGAAATCATAGTCTTGTGCGCCAACCGCCCAGCCTTTGTCGGACCGCTCAACCTTGCCACCCATCGCCTGCGCGATGATCTGGTGGCCAAAGCAGATGCCGACCAAAGGCACATGCGCTGCCATCGCCTTACGGATGAAGGTCTCAAGCGGCTGGATAAACGGATGGTCCTCATAAGCGCCATGCCGCGAGCCGGTGATAAGCCAGCCGTCACAGTCAGTGACTCCCACCGGAAACTGCATGTTTTCGACGTGATAGGTGCGGAACTCCAGCCCGCGATTTGCCAGCAAGCGGCGGAAGAAATCAGGGTAATCGCCCATATCGTCGCGTAAGGCGTCGGGCGACTGGCCGGTCTGTAGGATGCCGATCAGCATAATTGCTCTTTTTGGTTTTGATGTCTGCTTCAAGCTAATCCTGTCCCCCAAGTCAGCGCAAGGGGGACAGGCAACCGGGTCTCAGGCGTTCCTACACCGTATCAAGATAGATTTCCGTCTGTTCGCTGGGCGTCAGTTCCCCCATGTAGTGCAGTTCCTGACGCTTGGTCATCACCAGATTGGTGATAAGTTCCTTGGGGAATATCCGGGCAATTTTCGGGCTTTTCTCGAACACATCAATGGCTTCAGCCCATGTGTCGGGGATCAGCGGCAGATCAAGCGCATAGGCATTGCCGGTGATCGGCGCCGGGGGCGTCATCTTTTCTTCGATGCCGACCAAAGCTGCCCCCAAGATACCCGCCAGCATCAGATAGGGGTTCACATCGCCCCCCGCTGTGCGGTGCTCGATCCGGCGCGCGACGGGGCTGCCCGACGGTACCCGGATGGCCGAGGTGCGGTTCTCATAGGCCCAGCAGACCGCATTCGGGGCATGGGCATCGGGCACCAGCCGCTCATAGCTGTTGGCATGGGGCGCAAACAGCAGCGTCGAATCCGGCATGGCCCACAGGCAGCCAGCGATGGCATTCAACAGCGTCTCTGACCCTTCCGGGCCACCGTTTGAGAAGACGTTTTTGCCCTCGGTATCCAGAACCGAGAAATGCGTATGCAAACCATTGCCTGAATATTCCGGGTAAGGTTTGGCCATGAAGCTGGCGGCAAAGCCGTGGCGGCGGGCCAGACCCTTGACCAGCATCTTGAAGAACCACGCATCATCGGCGGCGCGCAGGGCATCGTCGCAATGCATCAGGTTGATCTCGAACTGGCCCAGACCCGATTCCGAAATCGCGGTATCGGCGGGAATGTCCATCGCTTCGCAAGCGTCATAAAGATCGGTGAAGAACGTATCAAAGGCGTCCAGCGCCCGGATCGACAGGATCTCGGCGGCTTTGCGGCGCTTGCCCGAGCGTGGGCTTGGCGGCACTTGCAGTGTCTTGCCCGAATCGTCGATCAGGAAGAACTCAAGCTCCATCGCGCAGACCGGCGTCAGGCCACGGGCCTTGTAGCGGTCCACGACGGCGCGCAGCGCATGGCGCGGGTCGCCCTCATAAGGTTGACCGTTTTCGCGGTACATCCAGATCGGCAAAAGGGCTGTGGGTGCCTCAAGCCAAGGCATCGGCATATAGCCACGCTCGGTTGGCTTCAAAATGCCGTCGGCATCGCCGGTTTCAAACAGCAATGGGCTGTCTTCGATATCCTCGCCCCAGATGTCAAGGTTCAGCACCGACATTGGGAACCGCGTGCCTTCGGTCGAAACCTTATCGGCAAAGCGGGCGGGAACGCGCTTGCCGCGCGCTTGGCCGTTCAAATCAGCAGCCGCCACACGGATGGTGCGCACCTGCGGGTGTTTTCTCAGGTAGTCTTTCATCATCTCACGATGCCAGGGCCGCCGGTCCGGATCCGCGCCAAGACAAGCCAGACCTGGCCTGAGGGGCGGGTTCGGACCATGCCCTTGGTCCTTTCTTCCCTTTGCGATCCTGTTTCACCGGGCCATACTCGGGGCCACAGAAGCCGCATTTGCGAGGCCGGGCGGGTGCCCGGTAAATTTGATCAAATAATAGATACTCCCGGTTCAACTCCGGAAGCAAGCGAATTCTTGCGCACTGGTTATGGCTTTAACGTCGTTTCAGGTAACGGGCTGATGTTTTGCATCCCAAGAATCTGCCTCGCGGCACGGGCCGCGTTTGATCGGCGCAGGATGCTGAGGCCGACATCACAGCCCGAAAACCACAGCGGCATCGCCAAACCATTTCTTAATCATCGCGTTCAGCGTGCCGTCATCTTTCATCGACTGTATGCCTGCATCCAGAGCGGCCTTCCGGGCGCTGTCGGCTTCCCGAACGCCCAGGCCGATGCCTTGGCCAATCTGTATGGGGTCTCCAACAAAAGTCAGCGCACCATTCGAGTCCGCAACAATTTTCGCCAGAAAGTCTTTGTCGGCAAGCAGGGCCACGGCTTTGCCACTCCGAACGGCGGCAATGGCGTCGTCTTCGGTGGCGAACTCCAGGACGGTCGTGCCTGACTTGGCCAGATAGCTGGCATGGATGGTTGCCGTTTGCACCGCCACGGGGCCCGCTTTGATATTGGCGTCGGCCGTCAAGCCAACATAGGCTGATGGTGCTGGCGGAATGTAGTTCTGAGTGAAATCAATCACCTCGTCCCGCTCGTCGGTGATGCTCATCGCTGAGATGATCACGTCATACTTGCCCGACACCAGGTTGGGGATGATCGAGTCCCAGGCGTTTGTCACCCATTCGCAGGTCATTTCGGTCCGCTTGCACAACTCATCGCCGAACTCGCGCTCAAACCCGTCTACGCCCCCTGCATCGTTGATGAAGTTATAGGGACGGTAGTCACCCTCGGTGCCCATGCGCACAATATCTGCCAAAGACATGCCTGCACAGAATACGAAAGTGGTTGCGGCAATAATCAGTTTCGTCATTGGATTGCTCCCCGGTGATCGCTTGCGCGCTGGTGGTTCGGCGGTGAAAGTCAGGCGCCGGAACAGGTGCAGAAGTTCGGTATCTGGGCGGTGACATACCAGATAAGCGGGTCATAGGATCGGGGCTTGATCCAGCGCCGCAGGGGTTGGGATTGCCAGGTAAGCGGCGGTCGGAATGTCCGCCAGCCCTTGCAACCCCCAAATCGCGCGGTCCCGCTTGGACAGGGCCGTGATTGCGCCCCGAAACGCCTGCGCAATCATGATCGGATCATGGCCGATCGCTGTAATCAGCGGCAGTCCCGGCGTTGGCTCGGTGCGTGTGACGATGCGCAGTTTCTGAGCGATTTCCGGGTGCTGCGACTCGATCAGCCGCCAGGTCACGGCATCGACCGCAGCGATGTCGGCGCGCCCTTCGGCGACGGCACTGGCGCTGTTTAGATGTGCCCCCGTCTCCAACACCCGCTCAAAGCGTGCGCCCGAAGCTGCCGCGTGGTTTTGCGGCGCGGCCCAGCCGGACTGGCTGTCAAACCCGTTGATCGCCAGCACCCCCCCGAGGAAATCGGCCCAGCGCCCTCCAGCATCGGCACGCACCAGCATTTGCGAGTAATAATAGCCCGGTTCCGCCCCCGGCAGGCCGAAGTCGGGGGTACCGACCAGCGTTACCAGATCGTGAAGCCGGGTGCGGTAGGGAAAACCGCAGGTCTGGCTCAGAGTCAGATCGGGACGTTGCCAATCAGCCCAAAGGTCCCCCCCGCGGCAGAGCGTCTCCGGGGCTGGCATGCCCGCAGCCCGCAGACGGTCGCGGATTTCGGCCCATAGCCGGTCGCTGACCGGCTGTGCAGCGGGCCAATCATACATTGGCAAGCTGGCAATCATTTTTCTTCCTTTTCAACCTGCTGCCGGGCCAGCGCACTGTCTCTATCGGTGATACCCAGCAGGCTTGCCACCAGTCGGATCACCGCATCCTCGCCCGCCTCGCGCCCGCCGTCGGCCAGTGCCACCGACCAAAGCGCCGCCATCAGGCCCCTGCGGTCTTCAAGCGGTACGGCGTCTTTCAGCGCCCGGGTGAAGCGCACGGTATCGGGGGCCTCGGCTTCAAGCGCCTCGGCCTTTTGGCGCAGCAACCCCGCCTCAAACGGCGCGAGATCGTAGCGCGCCGCCAGAACCCGGTCGATACGTGCCACCTCCGCCCCGGCATAATGCCCATCCGCCTTCGCCACCCTGATCAAAAGGGCACCCAGCGCCAAACGGGCCTGAGGCGCGGGCAAGGGCAGTGGAGCGGGGGCAAGCAGCGAGGAGAGGAGTTTTGCGAACATGCCGCAGGGTATAACGACCGGCCCAAGCTTGCGGAAGGGGGGATGGGGGGTGCAAGGCGCACTGCCGTTTTGCGCCTGAGTGCTGCTGGCCACGCCCAAAGACTGTGATGTTAATGCTACGCGGGTCCGGTTTGCGGCCAAGGGCGACGTGCTTGCGTGGTTGAATTCGGCGGTCCGGCTGCCTAGGTATGCCAGCATCGCCTGCAGGCCAGTTCGACGGGGTTCCGAATGGAAATTTTCACGACCGCTGGCTTTTCCGCACTGATGCAGGTCATCGGCATTGATCTGGTGCTTGCAGGTGACAATGCCATCGTCATCGGTCTTGCCGCGGCGGGCTTGCCCAAGGAACAGCGCGCCAAGGCGATTCTGGTGGGCATCGCCGCCGCTACCGTGTTGCGGATTGTCTTTGCGATCGGCACCACCCAGCTTCTGGCGATCACCGGCCTGCTTCTTGCCGGTGGTATCCTTCTGCTTTGGGTGTGCTGGAAAATGTGGCGCGAGCTGCGCAGCGGCCATGCCGCCGACGAAGATCGCGCCACCGAGGCGCTGTCTGGCGAAGACCGGAACGCCGACGGTCTGATCGCCGGGGGCGGGCCAAGAAAGACCTTCGCGCAGGCGGCCTGGCAGATCGTTATCGCGGACGTGTCGATGTCGCTTGACAATGTCTTGGCCGTTGCCGGCGCGGCGCGCGAACATCCCACTGTGCTGGTCTTTGGTCTGATCCTGTCGATTGCCCTGATGGGCATTGCCGCATCTTGGATCGCCCAGCTTCTGCAACGTCATCGCTGGATTGCCTATGTCGGCCTGGTGATCATCTTCTATGTCGCGCTTGAAATGGTCTGGCGCGGCTGGCACGAGGTCGCCCCGCTGGCCGCGGCGGCGATGGGGTGAGGCGCGCCCGGAAAACGCTCTGGTGGAGAGTTTTCAGCGCCGAACGGGCCGGGTGGCTTGGCTCGTGGTCAGTGCGAGCGGGTATCTTGGGGGTTGCTTTCTTGACATGAATTGAAAGGCGGGCTTATCCTTGGCCGGTCGACAGCAAGGGACAGGTCCGCATGGCTGACTATCCGATGTCCGGCGGCTGTGCCTGCGGTGCGGTGCGCTTCACCCTTCTCGGCCCGCCACAGTCGATCCAGCACTGCCACTGCGAAACCTGCCGCAAGGTTACCGGCGAGTTCACCGCGACCGGCGGAGTCATCTCGCGCCGCCTGATCCGCATTGAAGGCGCGGCGAACCTCAGCCGCTACCGCAGTTCGCCAAGCTTCGAACGGCAGTTCTGCAAGACCTGCTCATGCGAATTGTTCGCCTATGAGGACAGCGAAACCGACCTGATGTACTTCGCCCCGGCGACGATTGACGGCGGCAAGCATCCGGGCCATCCGGAGGGGTCGGAAAGCCATATCTACCTCAGGTCGAAATGCGAATGGGAATAGGTGGTCGACGACCTGCCGAAATATGAGGCGGCAAGCCCGGATGAGATCGTGACAGGGGTGCAGAGGGGGGAAGGGTAGTAGCAACTGTCTTTCCCCCCGAAATCCCCCATGCAAACAGTTAAATTCATCTTAACAAAAATACACTTTCCTTTTAATATCAACGACCTGAAAAAATTTTCATCGTGAAAAACCCCCTCACACCAGCCGCTCCACCTCTTTCGCCGCCCGCACGAAATCCGCGAACAGCGGGTGCGGGGCGAAGGGTTTCGATTTCAGCTCGGGGTGGAACTGGACGCCGATGAACCACGGGTGGTCCTTGATCTCGACAATCTCGGGCAGGCGGCCGTCGGGGCTCATGCCCGAAAAGATCAGGCCGCAGGCTTCGAGCCTGTCGCGGTATTTCACGTCAACCTCATAGCGGTGGCGGTGGCGTTCCTCGATGGTGGTGGTGCCGTAAACCCCCGCGACTTTTGAGCCGGGCGCCAGCATGGCGGTATAGGCGCCAAGGCGCATGGTGCCGCCTTTGTCGTCGTCAAGCTTGCGGGCGACCATGTGGTTGCCCTGAATCCATTCCTTGAGGTGATAGACCACCGGGGTAAAGCGTTTGGCGCCGGAGTCGTGATCGAACTCCTCGGACCCGGCATTGGGGATGCCGGCCAGAGTGCGGGCGGCTTCAATCACCGCCATCTGCATGCCAAGGCAGATGCCAAGGTAGGGCACCTTGCGTTCGCGGGCGAACTTGGCGGCCTTGATCTTGCCTTCGGTGCCGCGTTCGCCGAAGCCGCCGGGGACGAGGATGGCGTGAAAGCCCTCAAGGTAAGGGGCGGGGTCTTCGCGCTCAAAAATTTCGGCGTCGATCCATTCGGCCTTGACCCGCACCCGGTTGGCCATGCCGCCATGGGTCAGGGCCTCGGCTATCGACTTATAGGCATCCTCAAGCTGGGTATATTTGCCGACGATGGCAACGCGGACCAGACCTTCGGCATGGGTCAGACGGTCCATCACATCGGTCCAGCGGGTCAGATCGGGCTTGGGCGCGGGCGAGATCATGAAGGCGTCCAGCACCGCCTGATCAAAGCCTTCGCGGTGGTAGGCCAAGGGGGCTTCGTAGATGGTTTTAAGGTCGGGGGCGGCGATCACCGCTTCTTTGCGGACGTTGCAGAACAGGGCGATCTTTTCGCGTTCGCGTTCCGGGATCGGGTGTTCTGAGCGCAAGAGCAGCACATCGGGGGCAATGCCGATCGAGCGCAGTTCCTTGACCGAATGCTGGGTGGGCTTGGTTTTCAGCTCGCCCGAGGCGGTGACGTAGGGAAGCAGGGTGAGGTGGACGAAAATGCACTGGCCGCGCGGGCGTTCCTGGGCGAACTGGCGGATGGCTTCAAAGAACGGCAGGCCTTCGATATCGCCGACGGTGCCGCCGATTTCGCAAAGCATGAAGTCAACTTCGTTTTCGCCGACTTTCAGGAAGTCTTTGATTTCATTGGTGACGTGGGGAATGACTTGGATGGTTTTCCCAAGGTAATCGCCGCGGCGTTCCTTTTCCAGAACCGTCGAATAGATGCGCCCTGATGAGACTGAGTCGGTCTTGCGGGCGGACACGCCGGTGAAGCGCTCATAGTGGCCAAGGTCAAGGTCGGTTTCGGCGCCGTCATCGGTGACGAACACCTCGCCATGCTCAAACGGTGACATGGTGCCGGGATCGACGTTCAAATAGGGGTCAAGTTTGCGCAACCGCACCGAAAAGCCGCGGGCTTGCAGCAAGGCGCCGAGCGAGGCTGAGGCCAGTCCTTTGCCAAGCGATGACACAACGCCGCCAGTGATGAATACGTAACGCGCCATGCCTGGATTGCCCCCGTGAGACCTTGTTATGTGGTGTTTGGCGGCAGCCCGAGGACTGCACCATCACGGGGTTCAAGTCTTATCAGATTCGGCCCGCGCCCGCAACCCGACCGCAACACTTAGTGTGCAGCAAAAGCCATACTGCCAAAAGTTGTGGTTTGTATCAGGGTGCGGCGGGGGGTGCTGCGGGGGTATCGGTCGGCGAAGGTGGCAACAGATCCCCCTCGGGCAGCGGGGTCGTGGGGGTTGCGGGCGCGGTCGCCTCAGGGGCCGGCAGATCGACAACCGAGGTTCCGGCGGCATTGCGCGCTGCAAGCACCGTCAGGGTGATCGAGGTGGCAATGAAGGCGCCGGCGAAAACCCAGGTCAGCTTGGTCAGCGCATTGGCTGCCTGCCGTCCGGTCATGGCCCCGCCGCCCCCGGACATCAGCCCGCCGCCTTCGGAGCGTTGCAACAGCACGACGCCGATCAGCAGCAGCGCGAGGATCAGGTGGATGGTGAGAATGACGTTTTCCATGGTCCCCGGAGGCTTTGGGTTGTGAGGTGACGCGCCTATCTAGTCGGATGGGCGCAGGCGTGCAAGGGCTTCGGCTTATCGCCGCACAATGTCCGCCGCAGGCGCGCCCTTTGCCCTTAGGTCAGGGGGTTTGGTCACCCGGCCCGGTCACACACCGCCGACAGCTTGTTGCCGTCCGGGTCGCGGACGTAGCAGGAATAGAAGGTGGCACTGTAACGCAGGCCAGGTGCGCCTTCGTCAGTGCCGCCGTGGGTCAGGGCGGCCTGATGGAACGCATCCACTGTCGCGCGGGTTGGCGCGTCGAAGGCAGGCATGGAGCCGTTGCCGGTGGTGGCGGGTTTTTCATTAAAGGGATGCGTGACATAAAGGGTGCAGGCATCGCCCGCCGCGGGGCCGTAGCCAACCTCGGTTGTACCTTCGTGTTTGACGCTGGCGCCAAGCGTGACCATCACCGCATCATAGAACCGGCGGGCGCGTTTGAGATCATTGGTGCCAAGGGTGATGTAGAGGAACATGCTGTCTCCTTGCGGGGGGGCGGACATTTTGCTGTTTCACTGTCCGTGCTGCATCGCTATAGGACGCAGGGTTTTCTTTGGATGCAAGGACGGATGCATGGCCAACGTGGTTGTCGTGGGTGCCCAATGGGGCGACGAAGGCAAAGGCAAGATCGTCGATTGGCTGTCGGAACGCGCCGATATCATCGCGCGCTTTCAAGGCGGGCATAACGCCGGGCATACCATCGTTATCGGCGACAAGGTGTACAAACTGTCGCTGCTGCCATCGGGGATCGTGCGACCGGGCAAGCTGGCGGTGATCGGCAATGGCGTGGTTCTTGACCCCTGGGCGCTGTTTTCGGAAATTGACAAGCTGGCCGCACAGGGCGTGGCGATTTCGACCGAAAATCTGATGATCGCCGAAAATACCCCGCTGATTTTACCCTTGCATCAGGATCTGGACCGTTTGCGCGAAGAGGCCGCTGGCAAGGCCAAGATCGGCACCACCGGGCGCGGCATTGGCCCGGCCTATGAGGACAAAGTCGGGCGCCGGACGATTCGGGTGGCCGATCTGGCGGATGATGAGACGTTGGAGGCGCGGCTGGACCGGCTTTTGGC
>JANMDM010000008.1:0-5158 GCA_031376305.1 Pseudomonadota bacterium | reverse complement strand
CCTGCGTGTGGTTCCAACCCAATCACCCGGTTAGGGTGCGCAAGGTTTTCGCCGGGGCGCGATTGGACCTGCAAGGCGCCCAACTTCAGCAGCGCGTCAGAAGCTGCGCAACATATCCGGTCGTGCAAAATTTCGCGGTTTGGGCATGGCCGGGCTCCGACCCGGAAATAGCCAGAAGAACCAGAAGGGCGGCGATGAAACCTGTTTCATACATGGCGAACGCTCCGTCGTTTGTTCACGACTCGTTCTAGGCATTAACCATTAACGCCGGGTTACTCCGGCGAACATTCAGGCAACCATGGCCGCCGCCCGCTTCAGATCGACGCTGACCAGCTGGCTCACACCCTGTTCTTGCATGGTCACTCCGAACAGCCGGTCCATGCGCGCCATCGTCACCGCGTGATGGGTGATGATCAGGAACCGGGTATCCGTCCGCCGCGTCATCTCGTCCAGAAGATCGCAGAACCGCGTTACGTTGGCATCGTCCAAAGGCGCGTCCACCTCGTCCAGAACGCAGATCGGCGCCGGGTTGGCCAGGAACACGCCAAAGATCAGCGCCAGCGCCGTCAGCGTCTGTTCCCCCCCGGACAGCAGGCTCAGCGTCGCCAGCTTCTTACCCGGCGGCTGGCACATGATCTCCAGCCCCGCCTCCAGCGGGTCGTCGCTTTCCACCAGCACCAGATTGGCCTCGCCACCGCCAAACAGATGGGTGAACAGCAGCCGGAAGTTTTCGTTGACCTGCTCGAACGCCGTCAGCAGCCGTTCCCGGCCTTCGCGGTTCAGGCCGGCAATCCCGGCCCGCAGCTTCTTGATCGCCGCTTCCAGATCGGCCTTTTCACTGACCAAAGTATCATGCTCGACCTGAACCTCTTTGGCATCCTCCTCGGCGCGCAGGTTAACCGCCCCCAAGGCGTCCCGTTGCCGTTTCAGGCGGTTCACATCGGAATCCAATACATCAGCCCCCGGCATCTGCTCAGGATCGGCTTTCAGGCTTTCCAGCAAGGCTGCGGGGTCAAGCTCGGTTTCCTCAAAGATCCGCGCGGCGGCGTAGGCGACGGTTTCGCGGGTGGCATCACTGCGCGCCTCGGCCCTAGCCCGCGCCTCGCGCGCTTCCGAGGCGGCGCGCTCTGCATCGCGTTCTGCGTCGGACGCAGAACGCAGCGCGGTTTCGGCCTCGGCAAGCCGGTCTGCCGCCTTGCGCCGCCGCGCTTCGGCCACATCAATTGCCTCGGTCAACTCGGCGCGTTTGGCGGCGATCTCGGCGGGGGCAGACGACGCAGATTTCAGCCCCCCTTCACTTTCTTCGCGCCGTTCCGTCAGCTCGGCGGTACGCTTTTCCGCGGTCTCCAACCGCAGTCGCCAACCCGAGATTTCCTTGGTGATCTCTTGCCGGCGCTTCAATCGCGCTTCGCCCTCGCGGCGCACCTCATCATGGGCCGAGCGGCGCGACAGCATCGTCACCCGAGCGGCCTCCACGGTCAGTTTGACATCCTCAACATCTGCCCTTGCCTGACTGAGGTCGGGCAAAGCTACCGCGACCGCTTCCGCTTCGGACAGACGCAGGCGCGCGCCCATGGCTTCCTCGTTGTGCCGCGCCACCGCCAAACATGCGCTTTCCAGCTTGCCTCCGGCGATGGACCTGTCCGCTTCCGCGCGGGACAGCGCCCGACTGGCTTCGGCCATGCGTCGATCCGCCTCGCGGCGGCTGTCGCGCGCGGCTCTGTCGGCTTCGGAAGCGGCTGCAAGTCGCTTGGTCAACACTTCATGCGCTTGGCGGGCGCCTTCGGCGCGGGCCGCCACCTCCTCAAGATCGCGCTTCAGCTCCACCAGCCGGTTCAGCTGTTTCAGCCGCAACGCTGCCGCCGACGGCGCATCTTCCGCCGCCGCCCGGAACCCGTCCCAACGCCACAGATCGCCCTCGCGACTGACCAGCCGCTGTCCCGGCTTCAGCAACACCTGCAAGTGCTGCCCATCGCTGCGCGCCACCAGCCCGATCTGGCCGATCCGCCGTGCCAACACCTCGGGCACCGTAACATGATTTGACAGCGCCGGTACGCCCTCAGGCAAAGCCTGTCCCTGGGCGTACCCCGGCAAGACCGTCCAACCCGAGCCTTTGTCGCCCCCGACCTCCGGCGCGCGCAGATCATCGGCCAAGGCTGCCCCCAGCGCCGCCTCAAAACCTTTGGCCACCTGCACCCGGTCCAAAAGCTGCTTGCCGGCCGCAGACTCCCTCTCGACCAAACGCGCCAGTGCTGCCACTTCCGCCCGCAATGCCCCGGCCTCACCCTCGGCCTCTGATCGTGCAGCACGCGCCTCGGACTCCCGCGCCTGCGCATCTGTGCGCGCCTCATCTGCCGCGACCAGCGCCGCCTCCGCTGCTTCCGCAGTTGTGGTGGCACTGCCCTGCGCATAGTCGGCGGCGGCGAAATCCGTCGCGGCCTGTGCGAGCGCCGTTTCCGCCTCGGACGCAGCGGTGCGCGCCTTGATCGCCTCGCCTTCGTTGCGCTCAAGCATGGCTCGGTTGTCGCTGAGCAACCGTTGCGCCGATTGATGCCGGGCCGAAAGCCGCGCCACATCCTCGCTCAGCTCTGACAGCGCCGCCTCACGGCTTTGCAAAACCTGCGCGGCTTCTGCCGCAGTCTCAGTCGCGGTCAAAAGCCGCGCTTCATGCCCCTCCGAGGCTTTCGCGATCTGATCCTGCTCCCAGTCCAGCCGGGAAATGGTTTCCCCCGCATCGCGGTTCAGCTCCGCCTCGCGGTCCAGATCGCGGCTTAGCTGGTCAATGCGACCCTTCAGCGTTTCGATCATCTGCAAGGCGCGGGTTTCTTGGTCATTCAGCGTATCGCGCTGCACCACCAGTCTTTGCAGCACCGCCCCGGCAATCGCTTCTTCCTCCCGTAGCGGCGGCAAAGCATCCTCGGCCGCCGCCCGCGCCTTGGCCGCGACACGCGCCGCGACTTCGGCCCCTGCCGCCACCCGTGTCCGCTCGGTAAGATCGGTATCCGCAGCCGCCCGCGCCTGATCCGCCTCGCGCCAGCGCCGATAAAGCAACATCCCCTCGGCGCGGCGCAATTCCTCGCCTATCTCACGGTAGCGCGCGGCCTGTCGGGCCTGCCGCGCCAGTTGCAGCAACTGCTGCGCCATCTGCTCGACGACATCATCAAGCCGCAAGAGATTCTGCTCGGTGGCGCTCAGCTTTAACTCAGCTTCGTGCCGTCGCTGGTAAAGTCCCGAAATTCCTGCCGCCTCTTCAAGAATCCGTCGCCGGTTCTTGGGTTTGGCGTTGATCAACTCCGTAATCTGCCCCTGACGGACCAATGCCGGCGAATGCGAACCGGTCGAGGCATCGGCAAACAGCATCTGCACATCGCGTGCCCGCATTTCTTTGGCATTAGCTTTATAGGCTGACCCGGCATCGCGGGTGATCCGCCGCACGATCTCAAGCTGGTCTTGGTCATTGAAGCCCGAAGGCGCCAGCCGTTCGGTATTGTCGATGGTGATCGCCACTTCGGCAAAGTTGCGGGCAGGCCGGGTGGCGGCACCGGCAAAGATCACATCTTCCATGCCGTCGCCGCGCATGGCGGTGGGGCGGTTTTCGCCCATCACCCAGCGCAGCGCTTCCAGAAGGTTCGATTTCCCGCAGCCATTGGGGCCAACCACGCCGGTCAACCCCTCATGGATAACGATATCCGTGGGGTCCACGAAGCTTTTAAAACCGTTGAGCCGCAGACGGGTGAAACGCAAGGGGGGTGCTTCCGGGTGATTCCTAAAGGTCGTAAATCCTTGGGCAGCGCGCCGCCCGAGTCAACGGCCTTCCACAGGATATGGAAGTTTCCCGCCACTTATCCCCAAGATGTCGGCAATGACAGGTAAGCAACCAACTAAGAGTTGGGTTTACAGTGCTTACAGTAGCCTCGATCTTGATAGGTAGAATACACGCTTTTCATATGTTGTTCGGCGTCAGCCAAAGTGCCGAATTCCTACGACCAGCCTGTGCTACCTGACCCGTTTTTAAGTTGATTTTTTTGTCCCGTGCCATTGTTGCAATGCACACAGTCAGCCTTGTGGATTCTTGCCCGTTTTATCGGGCTCATGTGTGAGACATAGTAAGCCATTGCCTTACCTCCCCATGAGTTCGTAAACTGAAAAACATGGCGACAATCTGCAATACGAAACCGCAGAAAATTCGCCCGTTCTCAGTCGATGGCGTGCAATTGCCGACGATCTTCTTTATGCGAAGTTGAGGTTAGAACTTGTTACCTTCTTTGTCTATCGCCCCCGAATCCCCCCTGACCGCCGATGGCCTGGCGCTGATCGCCGCCTCGCAGCGCGCGCTAGAGGAGGTTTTCCCACCCGACGCGATCTTTTCCTTCAGCCCCGAAGAACTGGCGACGCCCGAAGTGTCCTTCCTTGTCGCCCGCGCTGGCGGCGGCCCGCTCGGGTGCGTGGCGATGGTCGATTGCGGCGATTATGTCGAGGTGAAGCGGCTTTTCGTGCCCGTCGAGGGGCGTGGCCGCGGTCTGGCCAAGGCGCTGCTGGCAGCGATCGAAGATCGGGCAAAAGCCGCGGGAAAGTCTTTCGTGCGCCTTGAGACCGGCGATGATCTGGTTGCCGCCGTTGCGCTTTATCGGGCGGTTGGCTTTGTCATCTGCGGACCGTTCGGCGATTACCCGGCACACCCCGCCAGCCTTTTCATGGAGAAACCGCTGTGAACGGCGGATCGGGCCATTGCCTGTGCGGTGCGGTCAGCTACAGCTTCGACGGCGCGCCCAACTGGCAGGCCCATTGCCACTGCGAAAGCTGTCGGCGCAATTGCTCGGCCCCCTTCACCAGCTACTTCGCCATCAGCCACGGCAGATGGCGCTGGACCGCCGTGGTGCCTTTAATCTATGCATCCTGTCCCGGCGTGAAACGGCATTTCTGCGCCACCTGCGGCACGCCAATGGCTTTCGAAGGGGCGAAATGGGCGCACGAGATCCATTTTTACGCGGCCAGCCTTGTCGATCCGGCAGCATACCGCCCGACCCTGCATGTAAACTGGAATGAACATCTGCCGTGGGTGGCGCTTGCCGATGGCCTGCCGGTTCACCGCACCCCGCGCCGCTTGGCGCCCAGCGCAGATTTTGACCCGGTTCTTGGACTGATCCAATCCAGTTTC
>JANMDM010000217.1:0-4095 GCA_031376305.1 Pseudomonadota bacterium | reverse complement strand
GACCAGCCGCGCCAGGTTGACCGACCCCAAAAGGCAGGCGCCATAGGGCGGCAGCGGCTGTTCGCCGCAAGGGTTGGTGGCAGCGATGGATTCGCAGTAGTTCAGGTTGTTCATCGCATTAATGCGGTCGATGAAGATGACACCGGGTTCGGCGAAATCATAGGTAGCGCGCATGATCTTGTTCCACAGATCGCGGGCGGGCAGGGTTTAGTAGACACGGGTACCGAAGGTCAGCGCCCATGGCCCGTCGGCTTTCACCGCCGCCATGAAGGGATCGGTCACCAGCACCGACAGGTTGAACATCCGCAGGCGAGCGGCATCCTGTTTGGCTTCGATAAACGCCTCGATATCGGGGTGATCGCAGCGCATGGTCGCCATCATTGCGCCGCGGCGCGAACCCGCCGACATGATGGTGCGGCACATCGCATCCCAGACATCCATGAAGCTCAGCGGGCCCGAGGCGTCGGCGGCCACGCCCTTCACTTCCGCGCCGCGTGGGCGGATGGTGGAAAAGTCATAGCCGATGCCGCCGCCCTGCTGCATGGTCAGCGCCGCCTCGCGCAAGGCATCAAAAATGCCGCCCATGCTGTCGGGGATGGTGCCCATGACAAAACAGTTGAACAGTGTCACCGCGCGGCCGGTCCCTGCCCCGGCCGTAATCCGCCCGGCGGGCAGGTATTTGAACCCTTCAAGGGCTGCATAGAAGCGCGCTTCCCAGCCGGACGCATCCGTTTCGACCGCAGCCAAAGCCCGCGCGATACGGCGCCAGCTGTCTTCGACGGTCTGGTCAATACTGCTGCCATCCGCCGCTTTCAGCCGGTATTTCATGTCCCAGATCTGCTCGGCAATTGGGGCGGCGAAGCTGGTCATACTGTCCTCGGCTGGCAGGAGAAGGACGGACGAGAATAGTCCTGCGGGGCCGTTCCGTCAACATGCCTCAGCACCCCGGCGCACAGCCGTTTGAACGCTGGCCCCGCAGGTTCCGTTTGACCCCGGCGCTGGCAATGCTAAGTCTGCCAGGGGGTGAACAATGTCCGCAAGCTACGTCAATCTGGTGAAACTCTGTGTCGGTGCCGATGCGGTCGATGACCTTGTCCGCTGGCAGGCCGAACACGCGCTGAGCAGCCCCGGCTGGCAGCCTTGCCATGTCACCCGCATGTGGCCAAAGCGCGCGGCGGAAGTCCTCAACGGTGGCTCGCTGTTTTGGGTGTTCAAAGGCGTGATTCTTGCCCGCCAGCGCATCCGCGCCTTTGAAGAACGCCGCGGCGACGACGGCATTGCCCGCTGCGCCCTTATGTTCGCCCCCGAAGTGATCCGCACCGAAGCCGCGCCACGCCGGCCGTTTCAGGGGTGGCGCTATCTTGATCCAAAGGACAGCCCCCGCGATCTGGCGCGCCGCCGCGCCACGGACACCGCCCTGCCCGAACCTCTGGCGCTGGCATTGGCGGAAATCGGCCTGCGCTGAACGAAGGCTCCCCAGAGGTTTTTTCTTTGCCAAAATACTCCGGGGGAGTCCGCCAGGACGGGGGCAGCGCCCCCTGCCCCGCCGGCCACCGCCGCTCAACCCTGCCGTCGTTCCTTTCAATGACTGAAAAACGGGTGGAGCCAAAGACTCCACCCGTCAGACCTGATAAAATTACCGCGTGAGAATAGGCACCGTAAAATTCCAATGCGGGCCACCGCCGCGCTTAACCGGCAATCTTGCGAACAATCTCAGCTCCCCCGTCTTTAAGCCTCCCGTCGGACTGCACCGCAGAGCCGTCGATGACCGTCGGGACCAGAGCTTCGACCATGACGCGCCCAAGACCCGCACCGCTCCCCGCCACCGGCCGCCGCACCGGATCATCTCCGGGCTGATGCGCCCGCGGTCCGAAGACGCGGGCGATTTCGGCAATCAGCCGCGCATATCGCAATTGAGTTTCGATGCTTTCTGCCATTTCAACGCGCAACTTTTCATCGTGACCCACCCGGAGCGGGCTGCCAGAAGTCTACATCGAGATGAACTTGAGAGCGATTGGGCCAAGACTGAATTCACGCCCGCTTCACGCTGGCACGGTTTTTTCACGGCAATCTCACGCGCGGTCAGCTCCAGCACCGCGGCACCGCCCGCATTTGCCGCCGCGGGGGCCATCACCCCCCGCCTAAGCGGCCAGAAAGCCCGGTGACGACAGACTCAGCTTTGGCAACAACCCGTGCAGGGCCAGCCGCGCCGCACCCTGCCAATCCGCCGTACGGGCCGCGTAAAGTGTAGCCTGACTGTGAAGGATCAGGCTGTCGTCAAGGATTTTGAGGTGATTGGCGCGCATCGTCTCGCCCGAGGAGGTGATATCGGCAATCGCTTCGGCAGCCAGACTGCGAACGGTGCCTTCGGTGGCGCCTTGACTGTCGACCAACTGGTAATCGGCCACGCCCTGATCGCGCAAAAAGTCGCGCACCAGGCGGTGGTATTTCGTCGCAATCCGCAAGCGCCTGCCATGAACGCGGCGAAAGGCGGCGGCGGCGGAGTCGAGATCGTCCAGGATTGCCACATCGGTCCAGGCGGCGGGGACCGCGATGACCAGATCGGCATGGCCAAAACCAAGCGGCGCCAATTGGGCCACCTGCATGGCCCAGTCGGCCAGTTTGTCCTGCACGAGATCCGATCCCGTCACCCCCAGATGGATACGGCCCGCCGCCAGTTCGCGGGGGATTTCCCCCGCCGCCAGCAGCACCAGATCCACCCCGTCAACCCCGGCGACTTCGCCGGCATAGTCGCGCTCAGACCCGCTGCGGCGCAGGGTCACGCCGCGGGCGCCGAACCAGTCGAACGTCTGTTCCATCAGCCGCCCCTTGGAGGGCACACCCAATTTCAGGCGCATGCAAGGCCCTCCAGATCGGCGACCAGACCGGGGCGGATCACCCCGCCCACCGCCGGGATCGAGCGGCCGCCGTTCTGATCGGCCCCCAGAACCTGCGTCAGCGCATCATAGCGCCCGCCCGAAGCAACCGGCGGCAGGGCGGGATCGGTGGCGTGGAAGGAAAACACGAAACCGTCATAGTATTCCAGCGTGCTGCGCCCGTGGCTGGCCTCGAAATCCAGCGCCGCCACATCAACGCCGCGCGCTACCAGACCTTCAAGCCGCGCCTCCATGCGGTCCACCGCCGGGGCGATGGCGGGCAGGACGCGGGCCAGATCGCGCAGATGGGCAAGCGCCGTGGGCGACTTTTCCGACAGGTTCAGCAGGTCTTCCAGCAGCATCACCTCCTCAGCCGAGATGGGCGGGGTCGCTGCGTCTTCCTGCAAAGCCGCCAGACGGGCGGCGATTTCGGTTTCCGATCTGAGGCCGATCAGCGGCGCGCTGTCGGGCATCGCCCCTGCGGCCAGCGCCGCCAAAAGCCTCACACGGCTTTCCGGCGCCGGACTGCGGCCACCAAAGCGGTCCAGAAGCTGGGTGAAGCGCCGGGGCCGCCAGATGTGGCGCAACAGTGCCGCCTTGCGGCTGTCGAGGGTCGAAAGGCCACCCACCGCCGCCATCAGGATGCCGATATCGCCGGTGGCGGCGCGCAGGTTCAAGGGGGCCAGCAGGGTGGCGAACAGCGCGAAGACCTCGGCATCGGCGGCCGAGGGGTTTTCGCGGTCAAACACCTCATAGCCGACCTGAAAATATTCGGCCTTGCGGGCGCTCAGATGGTCCTGCTTGCGGAATACCTCGCCCCTATAGGCATAGC
Organism: Pseudomonadota bacterium; assembly: GCA_031376305.1. GTDB lineage: Bacteria > Pseudomonadota > Alphaproteobacteria > Rhodobacterales > Rhodobacteraceae > TMP-24. The sequence continues at coordinate 387 of JANMDM010000217.1, read as the reverse complement.
GCGCGGGATCGGCGCCATGCGCCATGTGCATCTGCACCACCGGCACGGTGAAGTCGGGGCGCAACATCATCTCGCCGCGGATCGGGTCGGTGGTGACATAGGCGCGGGCGCGGATATCTTCGCCGTAAAGGTCAAGAAGGGTTTCGGCGGGTTGCAGGATATCGGCCTCGACCGGGACAGCGCCCGCTTTGAGCAAGGCGGTATAAAGCCGGTCGGCGGTGGCGCGGGTGTCGGCCTTGGTGGCCATCAGCCCTGCCCCAGCAGGCGGCGGACGGCGGCAACCAGACCCTCACGGGCGACTTCCGTCTGGGCGGGCTGGGATTTCCATTCCTCAAGGCTGGCTTCGGCGGCAATCCTGGCGCCAAGGTAGAGATCTTTGAGCAGGAC
>JANMDM010000374.1:0-1763 GCA_031376305.1 Pseudomonadota bacterium | reverse complement strand
GGATCACCAACCATCAGTCGACGGTCTATCTGTTCGATCCTGAAAGCGGGCGTCCGCTGGCCATGGTCGGGGGCAATTTGCTGACGGCTTTGCGCACGGCGGCGGCGTCAGCGATATCGATCGACCGTCTGGCGCGCAAAGATGCGACGGTGTTGGGTATGGTGGGCGCGGGCCATCAGGCCGGTTTTCAGTTGCGGGCGGCGGCGCGGGTCCGGCAATTCACTAAGGTCGTGGCCTGGAACCTGCATCCGGACATGCTGCCAAAACTGGGCGAGGTCGCCGCCGAATTGGGGCTGCCCTTTGAGGCAGTTTCCCTGGAGCGTTTGGGGGCGGAGGCGGATGTGATCATCACCATCACCTCGGCGCCCGCCGCATCCCTGATGGATGCGCATATTCGGCCCGGCACCCATCTGGCCTGTATGGGGACCGATACCAAGGGCAAGCAAGAAGTCGAGCCCAAGCTTTTGGCGCGCGCCCGCGTCTTTACCGATGAGGTGGCGCAATCGGTGTCCATCGGCGAGGCGCAGCATGCTGTGGCGGCAGGGCTGATCACGGAGGCTGACATTACGCCCCTGGGGGCGGTCATCGCCGGATTGGCGCCGGGGCGGCAGTCGGACGCAGAGATCACTTTATTCGATGGCACCGGTGTCGGGTTGCAAGATCTGGCGGTGGCGGGTGCCGCTGTGCGGCTGGCGGTCGCGCGCGGCGTGGCTGTGGCGGTTGATATCTGAAAGCTGCCGATATCTGAAAGCTGCGGGGGCGGGGGAGTTGCATGCCCGCGCGCTTCGTGATCTTTCAGGCCGCAATACCGCATCGGAGTTTGTTCCATGAGCCTGCGTGTCGCAATTAACGGCTTTGGCCGCATTGGCCGGTCGGTTCTGCGCGCTGCACTGTCAGGTGGGCATGCAGATATCGAGATCGTGGCGATCAATGACATCGCGCGGCCTGACATGGCGGCCTATCTTTTTGAATATGACAGTGTGTTCGGGCCCTGGACGGGCGAGGTGCGGCTGGAGGCGGGCGCGCTGATCGTGAATGGCCGCCGCTTGCGGCTGACGGGCGCGCGCGATCTGGCGGGGCTGGATCTGTCGGACATTGATATTGTGATGGAATGCACCGGCCGCGCCGGGGACCGGCAGGTGGCCGAGGCTGGCTTGCGGGCGGGCGCGCGCAAGGTGCTGGTGTCGGGCCCGTCGCTGTCAGCGGACTTCACCGTGGTGCTGGGGGCCAATGAGGCGGGGCTGCGCGCCGATCACCGCATTATTTCCAATGCCTCTTGCACAACCAATGCGCTGGCGCCGCTGGCGCGGCTGATTGACCGGAACTGGGGGATCGACACCGGCTGGATGACCACCATCCATTGCTACACCGGCAGCCAGCCGACGGTGGATGCCCCCGCCGCCGATTTCGCCCGCAGCCGGGCGGCGGCTTTGTCGATGGTGCCGACGACGACCTCGGCGCAGCGGTTGCTGGATGTGGTCTTGCCAGATATTGCCGGGCGGATCGAAGGGGCGGCGGTGCGCGTGCCGGTGGCCAGTGTCTCGGCGGTGGATCTGACGGTGCTGACCCGTTTGCGGCCGGGGTCTGATGCGGTGAATGCGGTTCTGGCGGCGGCGGGCGGCGTGATCGGGGCGACCGACCGGCCCCTGGTGTCCAGCGACCTGCGGGCGCGCCCCGAAAGCATCGTCATGGCGCTGCCGGAAACCCGGGTAACGGCGGGCGGGCTTTTGCGGGTTTTCGGCTGGTATGACAATGAATGGGGG
>JANMDM010000334.1:0-4666 GCA_031376305.1 Pseudomonadota bacterium | reverse complement strand
GCCGTTTTGGGCACCGCTCTTACCACGCTCGCCGCTTGCGAGCGTGACGGCAGGTTCGACGGTGACCTGCGCCACCTTGGCAAGAATATTTTCGATACCTCAGACGCCGCCTTGCAGGCCACCACCGCACGCCCTGCGGCTGACTCGCGGGGAATTATCTCTTACCCCGGCTATCAGGTGGCCATTGCCCGTCAGGGCGACACGGTCGAGAGCATCGCCGCGCGGGTCGGTCTGACCGCCGCCGAACTTGGCAATTATAACGCCATTCAGCCCGGCACCGTCCTGCGCCAGAACGAGGTTCTGGCGCTGCCGCGCCGGGTGCCAGATACCGCCATGGCCACGGCCGGGGGTTCCGGCCCCTTGCCGACGACAGGCGGGGCGATTGATGTAACCACCATCGCATCGGGCGCGATTGATCGCGCCCAGGTTGGAAAACCTGCCGGTACCAAACCTGTGAGCTCGGCCACGACATTGCCCGCTGCCGCGACGGTGGCCACCGGCGCCGAACCGGCACGACATAAGGTCGAACGTGGGGAAAGCGCCTTTTCGATTGCCCGGCTTTACAAAGTGAATGTAAAGGCGCTGGCCGATTGGAACGGGCTTGGCAATGATCTGAGCGTGCGCGAGGGTCAGATCTTGTTGATCCCGGTTGCAAACGGCCAACCCGCCGCCAGCGACGTCGTCAGCGCGCCGGGCGAAGGCTCCCCGACACCTGTCCCACCATCGGCCGCCAAACCCTTACCTGCGCAAACACCCGTTGCCGCCTCTGACCCGGTTGCAACCCCGCCTGCGCCGGACCTTGGGACAACGGCCTCGGCGAAACTGTCGATGCCCGCACAGGGAAAAATCATCCGCGGCTATCAGAAGAAAAAGAACGACGGCATTGATATTGGCGCCAGTGCGGGTGCTGCGGTCGCGGCTGCGGGCGACGGCACGGTTGCCGCCATCACCAAAGACACCCAGCAAGTGCCGATTTTGGTCATCCGCCATGCGGGTAATCTGTTGACGGTCTATGCCAACATCGACGGGATAACAGTGAAAAAGGGCGACAAGGTCAAGCGCGGGCAAAAACTCGCAACGGTGCGCGCCTCAGACCCGGCCTTCCTGCATTTCGAAGTTCGGCAAGGATTTGAGTCCGTCGATCCAATGCCCTATCTGCAATAACCGACCCTGGCCCTGCGCGACAAAGCGCGGGGCAGTGCCGCGAAGGCGAGCCCGCTTGCGGGCGCCAAGCCCGTGTCGGTTCGCCCCCCCTTGGCGCTGGCAGCAATCGGCGCACGATCCGTGCCGATCACGAAGGCGCGGAAAGCCCGGAAAAATCAGAAAGCCAGGATGTTTGACGTTGTCGCGCAAACCCAGGCCGCATACACTTGCAGGAAAGAGGAATGTACTGTCAGGAATATTACCCTGGACGGGTCTTGCCTGATCTGATTTGGCAAGGCCCGCCCGATCCGTATCTAAACACTACATATCCAAGCGTTCGGAGTATTTGAATGTCGAGTGCCAAAGTGAAATCCGCCCCCGCCATAGCCCTGATGCAAGATCCACATCGGGTGTCTGAGCCGCGCGAAAAGAACCTTGAGGTGGCAATTGGCCGCGCCGTGCGCAGCTTCCGGCGGCAAAAGGCAATGACGGTGGCGGATCTGTCGCGCCAAACCGGCCTGTCGATCGGCATGTTGTCGAAGATCGAAAACGGCATCACCTCGCCCTCGCTGTCAACGATGCAATCGCTGGCCCATGCCCTCTCGGTGCCAATCACCGCCTTCTTCCGCCGCTATGAGGAAAAGCGTGAGGTCATGCATGTAAAGGCCGGGGCGGCCGTGGAAAAAGACCGCGCGGGCACCCGCGCCGGGCATCAGTACAATCTTTTGGGTCATATCGGCGCCAATGCCAGCGGCGTGATTGTCGAACCCTATATGATCACCCTGTCGGAAACATCCGACGTGTTCCCGACCTTTCAGCATGACGGGATCGAATTGCTCTACATGCTGGAGGGCGAGGTTGAGTACCGCCACGGCGAGCAGACCTTCTTGATGGAACCGGGAGACAGCCTGTTTTTTGATGCCGACGCACCGCACGGGCCGGAAAAGCTGAACAAGCTGCCCGCGCGATTCCTGTCGGTGATTTCCTACCCGCAGGCGGACTGAACCCGCATCGCTCCCTGACTGGAGCACTTCGGGGCGCATCAGCGAGGAAGCCTGTCAGGGCTGACGAGCGCCTCAGTCCGGGAAAATCCCGGGGCTGGTGGGCGCGCCATCATCATGGTGCGACAGCCATTCGACAATCTTCGGGCGGTTGCCGATGAAGCCCTTGTAGGTAGCGAGTTCCACCGGCAGATCGCGCAAGACCCGGTGCAGGCGGCGGCCCCATTTCGGCTCGCTCACCAGCTCGCCCAGCTTGATCAGATAGCAGCGGATCGGGAAGACCAAAGCGTTTGAGCGGGGCAACCGGAAGAACGTCTGAAGTTCGACCCGCAAGTGCATGAGTTCGCCCAGATTTTCCAAGGTCAGGTCGTTCTTCTTGATGCCCCATTTGTGGTAGTTTTCCGGGCTGGTGTCCAAAAGCGGATAGACCGTCATCGTCCAGTTCAGCCGCCGCGCCGGAGCGCCATGGCGGACGTTCAGCAGGAATTTCAGCGCCCGCTGGAATATCCCCAGTTCGGCGGCTTTCGGCACCGGGGCATGCCATTCGAAAAAGTTCATGCCGATGTCGAAATCCAGCGACCAATCGGCCTGCGAGGTGACCATGCCCGCGTCCATCCACAGATTGTCGTCGCGCTGATCCAGCACGGCGAAATCGCCCTGGGTCTGGCGGGTGATGTATTCCATCGGGCCATAAGGCAGCGTGGTTTCATCGAGGAAGATGAATTTCTGGTCGACCCCCAGCGGCCGGTTGATCCAGTGCCAGTTGTTGCCGTCGCGGTGCAGCTCAAAATACTCGGGGTATTCCTCGGACTTCGCCACCATGACCAGTTCCAAGAGATCCCAGCCCGCCAGGGTCATATGCGGCAGGGACTGGCAGCGCAGCGGATCCTGTGCCAGCACTTTGGCACGGTCGGCCATTTCCGAGACGTAATGTTCGTCGACATCGAAGGTGCGTTCAAACACTGATCCGGGGCGGTAGCTTTTGTGCGGCTCAAGGTTGACCGAATACATGTAGCTGTCTTCGGGGAACGGAAAGGGAAAGCGCTTCACCGCTTCGGGCGAGTTGCGAAAGGTGAAATCGCCTTGGAAGGTTTCGTCGCGAAAATTGATGGTCATACTGTCCCCCTAGCGGTCAAGAACAAGGCTCTTGCCCTCGAACCGCGATACGCATGGCATGATTTTTTTGCAGCTGGCGTGCTGCTCGCCGGTCAGCCAGTGATCATTGTGCAGGAACTTGCCTTCATGGCCGATCACATCCGTCTCGCATTGGCCGCAGACGCCACCGCGGCACAGATAGGGCGCCTCGACCCCGGCGGCCTCGATCGCCTCCAGCAGGCTTTGATGCTGACCAACCCGCAGGCGCTTGCCCGAGCGGGCCAGTTCCACATCGAATTCCTTGCCCGAGGGAGGGGCGAGAAATTCCTCGTGATGCACCGCCTCGCGTGGCCAGCCAGCAGCCTCGGCGGTCTGGCGGACCCAGTTGATCATGCCTTTCGGGCCGCAGATGTAGACATGTGTGCCCAAAGGCTGCCCGTCGAGAAGTGCAGCCAGCGGGATCATTTCCTTGGCATCGTCATGGTAGATGTGGACGCGGGGCGGATAGGTGCTGCGCAAACTCTCGGCATACGTGGCAAGCGCTGCGGTCCGCACCGAATAATGCAGCTCGAAATGGCCATTCATTGCGGCCAGTTGTTTGATCTGGGCAACGAATGGCGTGATACCGATCCCCCCTGCCACCAGCAGATGTTTTTTGGCGCGCAAATCCAACGGGAACAGGTTGACCGGATGCGACAACACCATCTGCATGCCCGGTTTGACCTGCCGGTGCATGTAGAGCGACCCGCCCCGACCCTGATCATCGCGCCGGACCGAGATGCTGTAGCGCGACCGATCCCCCGGATCGCTCATCAGCGAATAGGGGTTGAGCCGGTGGGTTGCGGCGTCCTGCATTTCGACGACGGTATGGGCCCCACCCGAAAAGGTCGGCATCATCCCGCCGTCGCTGCGTGCAAAGCTGAAGCGGGTCACCAATGCGTTGACCGGGGCGACTTCGGTAACGGTGACATGAAGTTTTGCGGCACCGGCGCTCATGTGAACCGCTCCACAGCCGGGGGGATATTACCGGGATCTTCGGCGTCGATCCGCACCCCCTGAAAGGCAGCGATGCGCCGCGAATAGTGATCGCGGACGTAAAGATACAAGCCGCAATGGGCGCATTGGTAAGGATCGGTGGTCACATCTTCGGTGATGCCTTTGCAATGCACGCATTGAACCCGCCGTGCCAGCGACCCGCGATGCTCGGTCTGGATCGCGCTATGGGGAATACCAGCTTCAACTGCCTCATACATCGCCTGACCGATCAGCCCTTCGGTGCCCGCAAGATAGACCTGCAACCCCATATGCGACGCTGACAGGACCCGTCGCAAACGCGAGACGGACGCTGCATAGCTGGCTCCTTCGTAGAACTGCGCCGGACGCAAAGCCTGGAGCCGGTCGCTCAGGGCAAGACCGGCCTTCCTGGG
>JANMDM010000306.1:0-12235 GCA_031376305.1 Pseudomonadota bacterium | reverse complement strand
AAGGTGTATTGCACCCGCACGATATCCTCCATCGCAAAACCGCCCTGATCCAGCGCCCAGGCGATGGTCTTGAAGCAATTGCGCGCCTGGTCTTCCACCGCCTCGGGCATCACCATGGTTGCATAATCATAACCGGTAACGCCCGAAACAAAGCACCACGGCCCTTTGACCACGGCGCGGCTATAGCCAATGGTCTTTTCGAACGGCGATCCGGTAGAGATCAGCTTTTTCATCATTCAACCTTCAAAACAGACACTAAGCTTGCCAAAAGCATCGCCACGATGGCTGATACGGTTCTTCAGATCCGGGTCCATTTCCGCAAAGGTGATGGTATAGCCCTCGGGCTGGAACATCGGATCATAGCCGTGCCCTTCGGCGCCACGTATCGGCCAGACGACCTGCCCCTCAACCTTGCCTTCGAACACTTCGTCATGGCCGTCCGGCCAAGCCAGCACCATCGTCGCCCGGAACCGCGCGCAGCGTGGATAGGGGGCGCCCAGTTTTTCCAGCTCAGCCCAGGTCCGGGTCATCGCCACACCAAAGTCACGGCCTGTGGGCGTCATCGCCCAATCGGCAGTATAGACCCCCGGCGCGCCGCCCAGGCCGTCCACTTCAATACCAGAATCATCGGCCAGCGCCGGAAGGTCCGTGGCCTTCGCCGCCGCATGCGCCTTGATCCGCGCATTGCCGACAAAGGTGGTTTCAGTTTCCTCTGGCTCCGGCAGGCCCATGTCCGCCGCGCTCAGGCCGGTGATGCCGAAAGGGGCGAGCAGATCGGCAAACTCCGCCAGCTTCCCCTTGTTATGGGTCGCTATCAGCAGCCGGTCGCCCGCGAACTTCCGCATCAGATAGCGGCCATCTGTGCCGCAACCAGCACCGAAATCCCGGCTTCGGACAGATCCAGCAGCTTGCCCATCTCGTCGCGGCTGAAAGTCGCCCCCTCCGCCGACATCTGCACCTCGACCAGCCGCCCGCGTCCGGTCAGGATAAAGTTGCCGTCGGTGCCCGCTTCGCTGTCCTCGGCATAGTCCAGATCGACAATCGGCTGACCGGCATAAATCCCGCAACTGACGGCGGCGATGTGATCGACCAGCGGATCGGAGGTGATTATCCCGGCCTTCAGCAGCTTGTTAACCGCCAGGCGCAATGCCACCCACCCCCCGGTGATCGAGGCGCAGCGCGTGCCGCCATCGGCCTGGATCACGTCGCAATCGACGACAATCTGCCGCTCGCCCAGGGCGGCACGGTCGACACCGGCCCGCAGTGCGCGCCCGATAAGTCGTTGAATTTCCTGCGTACGACCCGATTGCTTGCCTGCAGCAGCCTCGCGCCGGTTGCGCGTATTGGTGGCGCGTGGCAGCATGCCATATTCTGCCGTCACCCAACCAAGGCCGGTGCCTTTCAAAAACGGCGGCGCCTTGTCTTCGATGGTTGCGGTGCACAAAACATGGGTATCGCCGCAGCGGATCAGGCAGGAGCCTTCGGCGTGTTTCGTGACGCCGGTTTCAATCGACACCGTTCGCATTTCGTCCAATTTCCGGCCAGAGGGTCGCATCTTTCGTCCTTTCTGAAGCTTTGGGCCAATTACAAGCGGCATCCCTGCCGATGCAACCCCGATTGACGCCTATGCCAGAGGCTCTTTAATGTCGCAGACCTTCAAAGGGCAGCGCATGAACGACGGGCAGAAAATTCTGAGCGACATGAATGACCGCTCGCGCGAGGTGTTCCGGCGCGTCGTCGAAAGCTATCTCGACAGCGGTGATCCGGTTGGCTCGCGGTCGCTGACGCGCTCGATGAATGAAAAGCTGTCGGCGGCGACGATCCGCAACGTCATGCAAGATCTTGAAATTCTCGGGCTCCTTGACAGCCCGCACATCTCGGCGGGGCGGATCCCCACACAGATGGGCCTCAGGATGTTTGTTGACGGCTTGATGGAAGTATCTACGGTTTCTGTCGAAGATCGTCACGCGATCGATGCCACCATGACCAATGCCGATCCTGACGTTGGCGCCTTGCTTGACCGGGTCGGCGCCGCCCTTTCGGGAATCACCCACGGCGCCAGTCTGGTGCTGACCCCCAAGCACGAAGCGCCGATTCGCCACATCGAATTTGTTTCGCTTGCTGCTGATCGCGCGCTGGTAGTTCTGGTCTTTGCCGACGGTCAGGTTGAAAACCGGGTTTTCAACCCGCCGCTTGGCCAGACGCCATCGTCGATGCGCGAGGCGGGGAATTTCTTGAACGCCATGGCCGAAGGCCGCACCCTGTCCGAACTGCGCGCCCACATGCGCCGGGAAATCGCGGCGCGTCGGCAAGAGCTGAATGATCTGGCCCGAGTCATGGTGGAAAGCGGCCTCGCGCTTTGGGAAAACCCCGGCGAAAGTCAGGAACGGCTGATCGTGCGCGGTCGGGCCAATCTGATTGATCGGGCCGAATCTGCCGACCTTGATCGCATCCGCACGCTGTTTGATGACCTTGAACGCAAGCGCGATATCGCCGATTTCCTTGAACTGACCGAAACCGGCGAAGGCGTGCGCATTTTCATTGGCTCCGAGAACAAACTTTTCTCACTTTCGGGTTCCTCTCTGGTGGTCTCTCCCTATATGAACGCGGATCGAAAGATCATCGGTGCTGTGGGCGTGATCGGACCAACGCGTCTGAACTACGGGCGCATCGTGCCGATCGTTGATTACACGGCGCAGCTTGTCGGGCGATTGTTGTCGGGCGAGCGCAAGGGATAGTGATTTATGAACGATATGAAAAAAGACGAACTTGCCGAAGACCAGGCGCTGATGGGCGACGAGGGGCTCGATCTCGACCCCGGCTTTGATGAAATGGAAGCCCTGCGGACTGAGCGTGATGACATGCGTGACCGCTTCATGCGGGCGCTGGCCGATGCGGAAAATATTCGCAAGCGCGGCGAACGTGATCGGCGCGAGGCGGAACAATATGGCGGCTCCAAGCTCGCCCGCGATCTTTTGCCGGTCTACGATAACCTCAAGCGCGCCATTGACGCGGTCGGCGACGACCAGCGCGCGGTTGCCGGTGCGGTGATCGAAGGCATCGAACTGACGATGCGCGAGCTGATCAACGTGCTGACCCGCCACGGCGTTGTGCCGATCGTTCCGCAGGCGGGCGAGCCGTTTGATCCGCAGATGCATCAGGCGATGTTCGAAGCGCCGATGCCCGGCACCAAGGCCGGCGACATCATCCAGGTGATGACCGAAGGCTTCCTGCTGCACGACCGGCTGTTGCGCCCCGCGCAGGTTGGTGTGTCGTCCACACCGAAATCATGAAGTGCGGTGGGGTGAAACCCCACTGCTACTCCCCCATCAGCCCCTTCAGATCATAAAGTGCCGCCAGCGCCTCTTTCGGCGTCATCTCGTCCGGATGCAGACCCGCGATGCGGTCTTCCAACTTTGACGGGCCCTTTTGCGGGCGCGCTGCTGGTGCCAAAGCGGGCGCGGCACTGAACAGCGGCAGATCGTCGATCAGCGTATGTTTCCGCGTCCCGCCTTCGCGTTCGCCCTTTTCCAGCGCCTCCAGCACGACTTTCGCCCGCTCGACCACCGCTTGCGGCAACCCCGCCAACCTTGCGACTTGCACACCGTAAGACCGGTCGGCGGCGCCTTTACGGACCTCATGCAAAAAGATCACCTCGCCTTCCCATTCCTTCACCGTGACCGTGGCGTTTTCCACGCCAGCCAGCTTGCCGGCCAGCGCCGTCATCTCGTGGTAATGGGTGGCGAACAGCGCCCGGCAGCGGTTGGCGTCGTGCAGATGTTCCAGCGTCGCCCAGGCAATCGACAGCCCGTCATAGGTCGCGGTGCCGCGCCCGATCTCATCCAGAATCACCAGCGCCCGGTCGTCGGCCTGATTGAGGATCGCCGCAGTTTCCACCATCTCGACCATAAACGTCGACCGTCCCCGCGCCAGATCATCCGCTGCGCCCACGCGGCTGAACAACTGGCTGACGAGGCCAATATGAGCGTGGGAAGCGGGCACGAAACTGCCTGTCTGCGCCAAAAGTGCTATGAGCGCGTTTTGGCGCAAAAATGTTGATTTCCCCGCCATGTTCGGCCCGGTCAGCAGCCAGACCGCCGGGGTCGTACCCGGCGTCAGCCCGCAGTCATTGGCGATGAAGCTTTGCCCGGACCGCCGCAAGGCGCGTTCCACCACCGGATGCCGCCCGCCCTGCACCTCAAAGGCGCGGCTATCGTCGACCTGCGGTTCGCACCATTCCCCAGCCCGCGCGAGGTCTGCGAAAGCCGCCGTCAGGTCGATCTCAGCCAGAGCGCGGGCGGTTTGGGCAATTTGGGCCGCCCTAGCCAGAACTGCGCTTTTCAGGCTGTCATAGAGCCGCTTTTCAATCTCCAGCGCCAGATTTCCAGCGTTCAGAATCTTCGTCTCAAGCTCCGACAGGGGCAGGGTGGTGAAGCGCACCTGATTGGCGGTGGTCTGGCGGTGGATGAAGGTTTCATTCAGCGGCGGTGAGAGCATTTTTGCCGCATGGGCGTCGGTTGTCTCAACAAAATAGCCCAGCACATTGTTGTGCCGGATTTTCAGGCTTTGCACCCCCGACAGCGCCGCATACTCGGCCTGCATCCGCGCGACCACTCCGCGCCCCTCGTCGCGCATCTGCCGCGCCTCATCCAGATCGGCGTCATATCCCGGCGCCACGAATCCACCGTCGCGCAGCATCAACGGCGGCTCGGCCAACAGCGATGCCGCCAGCAAGCCCGTCAGCGCCGCGTGTCCCACCAAATCCGCCGCCGCTTGTGCAATCCGGTCCGAAACCGCCGCACCCAGTCGTCCCGCGATCCGCTCCGCTTCCTCCAGCCCGCTGCGGATCGCGGCCAGATCGCGCGGGCCGCCGCGGTCCAATGCCAGCCGCGACAGCGCCCGGTCCATGTCCGGTGCACGCCTTAGCGCCGTGCGCAAATCCGCGGCCAGCCGGGGATCTTCCACCAGCGACCGCACGGCCGCCAGCCGCGCATGGATTTCCTCCAGATCGCGGGCAGGGGCTGAAAGCCGCCGGTCCAGCAGCCGCGCCCCGGCTGCCGTCACCGTCTGGTCAATCGCCGCGATCAATGACCCCTCGCGCCCGCCTGACAGACTTTGGGTGATTTCAAGGTTGCGTCTTGTGGCGGCGTCAATTTGCATCGCCCCACCGGGGCTTTCCTGCACCGGAGGTCGCAGCAGCGGCAGCTTGCCGCGCTGCGTCAGATCCAGATATTCGACAATCGCCCCCATCGCTGACACCTCGGCCCGCCCGAACGATCCGAAGGCATCCAATGCGCCGACGCCAAACAAGGCGCATAGCCGTTTTTCCGATCCCGCACTGTCAAAAGACCCGCGCGACAGGGGGGTCAGCGCCGCGCCAGATTCAGAGACTATTCCGGCGCATTCGCCCGCTTTCGTCTCGCTGATAACCACTTCGCGCGGGGCCAGCCGTGCCAGTTCTGGTGCCAGCCTGACCAGCGGGCAAACCATCACCCGAAATTCGCCGGTGGAAATATCGACCCAGGCCAGCGCCGCGCCTTCGCGCACCTCGGCCCAAGCGGCCAGATAATTGTGTCGCCGCGCCTCCAGGAGTGATTCTTCGGTCAATGTGCCGGGTGTCACCAGCCGCACGACATCGCGGGCCACCACCGATTTCGATCCGCGTTTTTTCGCCTCGACCGGATCTTCCATCTGCTCGGCGATCGCCACGCGAAAGCCTTTGCGGATCAGCGTCAGCAAGTAGCCTTCGGCGGCATGGTAGGGTACGCCACACATCTGGATATCCTGGCCCAAATGTCGGCCGCGTTTGGTCAGGGCAATATCGAGGGCCGCCGCCGCCGCTTCGGCGTCAGCAAAAAACATCTCGTAAAAATCACCCATCCGGTAGAACAGCAGCGCTTGCGGGTAACGCCCCTTGATCTCCAGATATTGCGCCATCATCGGCGTGACAGCGGCGTCTGCGGCGTCCACGAAAATCCCCCTCGGTTCACGCTGACCCTACAAAACCACCCGCGCCGGGAAAAGCGGCAAATCCGAAACCATTGTGACGATGGGTTAGGGGCGCTATGACGACGCAACCGCATGAAGGAACCGCCCGATATGTCGTCTAAAAACCGCGTCACCCCGGAAGAAGCCCTTGCCTATCACATGAACCCGACGCCAGGGAAATATGAGATTTCGGCCTCAAAACCCATGGCGACACAGCGCGACCTCAGCCTTGCCTATTCCCCCGGCGTCGCGGTGCCGGTTCTGGCAATCGCCGAACGGCCGGAAACCGCCTATGATTATACCACCAAAGGCAACATGGTCGCCGTCATCTCGAACGGGACGGCAATCCTTGGCTTGGGCAACCTCGGGGCGCTGGCCTCAAAGCCGGTGATGGAAGGCAAAGCGGTGCTGTTCAAGCGCTTTGCCGACGTGAATGCCATTGATATTGAGCTGGATACCGAAGACCCGGAAAAGATCATTCAGGCCATCGCCCTGATGGGTCCGACCTTTGGCGGCATCAACCTTGAGGATATCAAGGCCCCGGAATGCTTCATCATTGAGCAGCGCCTGAAGGAAATCATGGACATCCCGGTGTTCCATGATGACCAGCACGGCACCGCCGTGATCTGTGCGGCGGGGCTGATCAATGCGCTGGAAATCTCCGGCAAGAAGATTGGCGAGGTTCGGATTGTTCTGAACGGCGCAGGGGCGGCGGGGATTGCCTGTCTGGAACTTCTGAAGTCGATGGGCGCCAAGCATGACAACTGCATCATGTGCGACACCAAAGGCGTCATCTGGCAGGGCCGGACTGAGGGTATGAACCAATGGAAGTCCGCCCATGCCGCCAAGACCGAGGCACGGACCCTGGACGACGCGATGAAGGGCGCCGATGTGTTTTTGGGCGTTTCTGCAAAAGGCGCAGTGACCCAGGACATGGTGGCCAGCATGGCTCCGAACCCGGTGATTTTCGCGATGGCCAATCCCGATCCGGAAATCACCCCGGAAGAGGCGCATGCGGTGCGCCCCGATGCGATCGTCGCCACCGGGCGCAGCGACTACCCCAATCAGGTCAACAACGTCCTTGGCTTTCCCTACCTGTTCCGTGGCGCGCTTGATATCCACGCCCGCGCCATCAACGACGAAATGAAGATCGCCTGCGCCCGCGCCCTGGCGCAGCTGGCGCGCGAAGACGTGCCGGACGAGGTGGCCATGGCCTACGGTCGCAAGCTCAGCTTCGGGCGCGATTACATCATCCCGACGCCGTTCGATCCGCGCCTCATCTACGTGATCCCGCCAGCGGTGGCCAAGGCGGGCATGGATACCGGCGCCGCACGCCGACCGATCGTCGACATGCCGGGCTATGTGCTCAGCCTCAAGGCCCGCATGGATCCGACCGCGACGATCCTGCAAGGCATCCACGCCCGCGCCCGTCAGGCCCAGGCCCGGATGATCTTTGCCGAAGGCGACGATGACCGGGTGCTGCGTGCCGCCGTCGCCTATAGCCGCGCCGGTCTTGGTCAGGCGCTGGTCGTCGGGCGCGAAGCCGACGTGGCGGAAAAACTCGAAGCCGCCGGCCTTGGCGACGCGGTGCGCGAGCTGGAGATCGTCAACGCCGCCAATACCCCGCATCTGACCGTCTACAAGGAATTTCTCTATGCCCGCCTGCAACGGCAGGGTTTCGATCATCACGACATTCACCGTCTGGCGGCGCGCGACCGGCACGTGTTTTCGGCATTGATGCTGGCGCATGGCCATGGCGATGGCCTGGTGACCGGTGCCACCCGCAAATCCGCGCATGTGCTGGACCTGATCAACCACGTTTTCGACGCCCGCGCGTCCGACGGCGCAGTGGGCATTACCGCGGTGCTGCACAAAGGCCGCATCGTCTTTATCGGCGATACCCTGGTGCATGAATGGCCCGATGAGAATGATCTGGCTGACATCGCCGAACGGGGCGCCCATGTGGCGCGCGGATTGGGGCTGGAGCCGCGCGTGGCGTTCCTGTCGTTCTCGACCTTCGGCTACCCGGTGTCAGAGCGGGCAACCAAGATGCATCAGGCGCCAAGAGTGCTGGATGGGCGTCAGGTTGATTTCGAGTATGACGGCGAAATGACCGTCGATGTGGCGTTGAACCCCGACCGGATGGCGCATTACCCGTTCTGCCGTTTGACCGGCCCTGCCAATGTGCTGGTGGTTCCGGCGCGGCATTCTGCATCAATCTCGGTGAAGCTGATGCAGGAAATGGCAGGGGCAACTGTCATCGGCCCGATCCTGACCGGCATCACCAAGCCGATCCAGATTTGTTCGACCGGTTCGACGGTGAACGACATCCTCAACATGGCGGTCATCACCGCCTGCAAGCTGGGGCAAACCGCTTAGTGCAGGAACACTGCCGCATTGCCCCATAATTGCTTAATCCGCGCATCGCGGCCGCAGGCGTTGCGATAGAATTTATAGGCCTCGGCCTGAGACTTCGGCCCGCGCCGGGTTATGACGATGCTGTCGCCTTTGTAATAGTTCTGATGGTAATCCTCGGCGTTATAAAACGGTTTGGCGGCCAGAACCGGCGTCACGATCTTTTGGCCAAGTTCCGCCTCTGCCTTGGCGACTTCCGCCTCAGCGGCCGCCTTCTGCGCCGCACCCTTGGCAAAAATCGCGGTGCGATAACTGTCGCCCCGATCGCAGAATTGCCCCCCCGCATCGAGAACATCCGAAGATCGCAGGAATTTGGCGATGATTTGCGAATAGCTGATCGTGCCCGGATTAAAGATGATCTTCACCGCTTCGTAATGCCCCGTGCCGCCCTGGCCAACCTGCTTGTAGGTCGGATTGGCGGTGGCCCCGCCGGTATAGCCCGACACCACATCGCTTACCCCCGGCACCGATTCGAAATTCGATTCGACGCACCAAAAACATCCACCGGCCAAAATTGCGGTTTCGGCCTGTGCCGCCAGAGGAGCCACTAGTAAGCCAAGCAAAAGAAAAAACACACGCATGCGAGCCTCCATTTGCTGCTGTCTTCACCGCGAAATTTGATCCGGGCAAATCATCTATCCGTGAGCCCCCCTTGGCCTTGCCTGCCACCGCGATTACCGTGACCTATAACGGAGGACCAAATGACCGATCATGTCAGCACCCACCAGTCCGAAGAGGACACGCGGAACGAAGAAATACTGATCTATGTCGATGGCCGCATTGTGCCAAAACGCGCGGCTGTGGTCAGCGTCTATGATTCCGGCTTCATGCTGGGCGATGGCATTTGGGAAGGCATCCGGCTTTATGACGGGCGCTGGGCGTTTTTGGATGGACACATTGAGCGGTTGTTCGACGCCGCAAAATGTATTGACCTTGACATCGCGATGACGCCGGAGGCCGTTAAAAACGCCTTGTTAGACACGCAAAAGGCCAATGGCATGACGACGGATGCCCACGCCCGGCTGATGGTGACGCGGGGGGTCAAGGTGCGGCCCTTCCAGAATCCGCGCTTGTCGCAATCCGGGCCGACGCTGGTGATCATCATGGAGCATTCCAAACCCAAATTGCCGCGCCCGATCCGTCTGGCGACGGTGCCGCATCTGCGCGGCCTGCCGATGACCCAGGATCCAAAGCTGAACTCGCATTCGAAACTGAACTGCATCCTTGCCTGTATCGCCGCGCAGAAGGCCGGCGCCGACGAAGCGCTGATGCTCGACGTGCACGGCTTTGTGAACACCACCAACGCCTGCAACTTCTTCATCGTCCGCAAAGGCGCAGTTTGGACCTCGACCGGCGACTACTGCATGAACGGCATTACCCGCCAGAAGGTCATCGACCTGTGCCGCGCCAATGGCATCCCGGTGTTTGAACGCAACTTCTCCCTTTATGATACCTATTCGTCGGACGAAGCCTTCTTGACCGGCACCTTCGGTGCCCAGACCCCGGTGGGCGAGATTGACGGGCGTGTGATCGGCAGCGGTCAGATGGGGCCTATGACCGAACGCTTGCGAAATCTCTACAAAGCCTTGGTTGCAGCATGAGGATCGCCATGTGGTCCGGCCCGCGGAACCTGTCCACGGCATTGATGTATTCCTTCGCCGCGCGTGGTGATTGCTCCGTCTGGGATGAACCCTTTTACGCCGCCTATCTGAAAGAAACCGACGCCGACCATCCGATGCGGGCCGAAATCCTCGCCGCGCATGAAGCCAGCACAGACAAGGTTTCTGCCGCTTGCCGGGGGCCGATCCCGCAGGAAAAGACCCTGTTTTACCAAAAGCACATGACGCTGCACATGGTGCCCGGCTTTGACCGCAGCTTCATGCGTGACTGCGCAAATGTTTTTCTGATCCGCCATCCGGCCCGCGTTGTCGCCTCTTATGTCCGCAAACGCGAAGGCCCGTCCCTGATGGATATCGGCTTTGTCCAACAGGCCGAACTGTTCGACGAAGTTGCAGGCTGGCTTGGGCATGCGCCCCTGGTCATTGACAGTCACGACATCCGCGACGATCCGAAAAGCGCGCTGATCCGTCTCTGCGCGGCGCTGGGCGTTGCCTTTACGGAAAACATGCTGCACTGGCCTGCCGGTGGGAACGCCGCCGATGGCGTCTGGGCGCCACATTGGTATGGGGCGGTGCACCGCTCGACGGGGTTTGAAGACCCCGAAGGGTTCCTGCCTGATCTTCCCGCCGAATACCGCCGGATCGTCGATGCGGCGATGCCCTATTATGAGCGGCTGTCGGCGCTGCGCATCGGGTTATGAGCTTAGAAGCTTTTGCAACCCCATTGCCACCGCGGCATTTCCGGCGATCTTCAGCTTGCCCATGGCCACGGCCACCATTGGGTTCAGATTGCCGCTCAGCAGTTTCTTCAGGTTGTCTTTGCTGATGCTGATGGTGCAATCTGCGTCGCGGTTTGCCGTGGTGGCGGTGCCGTCGGCCAAAACCACAACCCCCGCATCGCCACAGTCGAACTTCAGCGACCCCGAAAAAGCGTTCTTCGCCAGCGCCGGGCGCATTCCGGCAGCGATATCTTCAAGCGACATTGGATACTCCCGTGGTTGGCAGCCGCGCGCATTCTGCGGCCATACCCGGAAGGCAACCATGACTTCGCGTCACGGCCATGGCGCGAAAGTGTTAATTTTGGCTAAACAAAAAACCTGATTTGTTTATAAATCAAGGGGTTGAAAAAATTCCCACTGTGAAACACTAGCCTTTTACCCGTGCATTCCGGGTGGCGATCAGTTTCAGCCGCAGCGCGTTCAGCCGGATGAAGCCTGCCGCATCCTTCTGATCATAGGCGCCCGCATCTTCTTCGAAGGTGACGTGCTTTTCCGAATACAGCGAATGATCCGACCAGCGCGCCACCGTCCGGGCGGACCCTTTGTACAGCTTTACCCGCACGGTTCCGGTGACATGTTCCTGAGATTTGTCGATCAAAGCCTGCAACATTTCCCGTTCCGGCGCATACCAGAAGCCGTTGTAAATCAGCTCGGCATAGCGCGGCATGATGCTGTCTTTCAGATGGCCCGCACCGGCATCCAGCGTGATCTGCTCGATCCCGCGGTGCGCCTCCAACAAGATCGTGCCGCCCGGCGTTTCATAAACCCCGCGGGACTTCATCCCGACAAAGCGGTTTTCCACCAGATCAAGACGGCCGACGCCATGCTTGCCGCCCAGCTCGTTCAACCGCGTCAGGATCGTCGCGGGCGACAACGCCTCGCCGTTGATCGCCACAGCATCGCCGCGTTCAAACCCGATCTCGACCATTTCCGGGGTGTCGGGCGCCTCTTCGGGGGAAACGGTGCGCTGATAGACGTATTCGGGGGCTTCCTCGCCCGGATTCTCCAGAACCTTGCCTTCGGACGACGTATGCAAAAGGTTTGCATCCACCGAGAATGGCGCCTCGCCACGCTTGTCTTTTGCCACAGGAATCTGGTTCGCCTCGGCAAAGGCCAAAAGCGTGGTGCGGCTGGTCAGGTTCCATTCCCGCCACGGGGCTATGACCTTGATATGCGGGTTCAGCGCATATGCGGTAAGCTCAAAGCGCACCTGATCGTTGCCCTTGCCGGTCGCCCCATGGGCCACCGCGTCGGCCCCCGTCATTGCCGCAATTTCGACCAGTCGTTTGGCGATCAGTGGCCGCGCGATCGAGGTGCCAAGCAGGTAAAGCCCTTCGTAAAGCGCGTTGGCCCGGAACATCGGAAACACGAAGTCACGCACGAACTCTTCGCGGACGTCTTCGATATGGATGTTTTCGGGCTTGATCCCCAGCA
>JANMDM010000258.1:0-6709 GCA_031376305.1 Pseudomonadota bacterium | reverse complement strand
ATAAAGCGCCTCATCCGCGTCGGCGTGCATCCTCTCCGGCTCTGGCACCCCATAGCCCCCCGACAGCGTCACCCCGATCGAGCCTGAAATCCGGCAAGGCTGGCCTTCGTACAATATCGGGCGCTCCAGCTCCGAGATGATCCGGGCGGCAACGCGGGCGACATGATCGGCATCCGCCTCGCCGCGCAGGATCATCACGAACTCGTCGCCGCCGACCCGCGCCACGGTATCGCTTTTGCGGGTCTCCTCACGCAGCACCTGCGCCACTTCGGCCAGCACCAGATCGCCGGCCGCATGGCCCAAAGTGTCATTCACCGCCTTGAAGAAATCGAGATCAAGGTGCAGCAGCGCAAAACCCGACCCGCCCCGCATCACCAGCTGGCATTCGCGGGCCAGATCAAGGTCCAGCGCCCGGCGGTTGGCAAGGCCGGTCAGCGCGTCGGTCAGGGCCTGCGCCTGCGCCGCCGCCTGCGCTGCCTGCAGGCGGGTGTTCAGGGCGGCCAGTTCGCCCATAACCGCCGCCTTCACCTCGGTCAGGTACAACAGCTCGACCGTCAGGTCGGTGGGGGCAAAATCAGCGTTGGTCAGCCGGTACTCGCGCACCGCCTCGGCCACCGAGATCCCGAACGACAGGTTCAGCAACCAGCCCTGCCCGCCGTCGAGGGGCTGGGCCTGCCCCCGCAGGCCGGTTCCGGCCCCGTCACGCAGGCTGAGTAGGATCCGCTGCCCCTCAATGGCCTGAACGTCCGCCATGCTGTGCAGCGCGCGGGGCTTGTCCACCTGAAACCGGTCCAGAAACCGCTGGCCGATCAGGGGGGGGGGGCCGCACAATTTTGTCAGGGTCGGCCCGGCGGCGCGGATCAGCCCGGTCGGAGTGATCCACAGGTACATCGGCATCAATCGGCCAAGCGCCTCGCTGCCGACAAGGGCGGCGTCTTGAATCTGCTGGCCATCCATCATGTCGCCTCCGGTCGGGCCAGATCGAAGGCGCGGCCGGTGGCAAAACGGCTTTGCAACAGTTCGATCACGATAGTGTCGCCGCCTTCTGCCAGATCAATCAGCGCCAGAGCCCCGTAGTCGTCGGCCATCGCCCGCAGGATTCCGGCAAAAACCGGAGCGAAGCCGGGGTTTGCCGCCCGGCAGGTCAGCACGAAGTGGTCCACACCGCGCGGCGTAAGGATCAGTTCGGGCATGTCAAGATCGGGCACCGCCATGCGGGCGCGGTCGGGCAATTCGTCGATCGACTGCAGGAAATCCACGTAACCGACCCCGCCAAAGCGCAAAAGCCGCCGCAGGGGTTCCAGCGAGACCAGGAACATCCCCCAATCTTCCAAAAGTGCGGCGCGCGGTTTCGACAGGGCCTTGGCGGCGGCCTCCAGCACCGCGTCGGTCAGCGCGTCGCCGTAAGACAACATCGCCTCGAACCCCTGTGCGCCCACGCCCGCCGCATCGGCAATGTCAACCCAAAGCGGCACACCGTAAGTGTCGCGCAAAAAGCATTGCAGCGAGCGATTGACCAAACCGTGCATGACCCGTCCTTCTTGACACATGCACCATGGTAGGGCGCGCATGTTAAGAAAGACCAAAGCCCCGCCGGAGAGATTCCCCCTGAAGGCGACAGATCAGAAATCGGTGGGCGCGCCGCCTTCGGATTTGCGGCGGGCCACAAAGTCCTTCAGTTCTTCATGGTGTCCGGCATCCATTGGCGGGGCTTCGAAATCCGCCATGATGTCCTTGAAGATCCGGTGCGCCCGATCGGCAGTCCATTGGCCGCCGTCGATCTGCCATGCCTCGAAATTCCGCCAATCACTGGCGATGGGCGCATAAAACGCTGTCGCGTAGCGGTCTTGCGTGTGCTGGCAGCCAAAGTAATGGCCGTCGGGGCCAACCTCGGCAATGGTGTCGATGGCGATGTCATCTGGCGTCGTCGCCCAGACCTGCGGTTCCATATAGCGCTGGATCATCTGGATGACTTCGCAATCCATGATGAACTTCTCGGGGCTGGCGATCAGCCCGCCTTCCAGCCAGCCGGCGGCATGGTAGACGATGTTGGTGCCCGATTGCACCGCCGCCCAGAGCGAATTCGAGGTTTCCCACATCGCCTGACCGTCCGGCACGTTGGCCGCGCAAACGCCGGAAGACCGCAAGGGCAGTTTGTAGAACCGCGCCATCTGGCCGGTCATCTGCGTGGCGCGCATGTATTCCGGCGTGCCGAAGGCGGGCGCACCTGATTTCATATCAACGTTTGAGGTGAAGGTGCCGATCATGCAAGGCGCGCCGGGGGCCACGTATTGCAAGAGCGCAATCGCCGACAACGCCTCGGCAATCGACAGCGTCACGGCGCCCGACATGGTAACCGGCGCCATTGCCCCCGCCAGCGTGAAGGGTGTCACCACCACTGCCTGACCGGCCCGCGCCATGCGCAAGGCGCCGTCGATCATCGGGTGATCGTGTTTCAGCGGCGAGACCGAGTTGATATTGGTGAACATATGCGCGCGGGCGCGGAACTGCTCATGGCTCAGGCCACCGGCGATGCGGACCATCTCCATCGCATCTTCGACCCGTTCCTTGCCAAGGGAATAGGCATGCGCAACCTTGTCAGTCAGGGTCAGCTTTTCATAAAGGCAGTCCAGGTGGCGCACACCAGGGTGAATGTCGATCGGTTCCACCGGATAACCCCCAGCGAAATGGATGCAGTTGAAATACTGCGTCAGCTTGATCAGGCTGCGGTAGCCCTCCATGAAGCCCGACACCTTGCCACGTTCCATATCCCAGTAGTTGGGTGGCGACGAGACGTTGCCGAACAGCATGTTCTTGCCGCCGAAGGGCAGCGCCCGCGCCGGATTGCGCGGTGTGACGGTGAATTCGGCGGGCGCGCGGCCGACCATTTCCATGACGAAATCTTCGTCCATCCGCACGTTCTGGCCATCAATCTTGCAGCCGGCCTGCCTCAGGATTTCCAGACCTTCGTCATTTAGAAAGCGAATGCCGATGTCTTTAAGAATGCGCATCGCACCCTTGTGGATCGCCTGAACACCGTCCGCGTCCATCGGTTCGGTCGGGCGGTCATGATTGACCGGAATTCGCCAGGACATTTGGTCAATGGCATGGGTCCCCGCGCGTATGGCATTCCCCGCCCGCCCGCCCGCCCGCTTGCGCTTCAGATCCTCGGCCATGTCAGTCCCTCACGATTTCCTAGCATCAGAAATGGTCGCGGGGCGTATCTGCTGCACCAAGCTTTGCGACCAAACGGAGTCGTTTTTGGAAGATGCGCACTTTACCGAGGGATTCCCTGCTGCGAAATCCAATCGGGCAGACCGCCAATATCCGCCAACACCACATCCGCATGCACGGCCAGCGCCTCGGCTTTGGCAATGCCGGTCAGAACCGCCACCGTCCGCATACCCGCCGCACGTCCGGCATCAAGGTCGTGCAGACTGTCGCCGACCATCGCCACAGACTCGGGCCGCAGTCCGGTATGTTTGAGGAATGCCTGCATCTGACCGGTGTCGGGCTTTCCGCCCCAACCGCTGTCAAACCCCGCGACAAAGTCAAAGCAGTGATCAATGTTGGCCCGCCGCAGATGGGCATGGGCCGGGCCTTCGGCATCATTGGTTGCCAGTCCGACCCTTAGTCCCGACGCCACAAAGCCTTCAAACAACGGCACCAGTGGCACCGCTTCGATCATGTCGTTCTCAAACGCCAGTTGATTCATTCGCTCCAGAAGCTGTGCCGCCTTGGCCTGTGGCAGATGCGGCAAGATCAAGTCGCGGATTTCGGCGGTGGTATGGGCAATGACCGGGCTGTCAGGCGCAAAGTCACCGCTCTCAAAATTGTATCCCATCGTCTTGCACAAAGCGGCGACCCGATCCGGTGCATTCTGCGTCAGTTCGGCCACCAGCCGCCGCGTCCATCCGCCCCAGGTGGCGCGAAAGTCAAACAAGGTGCCGTCCTTGTCAAAAAGCAGTCCGAGGATGGGGGTCATGGCAGCTCCGGGTTAAATCGCCGGGGACGTTGGCGGATTTGTGGCCCGGTTGCAATGTCCGGGTTGCCGCCGGGCTGACGCATTATGTCCAATGTATTTGCTGCCCGCCAGGTAACGCCTGGCGCGCGTCCCGCACGGCGCCATAGGGCAAAGACTGCGCATCGCAAAAGCCCGTCACCCAGGCATCCTCCATCAAGACGAAATCCAGCACCGATCCAAGAAAATCCGCGTCCGCGGCCCTTTCGCGCAGGTCATCCATCCCAACCCCAGAGGCGCCCATAAAGGTTGGCAACAGATCTTCGTTCCCGACCAGCCACGCCAAGACCTGGAGCGCGATCGTTTCGGCATTTTCCCGCCCATAAGCCATGTTTTCCACACCTTTCCGGTCGCAGAAGCATCTTTGGCGCTGATTTGGCAATCATTTCTTAACCATTGCAAACGAATGATGAGCGCAACGAGTGCCCCAGTATTGTGAACGGAGTATCCCCAGTGGCGGGAAGAATCCTGATTGTAGATGATGTTGCGACGAATCGCATCGTGCTGAAGGTGAAGCTCGCCTCGGCATTTTACGATACGCTTCAGGCGTCAACCGGGGCCGATGCGCTTAGGATGGCGCGCGATGTGAAACCTGATCTGGTGCTGCTGGATGTCGAGCTGCCGGATATGAGCGGGATCGAGGTCTGCGAAAAGTTAAAGGCCGACCCGGCCCTGCGCGATACGCCGGTGCTGATGATTACCGCCTTCCACGACCCCGCCCGCCGGATCGAAGCGTTGCAGGCCGGGGCCGAGGATGTTTTTTGGAAACCCTTGGATGAATTGGTGTTACTGGCCCGCGTGCGCAGCCTGCTGCGCGCCCGCGAAACCCAAGAGCAGCTTGGCCTGCGTGACGGCACCTACCGGGAGCTGGGGTTCGCGGAACCGATGGACAGTTTTTCCGGTCCGGGGTTGGTCGGATTGGTGACCGGACGATTGGAAACGGCATTGGCCTGGAAACATGCGCTTCAGCCGCATCTGGCTGACCGCATCTTGGTGATGGATCGCGACGCGGCGCTGGGCGAGCTGAAAGTCGGCAACGTCCCGGATGTTTTCGTGGTTGACGCTGACCTTGTGCGCCCCGGCGACGGGCTGCGCTTCATGTCGGAATTGCGCTCACGTCCGGCGACACGCTATTCGGCGGTCTGTCTGGTCTTGCCGGGAACAGCGCGCGATACATCTGCAACCGCGCTGGATCTGGGGGCCAATGATTTGATCGCGCCGGATATGGGTCCGGTCGAAATGGCGCTGCGGATCCAGGCACAGATGCGCCACAAACGGCAGTCCGACCGGTTGCGCACTTCTGTCGCCGATGGGCTGCGACTGGCAATGGTCGACCCGTTGACCGGCCTTCACAACCGTCGCTACGCCATGCCCCATCTGGCCCGCATCGCGGATCGCGCCTGTGGAACCGGCCGGTGTTTCGCGGTATTGGTGATTGACCTTGATCGCTTCAAACTGGTCAACGACGGATTTGGCCATGCGGCGGGGGATGCCGTGCTGGTCAATGTGGCCGAACGCCTGCGTTCCAACCTGCGCGCGATTGATCTGGTGGCGCGGATCGGCGGCGAAGAGTTTCTTGTGGCCCTGCCCGACACCGGCCTTGAGGCGGCCAGTGCCACCGCAGAGCGTTTGAGAAAAGCTGTGGGCGAGCGGCCAATTCGCCTGCCCGGTGGTGCCAGCCTGTCGGTGACGGCATCCATCGGCCTGACCATCTGTGCGCCGACCGACCAAGAAACGCCATCGGTCGAGGTGCTGATCGAGCGGGCGGACAAGGCGCTGATGGCCGCCAAAGCCGAAGGCCGCAATCAGGTGACTGTCGGCCGCTCTGCCGCGTGAAACTCTCGGCCGATCTTGAACCCAGTTTTGGCACCCACACACAGACTGGAAGGCGCGCTGACCGCATCCAGGGCGCGGCGCGGCCGATCTCAGGGGGCGGCGGGCACTTCGGTTGACTCCGCGCCGCGCGCCAGGGCTTTTTCGATCCGCGCCGCAAACGCGCTCCGGTCTGCCGCGGTCATTTTGGCGATATGCGCCATCAAAATATCGCGCCCCTGCGCAAGCCGGGCCTGACTGCGCGCGCCCTGGCGGGTGAGTGCCGCCATGACTGCCGCCTGATCCCAAGGATCAAGCTTCAGTGCTGCTACCAGGGCCGAAAAATCGCTCGCCATGGCTGCCCGATCCGCATCGCGATCCGGGTTCGCCTGCACAAAACTCTTGCGCAACGCCCCTCGATCTTCACGCGTCAGGGCTGCGGTCAGCGGCCCAAAGCCCACGTCCCTGGCCATCATCCGCCCTTGCCGATGCCCCGCAACCATCGCCCCCGCGATCAGGCCGACCAGCAGAAGATTAAGTGCAAGCGACAAGAACAGTGCGGCCTTAATCTTTTTCGAGGTGGACGCCGGTGCAAGTATCGGCTGTGCAGTCTCGGTCATCTCACTTCTCCTCTGGGTTATCGGAAAACAGGCCGTCAGCCGCGGGCATCAGGTCCAAAAACCCATCATTTGGCGTCCCTATTGGCAACTCGACCCTACCCGTCAAACCGATCACCACGCCCAGCGCCATCGCGGTGGTCAACCCGCCCGCGCCCCACCATCCGCCAACCGCCAGCGCCGCTTCGCGCCAGAACGACAGCGGCGGGGCAACGCGGCCACCAGCCATGGCTTGCGGCGGCTGTGTTGCCAGACCAAG
>JANMDM010000184.1:0-5017 GCA_031376305.1 Pseudomonadota bacterium | reverse complement strand
ATCCGGGGTAGACACGCTCTTTCTTGCGCGCTTTCGGGAGAAAGGGTGCGGTTTTTGCCGCACTTTTGCGCAGTCTAGATCCATGGAACCGACCCGAGCGACTTGACGCCCGCGCGCGGCTCGCTTACCTGTCGCAGCGTTGCGGGTGTAGCTCAATGGTAGAGCTTTTGGTTCCCAACCAAATGACGAGGGTTCGATTCCCTTCACCCGCTCCATTTCCCTCGGTCTGACGAATGTACTGGCCCCTCCTTGGCCGCATGGCTAAGGAACAGTCGTCAAACCTAAAGGAGAGCCCCATGTCCGAGATTACCCGTATCGAACCCGGCAAACGCATGTCGAATGCCGTCATCCACAATGGCGTTATCTATCTGGCCGGCCAAGTTGGCGAACCCAAGGGCGACGTTACCAGCCAGACGCAGGAGATTTTGGCAGAGGTTGACCGGTTGCTGGCTCTGGCCGGCTCTGACAAGCGCCGGGTGTTACGGGCCCAGATCTGGCTTGCGGATATTTCCACCTTCGAGCAGATGAACGCGGTCTGGGACAGCTGGGTGGTGTCCGGCCACACCCCGGCGCGCGCAACCGGCGAGGCGAAACTGGCGACACCGGAATATCTGGTCGAAATCATCATCACCGCCGCGCAGGCATAATCCGGCGCGCCAACTGAAGAACGAGGGGGCCTCCTACCCCCTCACCCCCAGGGGGTATTTTTCCAAAGAAAAACTCCGCCGCCGCTTTCAGATTGCCGCCGCCATAACACACAGAATCTCGAACATCAGCGAGGCGCCAAGCCAGGACGTGCCCCCGCCCGGATCAAACGGCGGCGACACCTCGACCAAATCCGCGCCGACAATGTTAAGCCCCTGGCATTCGCGCACGACCTGCATCGCCTGAAAAGCGTTCGGGCCACCCCATTCGGGCGTCCCGGTCCCCGGCGCCACTGCAGGATCCACAAAGTCAATGTCATAAGACAAATAGGCGGGCTGTTGCCCGACAATCTCGCGCGCTTCGGCCATCACATCGGCGATACCACGCGCAAAGAATTCCTCGATCCGAATGATGCGAATGCCATTGGCTTTGGCGAAATCTATGTCGGAAAAGTCATAAGCGGTGCCGCGGATACCGATCTGCACCATGCGCTTGGGGTCAAGCAGGCCTTCTTCGACGGCGGCGCGGAACGGGTTGCCGTGGGTCAGGGTCTGGCTGCCGAAATAGGCGGCAAAGAGGTCGGTGTGGCTGTCGAAATGCATCAGCCCCAGCGGTTTATCGCGGGCAATACCGCGAAGCACGGGCAGAGTACAAAGATGATCCCCACCCGCCGATAGCGGCCTGATACCGCGCAACTTCAGTTTGGCAAAGGCGGCCTCAAACCGCGCTAGGGTGTCAGGGCCGTCGCAGGGGTTGGGCCCGATGTCGCCCAGATCGGCACAGCGCGCCACCTCGAACGGCCGCAGTCCCGTCAGCGGATGCTGGGCGCGGATCATGGTGGATGCATCGCGCAAAGCCCGCGGTGCGTGGCGCGGGCCGGGGCGGTTTGAGGTGCCGCCATCCCAGGGCAGACCCACCAGGCCTATTTGTACCTCTGCGGCACGGGGATGATCCTCTGGCACATGTGGCAAGCGCATGAAGGTGGCGATACCAGCGAAGCGCGGCAGGTCCATTCCCGAAACCGGGCGAAAAAATGTATCCGTCATCTGATCCTCATCGGAAATCGGGTCAAGCGGCTGGCATTGGCGGAAGGGGCAAACCGTAGGGCGGGTCTGATCAGGCGTCCAGTTCAGCGTCCCAATAGAGAAAGTCGACCCAGCTGTCGTGCAAGTAGTTCGGCGGGAACCGGCGCCCGACACCCTGCATTTCCTCGGTATTCGGGCGGTGTGGTGGGCGGCGCAGATGCATCCCGGACTGCCGCAAAAGCCGGTTGGCCTTGCGTAAATTGCAAGGGGAACAAGCCGCCACGACGTTTTCCCAGCTTGTCAGCCCACCCTTGGAGCGTGGCAGGACATGATCAAAGGTCAGATCGCCCTTTGATCCACAGTACTGGCAACAAAATTCGTCCCGCAGAAAAAGATTGAAGCGCGTGAATGCCACGCGCTTCTGGGGTTTCACATAATCTTTCAGCACGACAACCGAAGGTATTCGGATCGATGTGCGTTGACTGTGGACCACCTCGTCATATTCCGCCAGGATCGACACCCGGTCGAGGAACACCGCTTTTATGGCGTCTTGCCACGGCCAAAGCGACAAGGGGTAATAGGACAGCGGCCGGAAATCAGCGTTCAACACCAGCGAGGGGAAATGCTTCAGTGCCGACGGCTCGCGCACGAAGCTGGTCCTGAATTCGCCATCTGCCGGTCTGTCGAGCATTGATAGGCCTTTCTCACCCATGGGCCGAAGCGGGAGCTGCGGGATGGCAGCCCCCGCCCCTGCTTATCCACAACTATATCTGGCGTATTGTCGCTGGCAAGCCCCGGTATATGCTGTTTTGCATCAGCACAGCATTCTCAGCCGGAGGTCACGCGATTATGACAGCCCCGCCCATTCAAGGAACACTGGAAGCCGCCCTTTATGCGGCAGATCTGGACGCCGCAGAAAGTTTTTATGCGCAGGTGATCGGACTGACGCCGATTGGCAGGGTCGCCGGGCGGCATGTGTTCTTTCGTGTTGGTGCATCAGTCCTGCTGATCTTCAACCCGGAAGTGACCGCCCGGCCCGCCGCCGCAGGCGCGCGCCTGCCGGTTCCGGCGCATGGTATGAGGGGTCAGGGGCATTATTGCTTTGCCGTCAAGGCTGACGATCTTGACGGCTGGCGGCGGCACCTTGAAGCATCGGGAGTGGTCATCGAGGCGGATTTCTGCTGGCCGAACGGCGCGCGGTCAATCTATCTGCGCGATCCTGCCGGAAATTCGGTGGAATTTGCCGAGCCGGGGCTTTGGTTCTGAACCAAACGCCGCCACTTACTTACCGTTGGCGGCGCTGCCGCGCCGCAACAAGCTTCGGCTGTGGACGGGGCAGGAAAGCGGCGCATAGGCTGGCCACAAGGGCGGCAGACATCAGTGCGACTAATTCCATTGCGATCTCTCCAGGCGATTCTGTTAGGGGGAACCTAACCATTGGGAGCGCGGCTTCAACCCCCGATGCGCGGGCGTAGGAAAGAAAGCGCCGCCGACAGCCCGTCCGGTGCAATCCCATGCCCAGTGCCCTTCATCACATGGCCGAAGGTTTGGAATCCGGCGGCGGTCAGGGCCTGTCCGGCAAGACCCATATCGGCAAAGGGCACCATCGGATCGGCATCACCATGCACCAAAAGCACGGGCGGTTTCGAAATTGCGTCGGTTGCCAGCGCATCCGGACGTAAAAGCCGCCCGGAAAACCCCACGACCGCGGCCACGGCCACGGCACGGCGCGCCGCCACATGCAGCGCCATCATCGTTCCTTGGGAAAAGCCGATCAGGGCAAGGTTGGCGGGCGTCAGTCCTGCGTCCTCCAGACGGGCGTCAAGGAAAGCGTTCAGATCTTCGGCGGCTCGGTCCAGACCCTCTGCCGCATCGACCTCGGCGGATCCATCCAACCGCGGGATCGGGAACCACTGGCGGCCATAGGGATTGCCGGAACAGGGTTCGGGCGCATCAGGGGCCACGAACAAGGTGTCCGGCAAATGCGGCGCCAAGGGGTCGGCCAAACCCAACAGATCGGCGCCGTCAGCGCCATATCCGTGCAAAAAAACCACCATCGAGCCGATCTTCCCCGATAGTGGCGCCCTTTGGCTGAATTTCAACGCGCGCATGCTCAGATCCCTTCCCGGCTTTTGCGCAAGCGGTAGTAAGCCCAAAGCGCGCGGGCCGCAACCGCCCGCCACGGAGCCCACTCCTCAGCCATCTGGCGCAACACCTTTTCCCCTGGGCGCGCGGGCAGCTCGAACAACATCCGCGCCGCCTCCTGCAACGCCAGATCGCCTGCCGCAAAGACATCGGCACGTCCCAGTGCAAACATCGCATAGACCTCGGCGGTCCAACGCCCGATCCCCGGCACAGCCACCAAAGTGGCGATCACCTCAGCATCCGCGATGCCCTCCAGTGCCGCATAATCAATTCCTGATCGCGCCAGCGCCTGCGCGTAGCGGATCTTCTGGCGGCTCAGGCCGCAGGCCCGCAAGTCCTCATCTGCCGCCGCCGCCACCCTGTCCGCCTCAGTTAGCCCCGCCACTTCCAGCCTGCGCCAGATCGCATCGCCCGAGGCGACCGACACCTGCTGGCCCATGATGATGTCCAACAGCACCGCAAAACCACCGGCGTTGCGCCGCAGCGGCAATGGCCCGGTCAGCGCCAATCCAAAGCGCGGATCGCGCCCCAGAAGCCAGCGCGCGCCTTCCTCCAGACACTCCGACGTGGCAATGATCCGCCCAACCAAAACCTGCCTCCCGCTTTCACCTTTGCAAAAATATCCCCGCCGGAGGCATCTTCGCTTTTGACCTTGCAGGCGACAACCCGGCAAGTCTAGTCATGGGCATGCGCCAATCCCTCCCCCTGACCGATACCGACGCCCGTGCCAGACGCAATGTCTATGTGCTGGTGCTGGCGCAAGCGATCCTTGGCGCGCAGATGCCGATGATCTTCATCATCGGCGGATTGGCCGGGCAAACCCTGTCGCCCAACCCCTGCTGGGCAACTCTGCCGATCACCATGATCGTGCTGGGTTCGATGCTCTCGGCCACGCCGCTTTCGGCGCTGATGAGCCGCTTTGGTCGCCGCGCCGGGTTCTGGGCTGGAACGATGGGCGGCGCTGTCGGGGCGGCTCTTGGGGCCTATGCCCTTTACACCGCGTCGTTCCCGCTGTTTCTGACGGGATCGCTGCTCACCGGGATTTATATGTCGGGACAGGGATTCTACCGCTTTGCCGCGGCGGATACCGCCAGTGTGGCCTACCGCCCCAAAGCCATCTCTATGGTCATGGCCGGCGGGCTGGCCTCGGCCATCGTCGGACCGCAACTGGTAAAGGTGACGATCGAGGCGATGGCCATCCC
>JANMDM010000198.1:0-7533 GCA_031376305.1 Pseudomonadota bacterium | reverse complement strand
CCGCTGGTCGCTGTTGGGGCTATTGTCTATATGTTGTGTCGTGATCCGGGATTTGGCGACGCGTCGGTTGTCGGCCAAGGTGCCGACCGTGACCGTCGCCTTTTTGGCTGCTGCATCCGTCACCATTGGCGCTGTACTTATCCTGCCCTTTACTGACATCGCGGCGGTCAGCCTAAAACACGCCCTTCAAATCTTCGGAGCGGCTGGCTTTCTGATAATCGGATATCTGACCGTGGTCATGGCGATGCGGGTGGGCGACATCTCTGTAGTTGCACCGTTTCGGTATACGTCGCTTATTGCGGCGATCCTTTTGGGTTGGGGGGCCTTCGGGCAATTTCCCGACCTCTGGACCCTGGCAGGCAGCGCCATTGTCGTGGCAACCGGCATCTATACCTTTTACCGCGAGCGGCGACGCGCGCGCGTCGCGGCCACCTTGCGGCCAGCCGTTTGACGCCAAGTCGCCTGATGCGGCACCCGCCGTACATTTACAAGACCGGGGCTGTGCAGTAGCACGGCCCTATCTCTTGTCGATGCAGGCACGCGCAAGCACATGGTCACCGTCTCAATCGTTATCCCCGCAAAGAACGAGGCGGAGAACATCGGCCAGCTGGTGGATGATATCGCCTTGGCCTGCGCGCCGCATGTAGATCATGAGATCATAGTAGTGGATGACGGGTCTGATGATGGCACTGGTGATGTGCTGCTTCGCCTGATGCGCGATCGCCCCAATCTGCGGGTTTTGCGGCACGACCGTTCGGGCGGTCAAAGCGCCGCCGTTCACTCCGGGGTTCAGGTCGCGCGCGGGGATATCATCTGTACGCTTGATGGCGACGGGCAAAACCCGCCGACGGAACTGCCGAAGCTTTTCCAGCCACTTTTGCAGGCAGGTTCTGAAAAGGTCGGCATCGTAGCAGGCCAAAGGGTCGGGCGGCGCGACACCCTGTCCAAACGCCTTGCGTCGCGTTTTGCCAATGGGCTGCGCGGCTGGCTCTTGCGGGACGGTACCCGCGATACCGGCTGCGGCCTGAAAGCCTTTCGGCGTGACGCCTATCTGGCGCTGCCGTACTTTGATCATATGCACCGCTACCTGCCAGCTTTGTTCGCGCGGGACGGCTGGGCGGTGCGCCATGTCGACGTCAGCCATCGGGCGCGTCAGGCGGGCAAGTCAAACTACAATAATTTCCAGCGCGGGCTGGTGGGCGCAGTCGATCTGTTCGGAGTCATGTGGTTGATCCGTCGCAAGAAGAAGGCCCGCGCGACCGAAATCGGCCCCGCGAGCAAGTAAGGAACACGCCTTGGACAAGATCATGGGTTGGCTGAATGTCGAGTCGACTGTCGAGTTGCTTTGGGTTGTTTTCGGCTTCGTCGGCCAGCTCATGTTTACCGGGCGCTTTCTCGTGCAATGGATTGCCTCTGAGCGTGCCCGCAAATCGGTGATGCCGGTGATGTTCTGGTATTTCTCGCTGGCCGGTGGGACAATGTTGCTGGCTTATGCGATCTATAGGGGGGATCCGGTCTTTATCATGGGGCAGTCGCTTGGTGTGTTCATCTATCTGCGTAACCTTTGGCTAATCCATGCTGACAAATCCCGTTCAGCCTGAAGCGCGAAGCTGGCTGCCTCCAGTCGCTGGCTTTGTGCTGGCTGTCGCGGCTCTGCGGCTCGTGGCATTGGCTTTCAACAGGACCGATCTGTTTGTTGATGAAAGCCAATACTGGCTTTGGGGGCAGAACCTCGATTTCGGATATTACTCAAAGCCGCCGCTGATCGCCTGGGTAATACGGGCAGTGACCGATTTGGCGGGCAGCGATGCGCCTTTCTGGGTCAGGCTGCCGGGGGCAGTGCTGCATGGGTCCACAGCCCTGATCCTGGCGGCTTTGGCGGCGCGGATCCATGGCGCGCGTGCGGCTTTCTGGGTTGGTGCCAGCTATGTCACTGCGCCATTCGCCACCGTGGGCAGCCTGTTGATATCCACCGACACGATCATGGCACCGTTCTATGCCTTGGCAATATTTGGCTGGGTTCGGTTGGCGGAAACGCGGTTCGCGCGCTTTGCCATTTTGGCCGGGGGCGCCGCCGGCATGGCATGTTTGGCCAAATACGCTGCTGTCTATTTTCTTTTGGGCGCGGTCCTTGCGGCCATTCTGGTGCCGACAATGCGCATCGGTTGGCGAAATGCGGTGGTGCTGGCTTTGACCTTTGGCGCGGTAATTCTGCCAAATGCTCTTTGGAATCTTAGCCATGATATGACAACCGTCAGCCATACAATGGATAATGTTGGCTGGGTGCGCAGCGACAGCCCGCTTGGGGCGCTGAACCTTGGCGGGCTGGCAGGGTTCTTCGCAAGCCAGTTTGCGGTCTTTGGGCCGGTGCTGTTTGGGGCGTTGCTGCTTGGCTTTGTGCAGGCGGGGCAGGGCGGCGGCCGGGGGATGGCGCGGGCCTTGGTCTTGTTCTCGCTGCCGGTATTGGCGATTGTCTGCACACAGGCACTGCTTTCGAAAGCCTATGCCAACTGGGCCGTGGTTACTTATTTCGCCGGGACGCTTATTGCCGTGCCCTATTTGCTGGCACGGGCGCCACGGCTTTTGCCTGTATCGCTGGTCATCAATGGGGCGATAGCACTTTTGCTACCGGTTCTGACGATCACGGCGCCGCTGCCAGATCGGGGCGGCAAGCCGGTACTGCAACGCTACCTTGGCCGCGCGGCGCTAAGCCGCCAGATCGTCGATACTGCCGTCGCCAAGGGGGCAGGCGCCGTCTATGCGCAAGATCGCGACATTCTGGCCGATCTTTTCTACACCGGCCGCAACACTGGCCTGGCCTTTTACGCCCCCAAGACCTGGGGGCGCCCGCATAACTATTACGAGCAGATGTTTGCCCTGCCCGATACGCCCGGCCAGACGCTTTATCTTCTGTCGGCAGCCCCTGTCTGCGATGGCAAAGCCGTGGCCCCTGCGGCCACATTCACCACGGGCCAAGGCGTCTATTCCGGGCGCGAAATCATCGCCTATGTACTGCCAGAGGGGTGCGTCCTTGGAGCGTCCTGATCTTCGCAGCGCAGGCCTCTGGCTTGGCATTGCTATCGCTTGTGCGGTGGCGGCGTTTGCAATTGCCCCACAGATCGACCTTGAGGTTTCTGCGTGGTTTTATGACCCACGGACGGGCTTCTGGATGGCGAGGTTGGCAT
This sequence comes from Pseudomonadota bacterium, assembly GCA_031376305.1. Classification (GTDB taxonomy): domain Bacteria; phylum Pseudomonadota; class Alphaproteobacteria; order Rhodobacterales; family Rhodobacteraceae; genus TMP-24. The sequence goes on along the minus strand of JANMDM010000198.1, from coordinate 4,348 downwards.
GGCTTGAAAGCTTCCGTCAACTGGTATGGAACCTGTCAATCATGATGTTTGTGCTGTCTCTGGCAGGGCTGGGATTTGCCTGGGCAAAAAAGCCACTGCTGTCTTTGGGCGCGCGCGACTGGGGCTATGTCAGTGCGCTGTTTCTTCTGGGCCCGGTCCTTTTGGTAAATATCATCCTCAAACAGCATTGGGGACGTGCCCGTCCGGCAGATGTTACCCAGTTCGGCGGCGCGCATGACTTCACCCCGCCGTGGCAGCCAGCCGATCAATGCGTCAGCAATTGTTCTTTCGTTTCGGGTGAGGTTTCCGGGGCAGTTGTGCTGGCCGTGGCCCTGATGATGCTGCGCCCCGTCGTGGCACAGTATTTTCCCCGCTGGGGGCGGAAAATCTGGACGATGCTGAGTTTGTCCCTGCCGCTGGCGATAATGGTGCAACGGGTTGTCACGGGCAGGCATTTCCTGTCTGATACGCTCTTTGCGGCCCTTTTCATGCTGGCTCTGGCCGTGGTTTTGCGCCGCCTGATGTGGCGGCGCGGCTGACCCCGAAACAGGGCCGACTTTCACGGGGCGACTAGTTGACAACCCCTGCGACTCCCCCTATACGGCGCCCACTTGGACTGCGGGGAAACCCATCTGGCCATGTATCAGTAACTTGAGTGGTCACGATCCGGGCCTAAAGCCCCGATCCTCTGGAATTCCACCGCGTCGTCCTCGCGAAGGGGGCGCATGCGGCTTTGGTGTTTTGTGGACGCGCAAGGCACGGCGAAACGAAATGCCCCCGGAAACGTCGCTGACGTGCGATGGTTGAACGGGTTGCAACATAGGGCGAGATTGATGCCGACGATCCAACAGCTGATCCGCAAGCCGCGGCAGCCGAATGTAAGAAAGTCCAAGTCCACGCACTTGGAATCCTGCCCGCAAAAGCGTGGCGTCTGTACGCGCGTCTATACAACGACGCCGAAGAAGCCGAACTCGGCTATGCGGAAAGTTGCCAAGGTCCGTCTGACCAATGGCTTCGAAGTCATCAGCTACATTCCCGGCGAAAAGCACAACCTTCAGGAACACTCTGTGGTTCTGATCCGCGGCGGTCGTATCAAAGACCTTCCCGGCGTTCGCTACCACATCCTGCGCGGTGTTCTCGATACGCAAGGCGTCAAAGATCGTCGCCAGCGTCGTTCGAAATACGGCGCCAAGCGTCCGAAATAAGGAGAGACAGAGATGTCCCGTCGTCACGCCGCCGAGAAGCGCGAAGTTCTGCCGGACGCCAAATATGGCGATAAGGTTCTGACAAAGTTTATGAACAACCTGATGGTTGATGGTAAGAAATCCATCGCCGAACGCATCGTCTATTCGGCGATGGAGCGCGTCGAGGGCCGCCTGAAGCGCGCCCCGATCGAAGCTTTCCACGAGGCGCTTGAAAACGTGAAGCCCTCGCTGGAAGTGCGCTCGCGCCGCGTTGGTGGTGCAACCTATCAGGTGCCCGTCGAAGTGCGCCCCGAGCGCCGGGAAGCTTTGGCAATTCGCTGGCTGATCACCGCCGCGAAAAACCGCAACGAGAACACCATGGAGGAACGCCTTGCCGGCGAGCTTCTTGATGCTGTGAACTCGCGCGGGACTGCCGTGAAGAAACGCGAAGACACTCATAAGATGGCCGACGCTAACAAAGCGTTCAGCCATTACCGCTGGTAACAAGAAAGCCTGAGGCAGCCCTATGGCACGCGAATATCCCCTGAACCGCTACCGGAACTTTGGCATCATTGCCCATATCGACGCGGGCAAGACCACGACGACCGAGCGGATTCTGTTCTATACCGGCAAATCCCACAAAATCGGCGAGGTGCATGATGGCGCCGCGACGATGGACTGGATGGAGCAGGAGCAGGAGCGGGGCATCACCATCACCTCGGCTGCGACCACAACCTTCTGGCAGCGCACGATTGATTCGGGCGATTTGTCAAAAGACGACAAGTACCGCTTCAACATCATCGACACCCCCGGCCACGTTGACTTCACCATTGAAGTTGAGCGTTCGCTGGCGGTGCTTGATGGCGCTGTTGTGCTGCTGGACGGCAACGCCGGTGTGGAACCGCAAACCGAAACCGTGTGGCGTCAGGCTGACCGCTACAAGGTGCCGCGGATCGTCTTCGTCAACAAGATGGACAAGACCGGGGCGGATTTCTACAACTGCATCAAGATGATCAAAGACCGCACCGGGGCTATCCCGATGCCGGTTCAGATCCCGATTGGTGCCGAAGACAAGCTCGAAGGCATCATTGACCTGATCACCATGGAAGAGTGGGTTTATGAGGGCGAAGATCTGGGTGCATCCTGGGTGCGCCAGCCGATCCGTGCCGAGTTGCAGGAAAAAGCCAACGAATGGCGCCATAACATGCTGGAGCTTGCGGTCGAGCAGGACGACGCCGCGATGGAAGCCTATCTTGACGGCACCGAGCCGTCGGCAGACGTGCTGCGCGGGTTGATCCGCAAGGGCTGCCTGTCGATTTCGTTCATTCCGGTGCTGGCGGGCTCGGCGTTCAAGAACAAGGGTGTTCAGCCCATGCTCAACGCGGTGATCGACTTCTTGCCGACACCGCTTGACGTGCCGCCCTACTTGGGTTTTGCGCCGGGCGACGAGACTGAAACCCGTAACATCGAACGGTCCGCCGACGACAACCAGCCGTTCTCGGCGCTGGCGTTCAAGATCATGAATGACCCTTTCGTTGGCTCGCTGACCTTTACCCGCATCTATTCTGGCATGCTCAAAAAGGGCGACCAGATGATGAACGCGACCAAGGAGCGCAAAGAACGCGTTGGGCGTATGATGATGATGCACGCCATCAACCGCGAAGAGATCGACGAAGCCTTTGCGGGCGACATCATCGCGCTGGCCGGCCTGAAAGAAACCACGACCGGCGACACGCTGTGCGATCCGGCCAAGCCGGTGGTTCTGGAAACCATGACCTTCCCGCAACCGGTTATCGAAATCGCTGTGGAACCGAAGACCAAGGCTGACCAGGAAAAGATGGGCATTGCTTTGGCCCGTCTGGCGGCCGAAGACCCGTCCTTCCGTGTGGAAACCGATTTTGAATCGGGCCAGACGATCATGAAGGGTATGGGCGAACTTCACCTCGACATCCTCGTTGACCGTATGCGTCGTGAGTTCAAGGTCGAGGCAAATATCGGTGCGCCGCAAGTGGCCTACCGCGAAACCATCTCGCGCGAAGCCGAAATCGACTACACCCACAAGAAACAAACCGGTGGTACCGGCCAGTTCGCTCGCGTCAAGCTGGTGATCACGCCGACTGAACCGGGCGTTGGCTATTCGTTTGAGGCCAAGGTTGTTGGTGGTTCGGTACCGAAGGAATATATTCCGGGCGTCGAAAAGGGCATCAAGTCAGTCATGGACTCCGGCCCGCTGGCGGGGTTCCCGGTGATCGACTTCAAGGTTGCCCTGATCGACGGCGCTTACCATGATGTGGACTCCTCGGTGCTTGCGTTCGAAATCGCGGCACGGGCTGGCATGCGCGAAGGTCTGAAAAAAGCCGGGGCGAAATTGCTTGAGCCGATCATGAAAGTCGAAGTGGTAACCCCGGAAGAATACACCGGCGGCATCATCGGCGATCTGACCTCGCGTCGGGGCATGGTGCAGGGGCAAGACAGCCGCGGCAACGCGAATGTCATCACCGCGATGGTACCGTTGGCCAACATGTTTGGCTATATCAACACCCTGCGCTCGATGTCGTCGGGCCGGGCGAACTTCTCAATGTCGTTCGACCATTACGACACCGTACCGCAGAACATCTCTGACGAGATCCAGAAGAAATACGCATGACGTGGTGGGCGGATCGCCCACCCTACCACCCCGTAGGGTGCGCCTTGGCGCACCACCACTGTCAGGAGGCCAAGATGGCGAAGGCAAAGTTTGAACGGACGAAACCGCACGTAAACGTTGGGACCATCGGGCATGTTGACCATGGCAAGACGACGCTGACAGCGGCGATCACCAAGTATTTTGGCGAATTCCGGTCTTATGACCAGATCGACGCCGCCCCGGAAGAGAAGGCGCGCGGGATCACCATCTCGACGGCGCATGTCGAATACGAGTCCGCCAACCGTCACTATGCCCATGTCGATTGCCCCGGCCATGCCGATTATGTGAAAAACATGATCACCGGTGCGGCACAGATGGATGGCGCGATTCTGGTGGTGAACGCCGCCGACGGCCCGATGCCGCAGACCCGCGAACATATCCTGCTCGGCCGCCAGGTCGGCATCCCGTACATGGTGGTTTACCTCAACAAGATCGACCAGGTCGATGACGAGGAACTGGTCGAGCTGGTCGAGATGGA
>JANMDM010000179.1:0-28152 GCA_031376305.1 Pseudomonadota bacterium | reverse complement strand
CAACAACACTACCCAGATCGACCTGCAAGGCCAGGCCGCCTCGGAATCCGATGGTCACCGCCATATCAGCGGCACGGGGGGGCAGCTGCAGTTCGTGCGTGGCGCCTATGCCTCAAATGGCGGAAAATCCTTTATCTGCCTTGCCTCCACCTATGACAAACGCGGCGAGCGGCGCAGCCGCATCAGGCTGTCACTGACGCGCGGCAATGTGGTGACAACGCCGCGCACCGATATAATGTACGTGGTCACCGAATACGGCATCACCAACCTCAAGGGAAAATCCATCGCCGAACGTGCCAAGGCCTTGATCGCCCTCGCCCATCCCGATTTCCGCGAAGATCTGGAGCGCGAGGCCTATACCCACAACCTGATCCCCAAGGGGTTTTTCTAACCCGCGCCTGCGGCAGCGTTTTCATCTTGGCACAAATATCCTCCGGGGGCTGCGGGGGTGGAGAACCCCCGCTTCCGCCGGTGCACCCTCCCCTACTCTGCCGCTTGCGCGCTGGGATTATTGGGATGCGTCGTCCAGTTGGCATAGTCGCCAACCTTGCGTCCGGTACGAAGATCAACCGCGCCTTTCGGCAATTCCTTCATGGTGATGCACGCCTCGACCGGGCAGACATCAATGCAAAGATTGCAGGCCACGCATTCGTCGTCCATCACGGTGAACACCCGGTCTGCCGACATCGAAATCGCCTGATGGCTGGTATCCTCGCAAGCCGCATAACAGCGCCCGCATTTGATGCAGGCGTCCTGGTCGATCACCGCCTTGGTGACGTAATTGAGGTTGAGGAACTGCCAGTCGGTGACATTCGGCACGGCGCGGCCGACCAGATCGGCGGTCGCGGCGAAGCCCTTCTGGTCCATATAGTCCGACAGGCCCGAAATCATTTCCTGTACGACCTTGAAGCCGTACGTCATCGCCGCCGTGCAGACCTGCACATTGCCCGCCCCCAGCGCCATGAATTCTGCCGCGTCACGCCAGGTGGTGATGCCGCCAATACCCGAAATCGGGATGCCACGGGTGTCTTCCGACCGGGCGATTTCCGCCACCATGTTCAGCGCGATCGGCTTCACCGCCGGGCCGCAATAGCCGCCATGGGTGCCCTTGCCGTCGATGGTCGGCTCCGGGGCGAACAGGTCCAAATCGACGCTGGTGATCGAATTGATGGTGTTGATCAGCGATACCGCATCCGCCCCGCCACGTTTGGCGGCCGCAGCCGGTTTGCGGACATCGCTGATATTGGGCGTCAGTTTCACGATGCAGGGCATGCGCGAGTGTTTTTTCACCCAGCGCGTCACCATCTCGATGTATTCCGGCACCTGGCCGACGGCCGAACCCATGCCGCGTTCGGCCATTCCGTGCGGGCAGCCGAAGTTCAGTTCCACCCCGTCGGCTTCGGTATCCTCGATGCGACCCAGAATATCCTTCCAGCTATCTTCGTCGCAAGGCACCATCAGCGAGATGATCAGCGCCCGATCTTTGTAATCCCGCTTCACCCGCTTGATTTCCTGCAGGTTCACCTGCAGCGGCCGATCGGTGATCAGCTCGATGTTGTTGATCCCCAGCACCCGGCGGTCGGCGCCATAAACCACGCCGTAGCGCGGGCCGTTGACGTTGACCACCGGCGGGCCTTCCGAGCCCAGCGTTTTCCACACCACACCGCCCCAGCCCGCCTCAAAGGCGCGCCGCACGTTGTATTCCTTATCCGTTGGCGGCGCGGACGCCAGCCAGAACGGGTTCGGGGATTTGATGCCGATGAAATTCGTTGTCAGGTCTGCCATTTGATTTCCTCCCGTAGGGTGCGTGTTGACACGCACCTAGCCCATCAGGCTCGCATGAATATCTTCCGCCGCATCGCGGCCCTCGGCGACGGCGGTCACCGTCAGATCCTCGCCGCCGCTTGCGCAGTCGCCTGCCGCCCAGACGCCCGCCAATGACGTGCGCCCCGCCCCGGTCACAGCGATTTTGGCGCCCTCGAGCCGCACCCCCTCAGGCGGGCCGGTCAGCGTCTGGCCGATGGCCTTCATCACCTGATCAGCCTTCACCCGGAAGGTTTCCTTCGACAGTGTCAGGCCGCCCGGACCGTCTTCGGTATAGGCAAATTCGACCTCCTGCGCCGCGCCGTTTCCCAGAACCCGCACCGGTGCCACATTATGCACGATGCGCACCCCGACGCTGGTTGCATGTTCCTGCTCATCCATCGAGGCGCTCATCTTTTCGCGGCCCCGGCGATAAGCGATGGTGACATTTTCAGCCCCCAGCAGCTTTGACTGCACGGCGGCATCGACCGCCGTCATCCCACCGCCAATGACCACCACATCGCGGCCAACCGACAGTTTCGATTTTTCCGGCTGCTGACGCAGATCAGCTATGAAATCAACGGCATTCACGACGTTCATCAATGCCTCACCCTCAGCCCGCAGGGCATTCACCCCGGCCAGACCGATGGCCAGCACCACCGCCGCATAGTCTTTTTTCAACCCGTCAAGGGTCAGCCCCGATCCGAGCGATTTACCATGCTCGACCCGGATTCCACCGATCTTCAACAGCCACTCCACCTCGGCCTGGGCAAACTTGCCCGGCGCCTTGTAGCTGGCAATCCCATATTCATTCAGGCCCCCGGCCTTGGGCCGCGCGTCAAAGATCACCACCTCATGGCCCTTCAGCGCCAACCGGTGCGCGGCCGCCAGACCCGCAGGCCCGGCCCCGAGAATCGCGATTTTCTTGCCCGTCGCCATGGCGCGGGTGAACGGATGCACGCCCTTGTCCATCAGCGTATCGGTGGCAAAGCGCTGCAAGCGGCCGATTTCCACCGGCTTGCCTTCGGCGGTTTCGCGCACGCAGGCCTCTTCGCACAGCTGCTCTGTCGGGCAGACGCGGGCGCACATGCCGCCAAGGATGTTCTGGCTGAAAATGGTTTTCGCCGCCGCGTCCGGTGTAGCCGTCGAGATCTGGCGGATGAACAGCGGGATGTCGATCGAGGTTGGGCAAGCGGTCATACATGGCGCATCATGGCAGAAATAGCAGCGATCCGCCGCGACCCGCGCCTCATGCGGGGCAAAGCGCGGCGCGATATCCCCAAAATTCTGTGTGTAGTCTTCGGCGGTCAACCGCCCCGGCACGACTCCGGGCGTCAAATGGCTGTTGGTCACTTGGGCCTCCCTGGCTGTTCTTACCAAGCAAGTTGCCACAGGTCTTATTTTTTATCAATTGGTAAAATTTATGGATGCAAAAGTTTTCCCACCACTCTGGTCGGTCGGGCCGTCAGCGCCAACAGGCGGCTTTCCACCATCGATGCGAGCAGATATAAGCCTCAGGACAAGGCGGAGCCCGCACGGCAAGACGGGTGGCCACACACTGGCCCGCTAAACAGGACTGATCGAGGATCGTATGACCAAGACCCCCCATGAAAGTGACGTGGCCTTCATTCAGGCGCTGGCCGAACTTCTGAACCAGAATGATCTGGCCGAGCTGAGCGTGAAACGTGAATACGCCGAAAATGACAGCCTGAACGTGCGTGTCTCAAAATATTCGGCCGCGCCGGTGGCAGCCTATCCGATGGTGCCCCCGGCGTTCGCCGCGGCACCTGCCGCCGCTATGGCGGCCAGCGTCGCCGCCCCTGCGGCACCTGGCGGCGGCGATCCGGCCAGCCATCCCGGCGTTGTCGCCTCGCCGATGGTCGGGACCGTATTTCTTTCTGCGGAACCGGGTGCCGAGCCCTTTATTGCCATTGGCGCGCAGGTCAAGGAAGGCCAGACGGTGTTGATCATCGAAGCGATGAAGACCATGAACCACATCCCGGCCCCGCGCGCGGGAACGGTGAAGCGCATCCTTGTCGAGGATGGCAGCCCGGTCGAATACGGCGCACCGCTTCTCATCATCGAGTGAGGGCAGCATGTTCGAAAAAATCCTGATCGCCAATCGCGGCGAGATCGCGTTGCGGGTCATTCGTGCCTGCAAGGAAATGGGCATCAAATCGGTGGCCGTGCATTCGGTGGCCGATGCCGATGCCATGCATGTGCGCATGGCGGACGAGTCGGTCTGCATCGGCCCGAACCCGTCGGCGCAAAGTTACCTGTCGATCCCGGCGATTGTGTCGGCCTGCGAAATTTCAGGCGCGCAGGCGATCCATCCGGGTTACGGCTTTTTATCTGAAAATGCCGCCTTTGTTCAGGTGCTGGAAGATCACAACATCACCTTCATCGGCCCAACCGCCGAGCATATCCGCATCATGGGCGACAAGATCACCGCCAAGGATACAATGAAAAAGCTTGGTGTGCCCTGTGTGCCCGGCTCTGACGGCGGCGTCGCCGATGTGGATGAGGCCAAGCGTGTGGCCAAACAAATCGGCTATCCGGTCATCATCAAAGCCACCGCCGGTGGCGGTGGGCGCGGGATGAAAGTGGCCCAGAGCGAAGAAGAGCTGGAGATCGCCTTTCGGACCGCCCGATCGGAATCCAAGGCGGCCTTTGGCAATGACGAGGTCTATATGGAGAAATACCTCCAGCGGCCGCGCCACATCGAAATCCAGGTCTTTGGCGATGGCAAGGGCCGCGCCGTGCATCTGGGCGAGCGCGATTGTTCGCTGCAGCGCCGCCACCAAAAGGTCTTCGAAGAGGCCCCCGGCCCGGTCATCACGCCGGCAATTCGGGCGCAGATTGGCAAGACCTGTGCGGATGCCGTGGCCGCAATCAACTACATCGGGGCAGGCACCATTGAGTTTCTGTTCGAGGATGGCGAGTTCTTCTTCATCGAGATGAACACCCGTTTGCAGGTTGAACATCCGGTGACCGAAGCCATTTTCGGCGTCGATCTGGTGCGCGAACAGATCCGCGTTGCCGCCGGTCTGCCGATGGAGTTCCGCCAAGAGGACATGCAGGTCAACGGTCACGCGATCGAGGTGCGGATTAACGCCGAAAAGGTGCCGGATTTCGCGCCACGCCCCGGCAAGATCACCCAGTTCCATGCGCCCGGTGGTTTGGGCGTGCGGATGGATTCAGCGCTGTATGACGGCTACACGATCCCGCCCTATTACGACAGTCTGATCGCCAAGCTGATCGTCCATGGCCGGGACCGGCCAGAGGCTTTGGCACGGTTGAAGCGCGCGCTTTCCGAACTGATCGTCGATGGCCAAGGGGTGGAAACCACCGTACCGCTGTTTCATGCGCTGCTGGCGGAAGAGGATGTCTTGTCCGGCAACTATTCCATCCATTGGTTGGAAAAATGGCTGGCACGGACCTACGGTTGACCAGATTTCGCGAACCGAGCGCCGGGGGCCTTGCCCCCGGAGCCCCCAGGATACTTGCGCCAAGGTGAAATTGGGGGGCAAGGCGTGACGCTGACTGCGCAATTGCTGCTGAAAGCCTATGCGGCGGGCGTGTTTCCGATGGCAGAAGGCCGCGATAGCCCGGAGTTGCATTGGGTGGAGCCGCGTCAGCGCGGGATACTGCCGCTGGCGGGGTTTCACATCTCGCGTAGTTTGCGACAGCGGATTTTGGCCGGGGGCTACGAGGTGCGCTGTGATACCGATTTCTCCGGCGTCGTCAGGGCTTGCGCCGCGCGGGACGAAACCTGGATCAATGCCCCGCTTCACCAGCTTTATGGGGATCTGCACCGGATCGGCCATGCCCACTCGCAGGAGATATGGGCAGAGGGGGCGCTGATAGGCGGGGTATTCGGGGTGACGCTGGGACGGGCATTTTTTGGCGAAAGCATGTTTTCGTGCCGCGCTGATGCCTCAAAGCTGGCCCTGGCCTATTTGGTCGACCGGCTAAAGCTGGCGGGATTCGCACTGTTCGACACCCAGTTCCTGACACCGCATCTGGCAACGCTCGGGGCCGTGGAAATTCCCCGCGCAGACTATAAGCGGCGACTGGCGGTGGCGCTTGCGGGTGTGGCGGATTTTACGCAGCCGGGCCCCGCACCGGACCCTCAGCTGCTGATACAGCGCATGACCCAGACATCGTAACGCGGGTCGTCCAGCGCCGAAAGTGCGGGGCTGGTGGCAACCATCCAGCCGTCAAACAGCACCGTGCCGCTCGCATTGGCGATCTTCAGATGCGCATAGGCGTCGGCGGCCGGGTTGTCTTTGGGCAAACGGCAATCTGACACGGTCACCTTCAATGTGCCGTACTCAGCCGATCCGCCGTTTTTTATCGTAAGATCCGTGGCCACGCCCGACACTTTGTCGAGTCCGCGCAAAATCGCACCGGGTGTTTCGGTTACCTCTTCGGCGGTCAGCGGGCAGGCCAGCATGATCACCAGCGCCGCTGCGCGGATCCTCATGGCGCGGCCTCCGGCTTCGAATCGCCGCTGACAAACTTCATCAAGAGGGAGATCAGACCGACAGCCCCCTGCGTATCTTCGATCTCGGCCCCGGCCTCAAGGGTCACAGGGCTGCCGCCAGGTTGAATTTCCACAAAATTCCCGCCCAAAAGACCTTCTGACGAGATGAGGATTGCACTGTCATCCGGCAGCAGGATGCCATCCTTGAGGGATATGGTCGCATCGGCGTAATAGGTTTCAGGATTAAGGTCGAGCCGCGCGACGGTGCCAACCTTGACGCCCGCAAGCCGGACATCGGTGCCGACACTGATCCCGTCCACGGAGCGAAAGCTCGCGGTCAGCTCATAGGTACCGGCAGCATGGGACAAGTTTCCGCCAAAGCCCGCATAGGCCGAAAACCCCACCGCCACCGCCAGCACCCCGGCCCCGGCCAAAACTTCTATGATGTTTTCTGCCATGTCTTTCGCCCCTACTTTGGGGACCACGCCTCATAATCGTGCCGCTCAGCCGGTGCGCGATTACGGATTGAGCCTGCCGGCGCATAGGCCAAGGCGGTCCCGGTCAAATTTTCCTGATGCGGTTTTTCCCAGGATTTGTGCTTCAGCGCCACCTGGGTTGGCGGCTCGTTCCAAGTGAAATGCAGCCAGCCGTGCCAGTCGGGCGACACCCGGCTGGCTTCACATTCGCCGTTGTAGATCACCCAGCGGCGTTTGGCGTCACGGGTCTGGTAGAAGACGTTGCCCTGAGCATCTTCGCCAACTTTTTGCCCGCGCGACCAGGTAAACAATTGGGTGCCAAGCGTCTGGCCGTTCCACCAAGTCAACAAGCGCAGCAGGAATTTCATCGGCGGTCCTCCGACAGATCGGGTCATGCCCCTTCTATACAAAGCCGGGTGGAAAGGTCCAGTGCCAAGCCGTCACTTGGCAAGACCCGGCGGCGGCGGCCCCGCTGCGACTTACCCGCGGGCCCCTGGTCGGGCAACACTCAGCGCCCGAGTTTGCGGATCATGCGGGCGGTTGTCTTGGCGCGCTGCGCGGCATCGTCTTGTGCAGCTGTCTCCAAAGGTTCTGCAGCGCCGATGGCAGGGTCATCTGCGGCTTGCGACCGCCCGCGCCGGGAAAAGGCCCGAAACCCGATATCGACAAACATGTTGACGAACCGCCGCACCACGGCGTTGATGAACATGTTGATAATCCGGTCCAAGGACATCTTATAACCCCCTGTCAATCTTCAAACAATTCGCTCTGACCAACAAGGTCTTCACCGTCGTCGTCACCGGGCGCGGATAAAGCGCCCCCCGGCAAGGGCCGGTTGTCCAACAGCCCTGCCGCCCGCAACTCTTTCAGGCCCGGCAGATCGCGGGCAGATTCCAAACCGAAGTGATCAAGAAATTTCAGCGTCACCACAAAGGTTACCGGCCGACCCGGCGTCATCCGGCGGCGGCCAAAACGGATCCATTCCAGTTCCAGAAGCTGATCGACGGTGCCACGGCTGACAGCCACGCCGCGGATTTCCTCGATTTCGGCGCGGGTTGTGGGTTGGTGATAGGCGATGATCGCCAGGGTTTCGATCGCAGCGCGGCTCAACTTTCGCGTCTCGACCACTTCCTTTTGCATTAGGAATCCCAGATCGGGCGCCGTGCGCATCGCCCAGCCATCGCCAACCCGCACCACGTTCACGCCCCGCCCCTCATAGCATTTGCGAAGATGCACAAGCGCTTCGGCCGGGTCTGAGCCGTGCGGCATGCGCGTGGAAAGTTCGGCCACCGTAACCGGGTCGGCGGTCGCAAACAGGATCGCCTCGATCATGCGCTCTTGTTCGGCGATCGGCGGGGCCTCAAACAGGCTGCGTTCTGGGGCGGCAGTTTCCGTCATTGCAGTTTGCGCCTTATAGCGATGGGGGCAAAGCTTTCGGTCTGCCGAAGTTCGATCTGACCCTGTTTTACCAGCTCCAGGGAGGCGGCGAAGGTGGAGGCGGTTGCAGACCGGCGGCGGACCGGGTCGGCATTCCAGCCATCGGGCAAATAGGCGGCAAGGTCAGTCCAGTCACCTGCAAATCCGATCAGGCCGCGCATCCGTTCCAGAGCCTGCTCCATGGTAAACACATGAACGCGGTCAAAGGCATAGGGGCGAAATTCGTCGCGGGTGCGAATGCGCGCATAGGCTTGCATCAGGTCCACCAGGCTGGCTGAATAGCTGACATTGCGGATGCGGGTCACATCTTCGGTGACACCGCGCGCAAAGAAGTCGCGGCCCATTTGGTCCCGCGCCATCAGCCGCGCGGCAACTTCGCGCATCGCTTCCAACCGTTCCAGCTGGAACGCCAGATGGGCGGCCAATTCTTCGCCGCTGGGGCCATCGTCATTGGGGTCGGGGGGCAGGAGCAGGCGCGATTTAAGGAAGGCAAGCCAGGCCGCCATCACCAGATAATCTGCCGCAAGTTCAATCCGCAGCGTCTTGGCCTGTTCAACAAAGGCCAGGTATTGCACCGCCAGCTGTAAAACCGACACCCGGCGCAGGTCGACTTTTTGGGTGCGCGACAGCGTCAAAAGCAGATCCAGCGGCCCCTCGAACCCATCGACATCAACAATCAGCGCCTCGGCCGCCAGTCGTTCGCCAACGGGAACGCGATCTTCCTCGAAGATGTTCGGGTCAGCCATGCAGCCTATCGGGCTCCGCTTGCACAATCAGGCCGTCAAGTTCCGCCAGAAGCGCTTCGGCGTCAATGGGGGCAGGTGTGGTGCGGCGGGAAAGGGCCGCCTTGGCGCGCAGGGCGGCCGCGTCCGTCATCGGGCCTGCGGCCTTGACAACCTCCGCCATCCCGGCCCGTTCGCCATTGCAATGCAGCGCAATATCGCACCCGGCGACGATGGCGCGGGCGGTGCGTTCGGCCAATGTGCCTGACAGCGCCTGCATGGTCAGATCATCGGTCAGGAGCAGGCCGCCAAAACCGATTTCCGTGCGCAGCACCCGGACCATCCGGGGCGAGGCCGTGGATGGATTATCGGCATCATAAGCAGGCACAACGATATGCGCCGTCATCCCCATCGGCAAATCGCGCAACGCCCGGAAGGGGGCAAAATCGGTGCGTGCCAACTCATCCGCCGGGGCGGCGGCCATCGGCAGGTCGTGATGACTGTCCACGACGGTGCGACCATGGCCCGGCATATGCTTCATCACCGGCAAGACGCCCCCGGCCAGCAGGCCATCGGCGCAGGCGCGGGCGGCGGCAGTCACCGTGGCAGGGTCCTGACCAAAGCAGCGGTTCTTAAGGAAAGGATGCGTGGCAGGTCCGGCAATATCGGCCGTGGGGGCGCAGTTGACGTCAATTCCAACGGCGCGCAATTCGGCGGCAATAAGCCGGTACCGCAGCCATATCCCCCGCTCCATCCCGCCGGGACGGGACCGGATCACCTGATCCAAGGGGGACAACCATTCGCGCCAATGTGGGCCGCGCAGCCGCTGTACGCGCCCGCCTTCTTGATCGACAAGCACCATCGCATCGCGCCCAACCGCGGCGCGCAGATCCGAGGTCAGGCGCCGCACCTGGTCCGGGTCTTCGACATTGCGCGCAAACAGGATGAAACCAAGCGGATCGGCATCGCGGAAAAATGCCGCCTCGGCAGGGGACAACCGCGCCCCCTCGCAGCCAAGGATTGCAGCGGTGGGGCAATGATGCTGCATCAGCGCGCCAACGCCGGTACGCATTGCCCGCCCGAACTCAGCGCCGCACAAAAGCGCTGCGCCTCATCGCGGGATGCAAACCCGGCAACGCGCAAGCGGTAAAACGTTCGCCCGCCGCTTTCAGCCGCCTGAATGACCCGCGCCTTGCCGTCCATCAGCGCCCCGAAGCGGGCCAGCGCCTTGTCCCATTCAAGCTTTGCCTGGGCTTCGGTCTCATAAGAGCCGATCTGCGCCAGTTGGGTGCCGGGCTCAAGGGTTGCCGGGTCGATTTCCGTGACTGGGGCGGGCGCCATCGCCGCTGCCACCGCCAAAGCCGTGGCTTCAGCCACCGCGTCACCAACCGGGCGCGGTTGTGGACGCGGCGAAGTCGACAGCCCAGGGACATCTGAGGCAATCAGATCTTCGGGGGCGACAAAGGCTCCGGTGGCCAGCGGGGCAAGATCGGGATCCTCAATTGGTTCGACCACGCCGTCGGGCAATGGCTCGGTCAACTGACCGGCCTGCGGGCGCAGCGCCGCCAGCGTTTCACTGGGCCGCACAACGCCGTGTGACAGGGCATTTGGCGCAACATCCGGTGCCGCCAATGCCGTGCCAAGCGATGCTTGCAACGCCGCCGAAACTGTATCTTCGGGGGCCAGTTCCACGGATTTAGGGGCCAACATCAACTGCTCGGTCGTCTCGGTGGCTTCGCCAACCGCAGCGATCGTGTTGACCGCCATTCCCTGATGCTGCGCAAGTTCGCCGCCGGGGTTTTCCGGAGCCACGCGCGCCGCACCTTCGGGGGCGTGAAGAACCGGCACACCATGCATCTGGCGCATTGCCAGCTTATAGCTCCAGACACCAAGGCCAAGGATCAGGGCCATCGAGGTGGCCATCCCGGTCAGACGAACGACGCGGCTCGCACCCGCCGCCTTGCCACCGGCACGGGACTGGCGGAACGCAGTCGGCCGATCAGCGTCCATTTCCCACTCTGCCATGCTTTGCCTCATTGCACCCAAGCGGGTTTGCCGCCAGCTCGGGCCTTGCCCCGCGTCACGCCCGCCATCCTGCACCTGTAGGTCAGCGCATTTCCTGTGCCGGGGTCACGCCAAGGATAGCAAGACCTGCGGAAATGACAACGCCCGCCGCCCGCGCCAGTGCAATTTTGGCTTGGGTTGTGGCCGCATCACCCTCCTGCACGAACCTCAGGCTGGTGTCGTCATTGCCGCGGTTCCACAAGGCGTGAAGGTCAGAGGCGAGTTCATAAAGATAAAAAGCGATGCGGTGCGGTTCCTGGCCGCGCGCGGCAATCTCAACCAAACGCGGCCATTCCGCCAGCTTGCGCGCCAGCCCCAATTCCGCGTCATGCGACAACTTGGTCAGATCGGCGGCGGCCAAGGTCGCGTCATCAGTGGCAATACCGGCATCCCCCGCACGGCGGATCACCGAACAGATCCGGGCATGGGCGTATTGCACATAAAACACCGGATTGTCCTTCGACTGTTCCAGAACCTTGTCGAAATCAAAATCCAGCGTGGCGTCATTCTTGCGGGTAAGCATGACAAAGCGCGTCACATCGGCGCCCGCCTGTTCCACAACATCGCGCAGCGTCACAAATGTGCCCGCCCGCTTCGACATCTTGAACGGTGCGCCGTTCTTCCACAGCTTGACCAACTGGATCAGCTTGACCTCCAACGGCACACGCCCACTGGTCAGCGCCGAGACCACCGCCTTCATCCGCTTCACATAGCCACCGTGATCAGCACCCAAAACGTCGATCAACTGATCGAACCCGCGCAAGACCTTGTCATAATGATAGGCAATATCGGGGGCAAAATAGGTCCAGGCACCGTCGGACTTCTGCACCGGGCGGTCGACATCATCGCCATGCGCGGTCGAGCGGAACAGCGTTTGCACGCGTTCCTCCCAATCCTCAGGCAACTTGCCTTTCGGGGCTTCCAGCGTGCCTTCATAGATCAGTCCCAGACCGCGGAGCGTTGCAATTGCGGCCTCGATTTTGCCCGTGCCATAAAGCGCCTTTTCCGAAGAATAGACATCCATCTTGACACCCAGCAGTGCCAGATCCTCGCGGATCATCTGCAGCATGGCTGCGGTGGCAAATTCGCGGATCGGCGCCAACCATTCGGTTTCGGGCTTGTCGAGCAGGCTGGAGCCATATTTGGCCTTAAGCGCCTCGCCCACCGGAATCAGGTAGTCGCCGGGATAAAGCCCTTCGGCAATTTCGGGCGACAGGCCATTGGCTTCGCGGTAACGTTCATAGGCAGAGCGGGCCAGCACATCGACCTGACCGCCCCCATCGTTGATGTAATATTCCCGCGTGACCGCATGACCGGAATAATCCAGCAAGGACGCCAGAGCATCACCAAAAACTGCGCCCCGAACGTGGCCCACATGCATCGGTCCGGTCGGGTTGGCCGACACGAATTCGACATTGACCTTAAGCCCCTGCCCCATTGTCGAGCGCCCGAAATCGCGCCCGGCGACCAAGGCGGTTTGGACGACGCCTTGCCAGACGGCGGGGGCCAGCCGCAGGTTCAAGAACCCCGGCCCAGCCACGTCAACCCCGGTCAGGCGCGGATCAAGCACCAACTTGGCGGCCAGCGCCTCGGCAATGGCGCGCGGCGTTTGGCCCGCAGGTTTGGCCAGCACCATGGCGGCGTTGGTCGCCATGTCGCCATGCGCGAGGTCACGCGGTGGCTCTACGGCAACGGCACTCATGTCAAGTCCGGCAAGCAGCGCGCCTTCGGCAACCATCGCGGTCAGGCTGTCAATTACCAGCACACGGATATCGGAAAACAGGTTCATCTCGGTCCTCATTGATCGGTCCGGGGATGCCAGAGCCTTGCAGGCACGTCAATGCTGTCACCGCAAATAGCGGCCATCACCGTGGCGGCGATCCCGCCGCAAGCCGACAGATGCGCCGCAAAGGCCCAGGCGATCCTAGCGGAACAAGACCAAGGCCCCGGCGCTCCAGGCCACGCGGGTCTTGGCACCGCGCTCCAGCACCTCGCGGCCAAAGACGTTGCGCATTGAAATCCGCACCGGCTCGGCCACACCATCAAGTTTGACGTCGTAATAGGTCATATCACCGTAATAGACGACTTCCTCGATGGTGCCTGGCGTCTCGCGGTCAGACGCGGCCTGACCTTCATAAAGGATGGTCAGGGTTTCCGGGCGAAAGCCGATTGACGCATCGCCGCCGGTCACAGCGCCGGGGGCTTGGCGCGCGCTGATATGGCACCGGCCAAGGCCATTCACCTCGACGTCGATTTCGCCATTGGCTTCGCCAAGGATCTTGGCGGGCAAGAAGTTCATATGACCAATAAAATCGGCCACCTTGCGCGACTTGGGCAGACGGTACAGGGTTTCGGGATCGTCCAGCTGCGCAATTTCGCCCTCAAACATCACCGCGATCCGGTCGGACATGACCAGAGCTTCCTCCTGATCATGGGTGACCAGAATGAAGGTGATGCCGACCTGACGTTGCAGCTTGATCAGCTCCATCTGCATGTTTTCACGCATCTTCTTGTCAAGCGCCGACAGCGGCTCGTCCAGAAGCAGCACTTTGGGCTTAAGGATCAGGGCGCGGGCCAACGCCACCCGCTGGCGCTGGCCCCCAGACAACGCATGCGCCGCACGGGTGCCGTAGCCTTTCAGGCCGACCATCTCCAAAGCCTCAACCACGGCCTTGTCTTTGTCGGCCTGACTGCGCGGATCCTTGCGCAGACCGAAGCCGACGTTTTGTGCCACCGTCAGATGCGGAAAGATCGCATAGGACTGGAACACCATATTGGTGGGCCGCTGGTTGGCCGCCACGCCTTCCATGTGTTTGCCATCAATCATCACCACGCCCGAGGTGATATCCTCGAACCCGGCGATGGTGCGCAAAAGCGTGGTCTTGCCACAGCCCGAGGGGCCAAGCAGCGAAAAGAACTCGCCCGCGCGGATATCGGCGGTGATGCCACGCAGCGCGTGGTAGTCGCCGTAGTATTTCTGCACGTCCTTGAGTTCGATCATCGGTTTTACGGTCACAGGAAGCCTCCGGAATCCTTGCCGCCGGTTTTTGCAACACCGCGGCGGCGGAAATATTCAGCAATGATGAGAAGACAGATGGAAACCGCGACCAGACAGGTGGCCACGGCCATGATGACAGGAATTTCCTTTGGGAAACGCAGCTGCGAATAGATGTAGACCGGCAGCGTCGCCTTGGTCCCGCCAAGGAAGGCCGCGATGATGAATTCGTCCATCGAAATGGTGAAACAGATCAGCAGCGACGAGATGATTCCCGGCAAGACCAGCGGCAGAATAATCAGGCGAAAGGTGCTGATTTTGCCTTCCCCAAGGTCATAAGCGGCTTCCTCCAGCGACTGATCAAGGCTTTGAAACGCCGCCGAAAGGATCGCAATCGCGAAAGGCGTACAAACCAGTGTCTGCCCAAGGATGATCGTGATCAGCCCCAGCGTCACCCCCATCTGCAACAAGATCACCAGGATCGCCATGGCGACAATCATCTCGGGCAGCACCAGCGGCAACATGATCATCGCCATGATCCCGCTTTTGCCAGGGAACTGAAAACGGGTCGAGGCGCGGGCCGCGAAAATCGCCAGAATGGAAGATAGCATGGCCACCGATGCGGCAACGATCAGCGAGTTTATTACCGCCTGATGCAGTTGGTCTTTGTCCGCCATCAGGCCAAACCATTTGGTGGTGAAGCCTTTCAGCGGAAAGGAAATGATCGTGCCGTCGTTGAAGGCGAACATCGGCAGAAGAATGATGGGCGCATAGAGAAACGCCAGATAAATGATCGTGTAGAGGCGCAGGCCGGTGCCTTTGGTTTTCATTTCTTGACCCTCAGGAAACGGCCATTGGCCAGCACGAACCCCGCCGATATCGCCCCGACAATCAGCATCGCCGAAACCGCAATTGCCGAGCCAAGCGGGCTGTTGTCAATCGCCAGAAGTTGCTTTTGGATGACATTGGCAATCAGCGGGATTTTACCGCCACCAATGATGTCAGGCGTCACATAATCGCCCACCGTCGGGATGAAAACGATCAATACTGCCGCGACCACGCCCGGCATCGCCAAAGGCAGTGTCACGCGGCGGAAGGTCATCAAGGCGCTTTCGCCCAGATCGCTGCCCGCCTCAAGAAAAGACCGGTCAATTTTTTCCAGCGCGACGAAAATCGGCAAAATTGCAAAGGGCGCATAGGCATGGGCGAGTGTCACCACAACCGCCCCGATATTGACGTTGATCCAGGTCAGCGGATCGTTAATCACCCCCAGCGACTTCAGGCCGGAATTGATCACACCGTTATAGCCCAGGATCACCTTCCACAAGAAAACCCGCACAAGGTAAGAGGTCCAGAACGGGATGGTGATCAAGAACAGCCACAGCGACTTCTTGTTTGACGCGACATGAAACGAAACGAAATAGGCCACCGGAAAGGCCGTTACCACGGTCGCCAGTGTCACCATTATCGAAACAAACAGCGAGCGGGACATGATCGAGCGGTAGATAGGGTCGGTCCATGCCTCAAAGTAGTTCTTCAAGGTGAAGTCGTGGATCACCTCGC
This sequence comes from Pseudomonadota bacterium, assembly GCA_031376305.1. Lineage (GTDB taxonomy): Bacteria > Pseudomonadota > Alphaproteobacteria > Rhodobacterales > Rhodobacteraceae > TMP-24. The sequence goes on along the minus strand of JANMDM010000179.1, from coordinate 12,606 downwards.
GCACGCCGGCACCATCGGTCTGGAATGACAGATAGACCACTGTTGCAAGCGGTGCCGCCAACAGCAAAATCGCATAAAGCGCCGTCGGACTGATCAGCGCATAGCCATTAAAAACAGGCGACCGGCTAAGCCGCCCCCATCGCGATTTGAGATCCATATCCCCATCCCTGTCGGGTTGTTGGCACATTGCGGCCGGTTGTTGGGTCAAGCTTGCACATGCGGTGCCTCAAGAAAAGCTCTTTCAGATGCCTTTCCTGAGCCGCAGGAATAATTTGATCATTTTATTTGCGCCGCGTGCCATTGGGCAACAGGTGGGCGCTAACAATTCGCCTCAGACGGGGAAATCATCGTTCGGAACATCCAGCAATCCAGCCAGTGTGGTCAGGGCAGTGGCAAACCGCGCGGCAGCGATTCCCCCCGCCAGCGCAATACGGACCGCATTGGGGGCGCGGCCATCGGTCAGGGCGTATTCATCGGCCGAACGGATCAACACCCCGCGCGCCTCCGCTTCGCGGGTGAATGTCGAGGCGCGCCAGCCGCGCGGCATCGGCAGCCAGACAAAGCTCAGCCCCTTTTGCCAACGCAAATCGTGACGGCCAAGAATGTTCAAAGCGGTTTCCAGCCGCTGCGCATAGACCGCCTGGACACGTTCGCGCAGACGGTACGCCTTGCCCGATTGCAGAAGCTGCAAAACCACTTCGGTTACCGGATGCGGCAGACCGAAGTAACTGTGCTGGGCGGCAAGACGCATAGATTCGCCCTGTCCCGTCGGGCAAACCACGGCGCCAAAGCGCAGGCCCGCAGAGATGGATTTAGACAGGCTGGTGATGTACCACGCCCGTTCCGGCGCCAAGGCGCGCAACGAGGCGTCAGAGGCGTTGGCCACCGAGTAGCAGTCATCCTCGATGATTTGCAGATCATGCACACGCGCGACCGCGACAATCGCTGCGCGCCGCTCAAGGCTCATCCGGGCCGTGGTGGGGTTCTGCGCCTCGGGGGTCAGGCAGACGATGCGCCCGCCGGTGCGCCGACAGGCGGCGTCAAGCGCCTCGGGCAACATGCCTTCGCCGTCCATGGTCACAGGGGCCACTTCGGCCCGCAGCAACCGCGCCGCCCGACGAAACCCCGGATAGGCGAGTTCCTCGCAAAAAATATGCGGTCGCTCCCCCCTCAGGCAGCATTGAAGCACGGTATGGACGGCATTTTGCCCACCCAATGTCAGCGCAATATCATCAGCACCGTATGACCCAAGGGCTTGATCGCCAAGCCAGTCAGCCATGGCGACTCGCAACGGATAATCCCGGCGCAAACTGGGATAGTCCAGATGCTCGGCGCCCATCTGGCCCGCAATCTGGATCAAGATTTCCGCAATCGCGGCGCTCTGCCCGACATCGGGAAGCTGCGGCGAGCGCAGATCAACGCTCTGGTCCCCGGATCCGTTTGTGGCCTTCAGCTCGGATTCGGCATCGAAGGCCAGACCTGGCCCCAAACGCGGCGTACCGGACGCCACGAACGTGCCGCGCCCGACCGTTGCCTCCAGCAACCCCTCTTGCGTGACAATCTGATAGGACCGCGCAACGGTTCCGGGGGTGATCGACAAGGACCATGCCAGCTCGCGCACCGGCGGTAACCGTGCGCCCCGAGGCAAATCACCGCGCCGCACGGCTTCGCGCAGGGCGTGCGACAGCGCCAAATACTTTGGCCCATCAAATTGTGTCAGGTCTGGCCGCCAGATTGCCTTCATCACAGTCCGTGATTGTTATCATTACAATGTTTCACTGGAACTTTGTATGCGCCGTTTGTATCATCGTTCTACGCTATTACAAGCATTGTATCAACACAATAGGTGATGTCATGGACGCTAACGGAAAAATCGCAACCCTTCGCCCTGCCGCGCTTCCCCGGTTCGGCTCGGTCTCGGTCCTGGCGCGTCTGATTGTAACCTGGCGCAACCGGCGCACAGCCCGTCAATCGCTGATGCGGCTGGATGATCATATGCTGCGCGATATCGGATTAGACCGGCAGACCGCCAACCGCGAAGCGTCGCGGCGGTTCTGGCAAGATTAGGTCCGGCTTCCCCAGAGCCAGGGCCTCTTCCTCGGCCGGGCCTTGCGCCCGGCCGTTTTTTTGACCGTCGGCGGCGACGTCAAGCCGAGCTTGCACAACCTCATGGAAGCACCGGCGGAAAACACATTGCAACCAGTCGTGCATAGCGTTAAATATTAAAATAATTGGTACTTTTCAATGCAGGCGCACTTCACACTTCAGATCGTTCTGAGAGGGGACAGCTTTGCAGTTGATGAAAAGCGGCACGACCCTTGCTGTCTACCTGATAAATATGGACCATGCCAAAGAGCGCCTGCACTCAATGGATCGCAAGATTGCGGCTATCGGTCTGACTTTTGAACGAGTGCAAGCCGTTGACGGAAACATGATTGATTTTCCGATTAAAGAATTTAGAGAAAGCTCGTACAAAATTCTCCATGGCCGCCGCACGATACCTGCTGAGGTTGGCTGCTATTTAAGTCATATAGAATGTGCCAGACGTTTTCAGTTAAGCGGTGCGGCTTTGGCGCTCATTCTGGAAGACGATGTATCGTTTTCCGATGATTTTGTAGATTCTATAGATATTTCATCGGCCCTTGCGGAAGAATGGGACTTGTTGCGCCTGACGACAGTCAGCAGCGGCAAAAAGTTTCCAATCAAGTCATTGGGAAACGGACGCTCGCTTGCCGTGGCGTTGACAAGAGAAAAAGGGGCCGGTGCGTATTTGATTAATAAACGCGCCGCCAAATGGTTTACTGAGAGGCTGCTCCCGATGAAATTGACCTTCGATATTGCATTTGATCTTGAATTCCTGGCGGGCCTTAAGGCCGCATTTGTATTCCCGCTCCCGGCAAGTCAGGTTTCCAATCATGAAACACAAATTCAGAATAACCTTGCGGCCTACAAGCTCCCGCGATGGAGGTACTTTACCGTACTGCCCTACCGGGGATATCTTGAAATCGCACGCATAACCTTCAGAGGCTTTCGATTAATTCGCAGTCGCCTGGCCTGACAGCACGGCCAGATGTGCCTAAACAACCCATTGCCGTTTTCCAGAGCATTTCAGGAAAATACCTGCCCCCTGCGCGATCCGGAGTGGAAACCGGTTTTTCCTGAAATGCACCCACCCAAAAGCTTGGATCGGTTCCGCCGATTCTGTCAGCGCCGGAACCGGTCCGGATATGAAAAAAGCGCAGTAAACACTGCGCTTTTTCAACGAAACAGTTTCTTTTAGGGCAGCTACAAGTCTAGCGCTTCGAGAACTGGAAGCTCTTGCGGGCTTTCGCCTTGCCGTATTTCTTGCGTTCCACAACGCGGCTGTCGCGGGTCAGGAAACCTGCGGCTTTCAGCGCGCCACGAAGCGAGGGCTCATAAAGCTGCAAGGCTTTGGAAATCCCGTGCTTGACCGCACCAGCCTGGCCCGACAGACCACCACCGGCAACGGTGGCCATCACGTCGAACTGACCATCGACACCGGCGACGGTGAAGGGCTGGCGCAGGATCATCTGCAAAACCGGACGTGCAAAATACACGGCCATTTCCTTGCCATTGACAACGACCCTGCCGGACCCCGGCTTGATCCAGACACGGGCAACCGCGTCCTTACGCTTGCCGGTCGCATAAGAGCGGCCCAGCTTGTCACGCTGCGGGGTGCGCGGCGCTGCGACCGGGGCGGCGGCTGCGGGCGTACCCGAAACCGCGGCTTTCAGATCGTTGAGGGATTTGATATCTTCGGCCATCTTTTTCACGCGCTCCGGGTGTTCTTCGGGTTCATCGACTTGACGTCGATCACTTCGGGCGTCTGCGCCTCATGCGGATGCGCGGCCCCTGCGTAGACACGCAGGTTGGTCATCTGCTGGCGGCCCAGACTGTTGCGGGTGATCATGCGCTCAACCGCCTTGATCACGACGCGCTCGGGATGGGCACCATCCAGCACTTGGCCTGCGGTGCGGAACTTGATGCCGCCCGGATAGCCGGTGTGCCAGTAGTACCGCTTGTCTTCACGCTTGGCGCCGGTCATCTGCACCTTGTCGGCGTTGATGACGATGACGTTGTCGCCCATGTCCATGTGCGGCGTGAAGGTCGGCTTGTGCTTGCCGCGCAGGCGGTTGGCGACGATCACGGCAAGACGGCCCAGAATGACGCCTTCGGCATCAATCAGGATCCACTTCTTTTCGATCTCCGCCGGTTTTGCGGTATAGGTTTTCATGGTCGGCCCTTCGGGTTTCGGGGTCTGACTGGGCACCCCTTGGGGCAACCCGGATTCGGATGGCGGCTTTTCGGGCATTTTACGTCTAGCGTCAAGAGCCAGTATCCATATTTAATGTATTGTTTTCAATGATTTATAAAAACGGTATTAATATACCCCACATATTGCGTCATTTCCTCGGGGGAATCGAATAGGTCAGGCTCGCATGGGCCACCGGATCGGCCAAACCTTCCGAAAACACCAAGACATCGCCCACCGCCAGCACCCGGCCCAGCTTCAGGATCCGCGCCTCGGCCAGCAGATCGCCCCCCGCCGCAGGCTTGCGCAGGAAATCAATCGCGACATTGGTGGTGACCGCCAGCGCCACCGGCCCGATCCGCGCCAGCAGCGCCAGATAAAACGCCACATCAGCCAGGGCGAAGATCGCCGGGCCGGACACCGTGCCACCGGGGCGCAGATGCTTGTCCGCCACCTTCAGCCGCAGAACCAACCCTTCGGCGGTCAGACGCTCGGCCGCAAACTCGCCGGTCACCTGGGGGAACTCCCGGTCCAGAAATTCGGCGATCCCGGCCATCGTCATGATGATCTGCATCTTCCCCCCCAGGGTGCTCTGGCCTAAGCTTTCTCCAAATCAAAGGGAATGACAATATGAACGCGCCATTGATCCTGCGCCACGACGACGGCGGCATCGCCACGCTGACCCTCAATGCCCCCGCCAACCTCAACGCCTTGTCCGAAGCGATGCTGGCGGCGCTGAAGACCACCTTTACCGATCTGGCCGATGACCGCGCCACCCGCGTGGTGATTCTGCGCGGCGCCGGCAAAGCCTTTTGCGCGGGCCACGACCTGAAGGAAATGCAGGCCGGCCGCGCCGCCCCCGACAAGGGGCACGCCTATTTCACCCGGCTATTCGCCGATTGCAGCGCGGTCATGCAGATGATCCCCGCCCTGCCCCAGCCGGTCATCGCCGAAGTCCACGGCATCGCCACGGCAGCAGGCTGCCAACTGGTTGCCTCCTGCGATCTGGCTGTCGCCGCCGAAGCTACGCGTTTTGGCGTCAACGGCGTCAACATCGGGCTTTTCTGCTCGACGCCGATGGTGGCGCTGTCGCGCAATGTTCCGCGTAAAACCGCCTTCGAGATGCTCACCACCGGCCAGTTCATCGACACCGCCCGCGCCGAAGCGGTGGGATTGATCAACCGCGCCGTGCCCGCCGACCGCCTGCAGGCGGAAACTCAAGATCTCGCCCGCCTTCTCGCTTCCAAACTCACTGCTGCGGTAAAAATCGGCAAACGGGCGTTTTACGAGCAGTTAGAGATGCCGCTTGCCGCCGCCTATGACCATGCTGCCACGGTGATGGTCGAAAACATGCTCTGGCGCGATACCGAAGAAGGCATCAGCGCCTTTCTGGAAAAGCGCCCGCCCGACTGGCCTTAGGCTTTCCATTCATCTTCGCGAAAATATCCCCGCCGGAGGCAAAAAGTATAATGCGCTCCGCGCGGGGGATATTTGGACGAAGATGAATGGGTCAGAGCCGGTAGATCCCCCGGAACTTCTCTTCCAGATAGTCAAGCAGCGGGCCGTCCGTCGGCACAAAACCGCAAGCCCGCGCGACGGTTTCCGTCGGCAGGTGAAGGCCGCCGTGGCGCTGAAGATTCTCGCGCAGCCAGCTGGTGGCCGCCGCGGCATCGCCGCGCCCGAGCCCGCTGTCCAGATCGGGAACCGCCTGACGCAGCGCCTGCATCAGGCAGCCTGCGTAAAGATTGCCCAGCGAATAGGTGGGAAAATAGCCGACCAGCCCCACCGACCAATGCACATCCTGCAACACCCCGTTCGACGGCTTGTCCACCGCCACGCCGAAATCCGCCAGGAACCGCGCGCTCCAGGCTTCCTCCAGATCGCGGGTCGTCAGCGCGCCCGCCATCAGCTGCCGTTCTAGATCGAAACGCATCATGATGTGCAGGTTGTAGTGCACCTCATCAGCCTCGGTGCGGATATAGCCGGAATGGACGCGGTTGGCGGTGGCATAGAACGCATCGGCGCTGGCAATGCCAAGATCGCCGAAGGTTTCGCGCATGCGTCCGAAGATCCAGCCGGTGAAGGCGCGCGAGCGGCCAAGCTGGTTTTCATAGATGCGGCTCTGGCTTTCGTGGACGCCCATCGAGACGCCGTGGCCAAGCGGCGTGAACCGGTGAGCGGGGTCGATTGCCTGTTCGTAACAGGCATGCCCGGTTTCGTGGATCGTCGAATAGAGGCAGTTGAAGGGGTCGGCCTCGACCGAGCGGGTGGTGATGCGCACATCATTGCCCGAGCCTTCGCAGAAGGGATGCACCGCCAAATCCAGCCGCCCGCGCGTCCAGTCATAGCCAAAGGCATTAGCCATTTCGCGGGCCAGCTGCAACTGCCCGGCCTGCGGGAAAGCCCGGTCCAAAGCCTTGGGCTGGTGCGCCGCCCCCAGCACCGCGTCGCGCAGGGCCACCAGTCGCGGACGCATCCGGTCAAACATCGCGGCAATTTCCGCCCCGGTGGTGCCGGGCTCATAGTCTTCTAGCAAGGCGTCATAAGTGTCGCCCCCTTCGGCCAGCGCCTGACCCTTTTCACGGATCAGCGCCACAACCTTTTCCAGCGTCGGCAGGAAATGCCCCACATCGTTGCGGGCCCGCGCCTCGGCCCAGACGCCTTGCGCGACGCTGGTGGTGCGGGCAATCTCGGCGGCCAGTCGGGCCGGAACGCGGGCGTTGCGCTGATAGGACCGCGCGATCAGATCAAGCGCACGCTGCCCCGCCGCATCCGGCGCCTTGGCGGTGGCCAGCCAGTCGCCGACCCGCGGGTCGGTGCGGCGGGAATGCAGCACAGCCTCGATGGCGCCCATTTCATCGCCGCGCTGATCGGCGGCGCCGCGCGGCATCATGGTTTCCTGATCCCAGCCCAGCCGTCCGGCAATCTGGCTCAGCGCCTCGGTATCGTGCTGAAAGGCCATGAGTTGCTTAAATGCGGTCATTTTGAACCTCGGATCGATAGAACAATGGGATATTGCGACAAATGGCGGGCGCGCAGAATGGTGAACCACAGCACGATGGCCCCGGCCTGATGGCTCAGCGCCAGAGGCAGCAGCGCGGCATGCAGGGCGGTGAAAATGCCCAGCGTGACCTGCCCGGCCAGAACCACCGCCACCCAGTCAAACGCCCGCGCCGTCACCGGATGGGCCGAACGGCGGCCTCGCAGCCAGACCACCAGCGCGAATGCGGCCAAGAGATAGCCCGACATCCGGTGGAGGAACTGAACCAGCCCCGGATTTTCAAAGGCCGCCCGCCAGACAGCGCCGCCATCAGACACATAGAAGGCATCCGCCGGAAAGAAGCTCTCGCCCATCAGCGGCCAGGTCGGAAAAGCGCGGCCCGCGTCGATCCCGGCCACCAGTGCCCCCAACAGGATCTGCAGGAAGGCGAAGTGCATAAGGCCGGTCGAGAGTGAAAACAGTTTTCCCTCGCGCTGGCGGCGGGCCTGCAACAGCGCCGCCTCGGGGCGTGACAGCGACAGCACCGACCAGAGGGTCAGCCCGAGAATCGCGAAAGCCAGCCCCAGATGCGTCGCCAGCCGGTAGGAGGCGACATCAACCATCCGCCCCGTCAGCCCCGACGCCACCATCCACCAGCCGACAGCCCCTTGCAGCCCGCCCAGCGCGCCGATGGTCAAAAGCCGCCAGGTCCAGCCGGTGGGAATGCGCCTGGTCAGCCAAAAGCCAAGGAACCCCACCGCCCAGACCAGACCGATAACCCGGCCAAGCTGGCGATGCCCCCATTCCCACCAGAAAATCTGCTGGAACTGCGACAAAGTCATCTGTTGGTTTTGCAACTGGAACTCAGGGCTGGCCTGATACTTGGAAAACTCTGCCGCCCAGTCAGCCGCATTCAGCGGGGGCAAGGCCCCCGTCACTGGCTTCCATTCGGTGATCGACAGGCCGGAATCGGTCAAACGGGTCAACCCACCCACGGCAATCATCAGCGCCACCAGCGCGAAGATGACCAGCAGCCAGAGGCGGACCGCCCCGCGCGCCCCGCGTTTCCCGGCATCAATCAGCCCGCCCTGCGGCAGGTCGGGCAGTTTTGCCCCGGCGCCCACTTCTTCGAAAATGCTGCGTTTACCCGCCATCACTCACTCCGGTTTTGCGCCAGACACTAGGCTGCACAGGGGGCCGGTTCAAGGCCGCCTCAGCCGCCATCCCGCTTGCGCATAATCTGCCGCAGCATACCGTGAAACGTCTGAACATCGGCGCGGGTCAGCGCAAGGCGGCTCCACAGGTTGCGCAGGTTCTGCTTCATGCCCTCGGCTTTGGTCGCGGGAAAGAAGAACCCCGCCGCCGCCAGTTTTTCCTCAAAATGATCGCCAAGCCTGGTAACCTCGACATGGCTCGCAAATTCCGTGCGCGCCATCTCAACCACTTCCGGGGGCATCTCGCTGCCCTGCCGCATCCACTCATAGGCGCACAGCAACACCGCCTGCCCAAGATTCAGCGAGGCGAACTCCGGGTTGACCGGGATCGAAATGATGGCATTGGCGCGCGCCACATCGTCGTTCTCCAGCCCGGCGCGTTCGGGGCCGAACAGCACCGCCACTTTCTGGCCTTGCGCCGACAGCGCGCGGGCATGTTCCATCGCCCGTTCCGGGGTCATCACCGGCTTGGTCAGATCCCGCCCCCGCGCCGTGGTGGCAAAGACGAAAGCACAATCCGCCACCGCCTCGGGCAGTGAATCGAACACCCCGGCAAAGTCCAGCACCTGCCCGGCCGCCCCCGACGCCATCGCCACGGCGCGCGGATTGGGCCAGCCGTCGCGCGGATCCACCAACCGCATCTTGCTGAGCGAAAAATTCAGCATCGCCCGGGCAGCAGCGCCGATATTCTCGCCCATCTGCGGGCGCACTAGAACGAAGACGGGGTCATGCTCGGACATCGGGCTATCCTCAGGGGGCTCGCGCCTGATACGATGCGGTAACCCCGCAAGGCAAGGAGCGTCCAGTGGCCTGGGACGAAGGACTGGCGCAATTGCTGCGCGAAGATCTGGCGGACGAGCCGGTGACCGAAAAGAAGATGTTCGGCGGCCTCGCCTTTTTGCGCGGCGGCCACATGGTCTGCGGCATCCATAAAGGCGGCGCCATGTTCCGCGTCGGCAAACCGAATGAGACGGCGGCCTTGGCTATCCCCGGCGCCGCGCCGGTGATGATGACCGGCCGCCCTATGCCCGGCATGATCAACCTCTCGGACGCGGCCACCGCCGATGACGCGCGGCGCGGCCGGGTCATGGCCCTGGCGCTCGGCTTTGTGAAAACCCTGCCCCCGAAGTAAACCCCTGCGGCCCCCGGTGGCCAAAGCGGCAATTCTGCGCTAAGGCGCAGGCGACACTTTCAAGGAGCCGCGCCGATGGCCGCCGAAGACCGCCCGCAGATTTACCTCGTTACCCCCCCGGCCTTCGATCTCGAGGCCTTTCCCAGCCGTTTGGCCGCCGTGCTCGATGCGGTCGAAGTGGCCTGCCTGCGTCTGGCGCTGATCAGCCGCGACGAAGATCAGCTTGGCCGCGCCGCCGACGCCATGCGCTTGATCGCCCATGAGCGCGATGTGGCGGTGGTCATCGACACCCATGTGCAACTTGCGGCGCGCCACGGGCTTGACGGCGTGCATCTTCTGGACAGCTCGCGTTCGGTCCGTATCGCCCGCAAGGAACTTGGCGCTGATGCCATTGTCGGCAGCTATTGTGGCGCCTCCCGCGATGCGGGGATGGCTGCCGGAGAAGCCGGCGCCGATTACGTGGCCTTTGGCCCCGTAGGCCCCAACGCGCTGGGAACCGGCACCCAGGCTGCCCCAGAGCTGTTCGCCTGGTGGTCCGAGATGATCGAAGTGCCGATCGTCGCCGAAGGCGCCCTTACCCGCGACCTGATCGCCGCCCTCGCGCCGATCACCGATTTCTTTGCCATCGGCGATGAGATTTGGTCGGCAGACACCCCTGCGACCGCCCTCAAAACCCTGCTTGAAGGCATGGCCTGACCTATTTCCGGCTTTTTCTTTGCATAAATACTCCCCTCAGGTCGTCTATTGCTGCGCCAATGCCGCGTCCAACCCGCTCCGCACGCAGGTCTCGCAATAGGCCGCCAAGGCCTTGCGCGAGCTGAAATCCCCGACACTGACGGGATCGTGGAATACCACCACGACACCGCCCTGCCGAAACTCGGACAATGACAGCAGCAAATGCGGACCAAAGGCCATTTCCCCCCACCAACCGTAAAACCGCGCATCGCGGCCCTTTGGCGCATGATAGGCCACGCTGACCGGCTGGATCTGCATGACATGCTCCAATCCATGCGTGAAAAACGCCGCAAACAGTGTCGATTTGAATGCCAGCACCCGCCTGCCATCCGTCGACGTGCCTTCCGGGAAGAAACAGAGCTTATGCCCGGCCCGGATCCGCGCCTCAAATAGCCCCTGCTGGGCTTTGGCCTTTTTGGGATCGCGCTCAATAAAGGCGGTCCCGGTTGCCCGCGCCAACCACCCAATAACCGGCCACCCGGCCACCTCGGCTTTCGACACAAAATACACCCGCTGGCAGGCGTTCAGCGCAAAAATATCCAGCCAGGACGAATGATTGGCAACCACCGCCCCTTTGTGCTGCATCGGCTTGCCACGAACCTGATAGGTCATACCCATGATTGCAAAGGCCGTCCGACACACAGCTTGCGTGATATAGGGCGTCACCGGCCGGTCAAGGCCGGCAAAGGGCCGCTCGATCAGCCGGACAATAAACATCACCAGCAAGCCACCATAGGTCACCGCCATCAGCAGGGGCGCACGGATCACAACCAGCGCCCACCCCATGGCCGTGATCCGCACCGCAGCGGCGGCGTCTTCCGGGTGCCAGGTTGTCACATCCTGACCTCATGCTTGCGCGTATAGAAACCCTTGTGACGCGCACTCATCGCCCCGGTGTCCATCACCAGACACACGTCGGTGGTATTGAAGTCCTGATCAACAAAGGCGCCATCGCCGACGTAGCCGCCAAGCCGCAAATAGGCCCTGATCAGCGCCGGCATCGCGTCCATCGCCTGGCGGCGGTCCAACAGGTCTGGCGCCAACAGATCCAGTCGTTGAAACCGCCGGGAAACCGCCCGCAGGCTTGCGGGGGCCAGATGGTGGTGATGCAACCATGAAAGTGGCAGTTTCAATGCCTCGACATTGGTGCCATGAAAACTTGCCACCCCGAACAACACTTCAATCCCGTGATCGAGAACGTATCCGGCAAGGGCATTCCATAGCAAAAACATCGCCGCGCCCCCGCGGTAATCCGCATCCACGCAAGACCGCCCCAACTCCAGCAACTTGCGGCCCGACCGCCGCAGAACGCTCAGATCGTATTCCGCATCGCAATAAAACTGCCCGAAAGCCGCGGCCTGATCACATCTGAGCAGCCGGTAGACCCCGACCACATGATCCAGTGCCGCCACATCCCGGCGGGTATCGACCAAGATCAGATGGTCGGTCACCGCGTCAAAGTCATCGCGCTCAAACCGGCCCTGATGATCAACCAATGGGCCATCGCCGCCCAGTTCCTCGACAAAAACCCGGTAGCGCAGACGCTCAGCGCTTCGGTGATCGCGGTCGTTTGTGGCCAGTCGGACCTGAAAATGCGCGGTATCTGCGGCCATCGGCGGATCGGTCTTTCCGACAAAAATTCTACATCTAGAAGCAATTTTAGGCGGCTGAAGCGGCTTTGGCAACTGGCCAAGCCGATTGACGCACCTTAAGGTTGTGTTAACCTTCAAATGTCATTCAGGGTCCAAGTCTTCCGCCCGCAACACCATCAGCTCCACTCTTGCGCCATCAAACACCACCTTGCCGGCATTCTGGAAATTCACCGTGATGCGCCAACCAATGCACGATTGCACCTGGCCGATGCCCCAGTCCGGTTGCGTCGGATGGCGCACCAGCATTCCCGGTTCAAGACAGCTATTCATCCGTTTTCCCGGTCAGGACCCCCATGGACATACCTTCTCATCACGGCAGCGAAATGGCCGGTGACACCACCGATGACCTGACCGCGCTTCTCGGCGCGCGCATCTGCCACGACCTTATCAGCCCATTGGGCGCGATCAGCAATGGGGTCGAGCTGTTGATGATGTCGGGGTCAACCTCGGGCCCGGAAATGGCGCTGATCGCGCAAAGCGTGGCCAGTGCCAATGCCCCCATCCGGTTTTTGCGCGTGGCGTTTGGCGCCCATTCACCTGGCCAACAGATAGGCCGTGCCGAAGTGCTCAGCATTCTGGACGGCACCCCCCGGGGCGGACGGTTGACGAACGACAATCAA
>JANMDM010000139.1:0-4713 GCA_031376305.1 Pseudomonadota bacterium | reverse complement strand
CCCGTTGCAGGCGCACGGCGTCACCATGATGTCGATCGGGCTGATGCTGAAAGAGGATGAGGCGGTCGTCTGGCGTGGCCCGATGCTGATGGGCGCGCTGCAGCAGCTTCTTAATCAGGTGGCCTGGGGCGAGCTTGATGTCTTGATCGTTGATCTGCCGCCCGGCACCGGCGATGTGCAGCTGACCCTGTGCCAGAAAACCCATGTGACCGGCGCGGTGATCGTCTCGACCCCGCAAGACGTGGCGCTTCTGGATGCCCGTCGTGCCATTGATATGTTCGGCAAGCTAAAAACCCCGATCCTCGGTCTGATTGAAAACATGTCGACCTATATCTGCCCCAACTGCGGGCATGAGGCGCATATTTTCGGCCATGGCGGCGTCAGGGCCGAAGCGGCGAAGCTTAATGTGCCCTTCCTGGGCGAAATCCCCCTCAGCCTTGATGTGCGCCTTGCCGGCGATGCAGGTACACCGATTGCGGTGGGCGAAGGGCAGGTGTCCGAAGCCTATGCCCGCATCGCAGCACATCTTGTGGCAGGCGGCATGGCCTGACCCGCTGACGGGCAGAACGCCCCGACCTGTATCCATGGGAAATTACGGGATTGGCAGCCGAAACCCGTCGGAAATTCGAATCGTCGCAAGCTGAATGCCCGCTGTTTCCTGTGGAATCGCCGTATATCCGCGATGCTGTGCGGTACTTCGCGTCGAATTATATCCAAATCCCGCCCCGCTCCGGGCGTGTATGGGAATGTGGATTCAGAACCAAGTTTAACTATATATAGTGGATAAATATACGATAACCGCAATTTGTGTGGCGTGAGGCGTCATGCCTGACCACAATTTGTGGTTCTTGGAGTGAGTTTCCGACCAAATCTTGTGCGGCTTCCCTAAAATTCCTATTGATTCCCATGAAATCCCATGTCATCTCTATCTTCACGATGACGACGGGCAAAGCACGGGGCAGCAAGACCCCATAAGGCAGTCAGGTTTCATACAGGCACCCGCTTTCATCAGACCAGAAGATCCGGCGCGACGACGAGCAGACATCCCCCCAGGTGGTCAGCGCAGCCGGACAGACCCAGAAATGGGGCCCAGAAATGGGACGAGGGCGGCGGATCGGGCAGTGGCAGCAGCCCGATCCGCCGTTGTCATTTCGGGGGCTGAGTAGGCCTCGGAAAAAGGGACAGTGCAAGGAGCGCGCCAGTGGCACGCAGGTTCAGAGGATCAGAAACGTTCAAGGTGGACGCCAAGGGGCGGGTTTCCATCCCCGCACCGTTCCGCCGCGTGATCGAAGCCTCTGACCCCGACTGGCGCGACGGCCAGCGCCCCAACATCGTGATTGCTTACGGCGATGAGCGTCAGGATTGGCTGGAAGTCTACACGATGCGGGCCATTGAAGAAATTGACGAGCAGATTGAAATCATGCAGCGCGGCTCGACCGACCGTTTGATGCTGGAAGAACGGATGTACGGCCAATCGCTGGAAACCCAGATCGACGAAGATGGCCGTCTGGTCTTACCGCAACGCCTGCGCGAAAAGATCGGCCTGACCTCGGAAGCCTTCTTCATTTCCGCAGGCGACTATTTCAAGATCTGGAAGCCCGAAACCTATCTGGGCAAAGCCGGTCAACGTTCGCGCCGCATGGCAGATCAATACCCCGAAGATTTTGACCCGCGCAGCCTTCTGCCGCCCCGGCCAAAGGGATAGCATATGGCCCGGCCTGCGCCACGAACAGCCGACACCGCCCCTCATATCCCTGTATTGTTGCGGCCGCTGTTACAGGCGGTCGCACCTGTCTCCGGGGTATGGCTGGACGGCACCTTTGGGGCCGGCGGCTATGCGCGCGGCTTACTTGAAGCGGGGGCGGATCGGGTCATCGGCATCGACCGCGATCCGACGGTGTTTCGCATGGCCGAAAGCTGGGCTGCGGCCCATGGCGGCCGCCTGAAATTGGTGCAGGGCACGTTTTCCGACCTTGATACGCTGGCGGGCGAACCGCTTGACGGCGTGGTTCTTGATCTCGGCGTCTCCTCGATGCAGATCGACGCGGCGGACCGCGGGTTTTCCTTCATGAAGGATGGCCCCCTGGACATGCGGATGGGCGAGGGTGGCCCCTCAGCCGCCGATCTGGTTAACACCATGACCGAGGCGCAACTGGCTGATATCCTTTATAACTACGGCGAGGAACGCGCCTCGCGGCGCATCGCGCGGGCCATTGTCGCGGCGCGGCCGTTTGAAACCACCTTGCAACTTGCCGCAGTGATTGAACGTTGCCTGCCGCGCACCAAGCCCGGTCAAAGCCACGCCGCCACCCGTAGCTTTCAGGCGCTGCGCATCGCCGTGAATGATGAGTTCGGGCAATTGGAGGCGGGCCTTGCCGCCGCTGAGCGGGCGTTGAAACCCGGCGGGCAACTGGCGGTCGTGTCCTTCCATTCGCTCGAAGACCGGGTGATCAAACGCTTTTTCCAACTGCGATCAGGCGCAGAAGGGCAGGGCAACCGCTACGCCCCCGAACGCGCCCCGACCGTCGCCGCCTTTACCATGACCACCCGCCGCGCCGTGGTCCCTGACGAAGTCGAGCTGGCCCAAAACCCGCGCGCCCGCTCGGCCAAGCTCAGGATCGGGCGGCGCACCGATGCGCCTGCGGGCCACGCCGATCCAGCGGCCTTGGGCCTGCCGCGCCTGCCCCAGATGAAAGGACGATAAGCCGATGCGCAGCTTCTTTTTGACCCTCGCCGCCATCGCCGTCATGGCCTTGGGCTTTTGGGCCTACCGCGAAAACTATCGCACCCAGGCCGAGTTGAACGACCTGCGCACCTTGCAAAGCGAAGTCGGCCAGTTGCGCGAAAGCCTTGGTGTGCTGAAGGCGGAATGGGCCTATCTCAACCGCCCCGACCGTTTGCGCGAACTTGCCGACATCAACTTTGAACGTCTGGGCCTGTTGCCGCTTGAGCCCGAGCAGTTCGGCTCGGTCGAACAAGTCTCTTATCCATCGGCGGATCTGTTGGCGATCACCAATCCCGTAGAAACCGCCGCCTCGCTGGAGCAAACCCCGTGATACGCACTCCGCTTCGCCCGCTTGCCCGCATTTTGTCCGCCCGCGCCAAGGGCGAAAACCCCGACGTGATCGAACGGGAAAACCTGCGCTTGCGGCATGAGTCGCTGCGCGATGCCGCCCGACAAAAAGCCGAAGGGCGGCTTTTGTTGCTGGGGCTGGCGTTCGTGCTGGGCTTTGGCGCCGTCGGTACCCGCATGGGAGTCTTGGCATCGACCGAGCCGGTCGAGCCGCGCGGTGCCACGAACGGCACTGCCATTGCCGCGCAGCGCGCCGATATTGTTGATCGCAGCGGGCGTATTTTGGCCACCAATCTGGTGACCCACGCGCTTTATGCCCAACCGCAGTCGATGGTCGATCCCGATGGTTCCGCCGAAAAGCTGGCAATGATCTTCCCTGATCTTGATGTCGACCGCCTGAAGAAAGACTTCACAGGCGCCAAGAAATTCCTGTGGATCAAGAAAAAGATCTCGCCCGAACAGTTGCAACTTGTGCATGAGATCGGCGATCCCGGCCTGCTGTTTGGCCCCCGCGAAATGCGGCTTTATCCCAACGGCGCCTTGGCCGCCCATGTGCTCGGCGGGGCGGCCTTTGGCCGTGAAGGCGTGGAGTCCGCCGAAGTCATCGGCACCGCAGGCGTCGAAAAGACCTTTGATGGCTGGCTGCGCGATCCGGCGAACGGCGGCGCGCCGCTGGAGCTGTCGCTGGACCTGACCATCCAGTCCACCATTGAAGAGGTGCTCGACGGCGGCATGAAGCTGATGAACGCCAAGGGTGCTGCGGCGGTGTTGATGGACGTCCACACCGGCGAAGTGGTGGCCCTTGCCTCGCTGCCGGATTTCGATCCGAACACCCGTCCGCAGCCCTTGACCAAAGGTCTGGTGTCGGACAGTCCGCTGTTTAACCGCGCTGTGCAGGGGGTCTATGAACTTGGCTCGACGTTCAAGCTGTTCGCGGTGTCGCAAGCCCTTGATCTTGGCCTTGTCAGTCCCGACACCATGGTCGACACCAAAAGCCCAATGGTTTGGGGCAAATACCGTATCCACGATTTTCACAACTACGGGGCGCAGCTCTCTGTCACCGACGTGATCGTCAAATCCTCGAACATCGGCACCGCCCATATCGCCCAGCTTATCGGCGGCGAGCGGCAGCAGGCGTTCCTGAAATCTTTGGGGCTGTTTGCGCCAACGCCGATCGAGCTGGTCGAAGCCCCCACCGGCAAGCCGCTGTTGCCGAAGAAATGGTCTGAAATTTCAACGCTTACCGTGGCCTATGGTCACGGGATTTCGGCCAGCCCACTGCATCTGGCGGCGGCCTATGCCTCGATCCTCAACGGTGGTATCAAGGTGTCTCCGACAATTCTCAAGGCCAAGGGTCCGGTCAGCGGTCCGCGTGTGGTCTCAGAAGCGACGGCGGTGATTGCGCGCACCATGCTGCGTCAGGTCGTGGTGCGTGGCACCGCAAGTTTTGGCGACGTGCCGGGCTATGCGGTCGGCGGCAAGACCGGCACCGCCGACAAGCCGAAACCGTCGGGCGGCTACTACAAAGACAAGGTGATCGCCACCTTTGCCTCGGTCTTCCCGGCGTATGATCCGAAATACGTGCTGATCGTGACGCTGGATGAGCCGGTCGAAACCTCGGGAGACGAGCCGCGCCGCAC
>JANMDM010000068.1:0-4401 GCA_031376305.1 Pseudomonadota bacterium | reverse complement strand
CCTGGAAAAGGCTGGCTTCAAATATGAAGGCGTGGCGCAAAGTTATTTGCAGATCAATGGCCGCTGGCGCAATCATGTGCTTTACGCCAATCTGCGCAGCGATCGGCGCGGGCGTACCGATATCGGCTGAAGCGGGGGGGGCTTTGCCCCCACACCCCCAGGATATTTTTGCCAAAATGAAAGGGTGAGATGACAGTCTGGATTGGGTTTCTTCGGGCGGTGAACGTCGGCGGCGTGAACCGCCTGCCGATGGCGGAATTCCGCGACATGCTGGCCGGGCTGGCCCACGGCGGACAGGGTCTTGTCGGCGTGAAAACCTATATCCAAAGCGGCAACGCGGTGTTTCAGTCGGATCTGCCGCAGCCTGTTCTGGGCGCGATGATCGCCGATGCCGTGCTGGCCCGCTTCGGCTTTCGCCCGCCGATCCTGCTGTTGACGCGGGCTGAACTTGAGGCGGCGCTGGCGGCCAATCCCTTCCCCAAGGCCGCGCCTGATAAGCTGCATTATTTTTTCATGGACCGGTCGCTGCCCAATGCCACCGCAGCTTTCCTGAAATCGCTGGCAGGTCCGACCGAGGAATACGCCTTTCACGGCAAGATATTGTGGCTGCATCTGCCGGATGGGATCGGGCGATCGAAATTGGCGCATCGGGTGATGAATCTGCCCTTGGATATCACCGCGCGGAACGGCAAGTCCGTGGCTGCCATCGCCATATTGGCCCGCAAGCTGGCGGCCGCAGCATGAGCGACCCTTTGGCCCCCGCTGATGCGGTTTTTGCCGAGGCCTTGGCCCGAAGCCTGCCTGAGGGCACACTGACACCCGCGCCACAAGCCTATCTGGAAGAGCCGCGCCGCCGGGTGCAAACGCCGCACGCCTTGCTGGTGCGGCCGCGCAATACCGCCGAAGTGGCCATCATCGTTGCAGCTTGCGCCGCCGCACGGGTGGGGATCGTGCCCTGGGGCGGCGGCACCGGGCTGGTCGGCGGGCAGGTCAAAGGGGATGGCCCGCCGCCGCTGATCCTATCGCTGGAACGGATGGCGGCGATGCGCGGCATCTTCCCCGAAGAAGGCGGGCTTATCGCTGAGGCCGGGGTAATTCTGGCCGATGTGCAAGAGGCGGCGCGACGTGCGGGGCGGCTGTTTCCGCTGACGCTCGCGTCGCAAGGCTCGGCCCGGGTTGGCGGGCTTTTGTCGACCAATGCCGGTGGGATCAACGTGCTGCGTTACGGAAATGCGCGCGACCTGTGTCTGGGGATCGAGGCGGTTTTGCCGGATGGCAGCATTCTTCATGGCCTGAAAAGACTGAGAAAAGACAACACCGGCTATGACCTGCGCAACTTGCTTGTTGGGGCGGAAGGGACGCTTGGGGTGATCACCGCCGCTTGCCTTCGGCTCCACCCGATCCCGGCGGCGACGGGCATCGCCATCCTGACCGTGGCCTCTGCCAAGGCGGCGCTGGCGCTGCTGTCTTTGGCGCAAACGCGCATGGCAGGCTGTGTGTCGGCCTTTGAGCTGATCCACCGGCAGGGGCTGCTGTTTTTGGACGAAACCCTGCCCGATATCCGCCAGCCTTTTGCCAGCCGTCCTGAATGGATGGTGCTGATTGAAGTGGGCCTGCCGCAAAGCATCGACGCACAAGTGGCGCTTGAGGCACTGTTCACCGAGGCTTTGGCGCAGGGGCTGGTGGCCGATGGGGTGATCGCGCAAAACGCTGCGCAAACGCGGGATTTCTGGCGTCTGCGAGAAGGGCTTCCCGAAGGCAACAAACGCATCGGCGCGATTTCGTCGCACGATATTTCGCTGCCCTTGACCCAGATCCCGGCGTTTCTGGACCGGGCTGCCCCGGCGATCCGCGTCTTTGGCGAGTTCCGCATCAACTGTTTTGGCCATTTGGGCGACGGCAATCTGCACTACAATGTCTTTCCGCCAAAAGACGGGCAGGTCGGCGACTTTGCCCATCTTGCAGCCGCGATCAAATCGTCGGTGCATGATCTGGTCGCGGATCTTGGCGGCTCTTTCAGTGCCGAACATGGGGTGGGCCGGTTCAAAGTCAGTGACCTTGAGACCTATGGCGATCCGGCAAAGCTTGCGGCAATGCGGGCGATCAAGGCCGCCCTTGACCCCGCAGGCATCATGAACCCCGGCGCGGTGTTGCGCGGATAGATTGGTTCCGGCGCTCAGGCCCCGTCGAATTCACACAAGACATGCACCTGCATGCCAAGCCTTTCCAACAGCTTGCGCCCCCCCAACTCCGGCAGGTCGACGACAAAGGCGCAGCCCACCACCACAGCCCCAAGTTTTTCGATCAGCTTGATCCCGGCTTCGCAGGTGCCTCCGGTGGCCAAAAGGTCGTCGACGATCAAAATCCTTTCGCCAGGCTGCAATGCGTCCTCATGGATCTCCATGATTGCCTCGCCGTATTCAAGCTTATAGGCCTGCGAAATCGTCTGCCCCGGCAGTTTGCCCTTTTTGCGGATCGGCACGAATCCCACGGTCAGTTGATGGGCAATGGCGCCGCCCAAAATAAATCCCCGCGCCTCCAGCCCCACCACCTTGTCGATCCGCTCGCCCGCGTAGGGGTGCAGCAGTTGGTCTATGGCCATGCGAAACCCGCGCGCATCGGCGAACAGCGTCGTCACATCGCGGAACAGGATCCCTTCATGCGGGAAGTCGGCGATGGTGCGGATGTAGTCGCGGACAGTTTTCTTTTTCATGGCCTCTCACGCAGCTTTGGCGAAATTACAGGTTTGGCGGATAATGGTGCAAGATGGCCTTGGCGTCTTGGCCAATAATTCGGATCACCGCATCGATCATCCGATAAAAGCCGCTGTCCGAAAGCTTGCCGTCCGACACGATCGCGCCCGGGTCTGCCGATGCTGGCAGAGCAAAAAGCCCAAGTATCAGCCACAAAACGGCCCTCCGGAGAGAGGGACTCACAACACCCGACCCGCGACCGCATCAAGTTTTGCAACCAGATCGGGGTCGCGCTTGCCGGGCGCGGTCATGATTGCGTGGTCCAATGCGTGGTCGCAGCCATGCGGGCAGGGCAGGCGTTTCTGACCTTGGAGAACAGGCAATTTTCTGAGCATTTCCAGAGCTTTTTTGGCATTTCCGGTGAGGGTTTTGATAACGGCTGCGACATCCACCGCAGCGTGGTTTGGGTGCCAGCAGTCGTAATCGGTGATCATCGCCACGCTCGCATAGCAAAGCTCCGCCTCGCGGGCGAGCTTGGCTTCGGGCATGCCGGTCATGCCGATCACGTCGCAGCCCCAGACCTCGCGGTAGAGCCGCGATTCGGCCAGTGTGGAGAACTGCGGCCCCTCCATGGCGAGGTAAGTGCCGCCCATGTGGACGGTGATCCCTTCGGCCAATGCCGCCAGATGGCAGGCCTCTGACAGCCGCGCACAGGTGGGATGGGCCAGGCTTACATGCGCCCCGCAGCCCTGCCCGAAGAACGATTTTTCCCGTGCAAATGTCCGGTCAATATATTGATCGACAATGACAAAATCCCCCGGCGCGAGATCTTCCCGAAACGACCCACAGGCCGAAACCGCGATCACATCGGTGCAGCCAAGCCGCTTCAACGCATCAATATTCGCCCGGTAAGGCACCGACGCGGGGGAATGTACATGGCCCCGGCCGTGACGCGGCAGGAACGCCATTGGCACGCCATCCAGCCGGCCGACCAGAACCTCATCCGAGGGGGCGCCCCAGGGGGTTTTGACCCGGACCCAGGAGGCGCCCTCAAGCCCGTCGATCTCATAAACCCCCGAGCCGCCGATAACGCCGATCATAGTCTGCATGTGAGTCCCCGGAGTGTTTGCGCAGGGCAGATTAGGCGGGAAAACCCGGATATTCCAAGCCTATTCCGGGCGTATGCCGGGCGTATGTTGCGCCTATTCCAGGCTGGCGCGCGCCCCGCTAACCGGCTGTGAGGCAGGTTTTGCCATGTTTGACCCCAAAGCCGAAGGAGCCCCGTATGGCCGACAGACCGAAGCCCGGCGCCCGTCAGCGCGAACACACCCACTATCTGGCCGAAGTGCTGCGCACCCTGGAACGCGACCTGCACGGGCGCATCGCCGAGGCCGGGCTGATCCCGCCGGAATGGCAGACCATCGCCCTTGAGCGTGGTGCCAGGCCGAAGGTCCGCCTCTGCCTCTGGGTCGAGGCCGATGTGCTGGGCTTTTACCGCAGCCAGGGGGCGGGGCACACGCGGCGGATGGCCGAGGTTTTGCGCAGCTTCATGCATGCGCGGCTGGCCGGGATCCTGCGCGGGCCGGAACATACGGATTACAGCGCCCCCGAGCCGTCGCCGATCACCCAAAAGCTGAACGCCCTGCGCGCCAGAATGGCCGCCCGCGACGCCAAGGAAGGGCTTGGCCCAGACCTGCCGCTTACCTTC
>JANMDM010000171.1:0-1876 GCA_031376305.1 Pseudomonadota bacterium | reverse complement strand
TGCGGGCGCGCAACTTTGAATATGTGCGGGCCGCACGGGCGTTGGGCGTCAAGGACCGGGTGATCATGTTCCGTCATATCTTGCCCAATGCCATGGTGGCGACGCTGACGCTGTTGCCATTCATTGTAACCGGCGCCATTGGCGGTCTGGCGACGCTTGATTTTCTGGGCTTCGGCCTGCCTGCGGCGTTGCCGTCCCTGGGCGAGTTGACGCAACAGGCCAAGCAGAATCTTCAGGCCCCGTGGCTGGCGTTTTCGGCCTTCTTCACATTCGCCATCATGCTGGCGCTGCTGGTCTTCATCTTTGAAGGGGTGCGCGACGCCTTTGACCCGCGAAAGACCTTCGCATGACCGAGGTGTTGAAGGTATCGGACCTGCGGGTCAGCTTCCGGCAGGACGGGCGGAAGATCGAGGCGGTCAAAGGCGTGTCCTTCAGCTTGGGCAAGGGCGAAACCGTGGCACTGGTCGGTGAAAGCGGGTCCGGCAAATCGGTATCGGCGCTGGCCACCGTCGGGCTTTTGGGCCGCAATGCCGAAGTGGCAGGCCGGGTCACCTATCTTGGCCGCGAAATGGTCGGCGCGTCTGAGGATGCCCTGCGCCGCGTCCGTGGCAATGACATCAGCTTTATCTTTCAAGAGCCGATGACCTCGCTCAACCCGTTGCACACGATCGAGCGGCAGATCGCCGAGAGTCTGACCCTGCATCAGGGATTGACGGGGGCGGCGGCGCGGGCGCGGATTGTCGAGCTGCTCAACAAGGTCGGGATTGCTGAGGCGGAATCGCGGCTGGGGGCCTATCCGCATCAGTTGTCGGGCGGGCAGCGGCAAAGGGTGATGATCGCGATGGCGCTGGCCAACGGGCCGGAACTGTTGATCGCCGATGAGCCGACGACGGCGCTGGATGTGACCATACAGGCGCAGATCCTTGAGCTGCTGGCAGATCTGAAGCGCCGAGAATCCCTCAGCCTTTTGTTCATCAGCCATGATCTGGGGATTGTGCGGCGCATCGCTGACCGGGTTTGCGTGATGCAGGGCGGCGAGATTGTCGAACAGGGGCCGGTGGCGGAAATCTTTGCCAATCCGCAGCATCCCTATACAAAAAAGCTGCTGGCCGCCGAGCCGAATGGCCGCCCCGATCCGGTGGCAGCGGAGGCGCCAGAAATCGTCCGCACCGAGGCCTTGCGCGTCTGGTTTCCGATCAAGAAAGGCTTTTTGGGCAGGGTCGTGGGCCATGTGAAGGCGGTCAATGCCGCCAGCGTGTCGGTGCGGGCTGGAGAAACGCTGGGGATCGTCGGTGAAAGCGGCTCAGGCAA
The DNA here is from genome assembly GCA_031376305.1 of Pseudomonadota bacterium. Lineage (GTDB taxonomy): Bacteria > Pseudomonadota > Alphaproteobacteria > Rhodobacterales > Rhodobacteraceae > TMP-24. The sequence continues at coordinate 565 of JANMDM010000171.1, read as the reverse complement.
GACCACGCTGGCGCTGGCGATTATGCGGCTGATCGAGGCGCAAGGTCCGGTGGTCTACATGGGCCAGGATATTACCAAATGGGGCACAGGCGAATTGCGCCGCTTGCGCCGCGACATGCAGATTGTTTTCCAAGACCCGTTCGGCAGTCTGTCGCCGCGGATGACCGCCGAACAGATCATTGCCGAAGGGCTGACCGTGCATGCCGTCGACCCCACCCGCGACCGCCGCGAACTGGTGGCTGAGATCATGCAGGAAGTGGGCCTGGATCCGGCGATGATGGGCCGCTATCCGCATGAGTTTTCCGGCGGCCAGCGCCAGCGTATCGCCATTGCCCGCGCCATGATCCTGCGCCCCAAGGTGGTGGTGCTGGACGAGCCGACCTCGGCTTTGGATATGACGGTGCAGGTGCAGATCGTCGAGCTGTTGCGCGATCTGCAAAAGCGCCACGGGCTGGCCTATCTGTTCATCAGCCATGATCTGCGGGTGATCCGGGCGCTGGCGCATAAGGTTGTGGTCATGCTGAAGGGCGATATTGTCGAGGCGGGGCCAAGTGACGCAGTCTTT
>JANMDM010000056.1:0-2288 GCA_031376305.1 Pseudomonadota bacterium | reverse complement strand
GTGGTGTTGGACGGTGTCGATCTTCTGGCAGCAACTCCACAAGAGTTGATCGAAATCCGCCGCCACAAGATGGGGATGGTATTTCAAAGCTTCGGTCTGCTGCCGCATCTGACGGTTCTGGACAACATCGCCTTTCCCCTGAAGCTTCAGGGCCGCCCGCAGGCGGACCGCGAAGCGCGGGCGCGCGAGGTGATCCGGCTTGTCGAACTGGACGGGCGCGAACACGCCTTCCCGCATGAACTTTCGGGCGGCCAACAGCAGCGGGTGGGAATTGCCCGGTCGCTGGCCGTTGAGCCCGAGATATGGTTTCTGGACGAGCCGTTTTCGGCGCTCGACCCCTTGATCCGCCGCCAGATGCAGGATGAATTCCTGCGCCTTCAGATGCAGTTGAAAAAGACCATCGTCTTCATCACCCATGACATCATGGAGGCCTGCCGCATCGCCGACCGCATCGCGCTGATGCGTGACGGGCGGATCATCCAGATTGGCACTCCGGCGGAAATTCTGCTGCGCCCCGCAGATGCCTATGTGGCCGAATTCACTGAAGATGTGGCGATGGGGCGGGTGATCCGGGCGGGTGATCTGATCAATGGTGCATCTGAGGCGCAGTCCGGCGCGAATCTGCCGGAAGTGTCAGCGGATACGCCACTGGAACAGCTTGTCGGTTCGGTCGCGGCCGGAGCCCGTGCCTTTCACGTCCGCGAAAGCGACCGTCGGCCGGGCGGTATGCTATCGGCGCAAGCGATCCTTGAAATTCTGCAACGCGGCGGTGACCGCGGCGCGCAGCCGTGATCGCCGCCCGCATGCCCACGGCTCCGGGCAGTCGCCTTTCACAGCGATTGCTATGGATCGGGTTGTTCGTGTTTTGCATCCTTGCGGTGTTGGTGCGAGCAGCCTTTCCCTGGCTGACGGTGTTTCCGCGCAGTTGGGAATTGCCGGTCACTGCCTGGGTCAACGCCGTATCGATGCCGGTGTTCACCTGGGCTCAGCCGGTTGGCCGTGCGGCGGCGGTGCTGTTCGACCTGCCGCTGCGCGCGATCCGAACCGGGCTACAATGGCTGCCCTGGCCTTCGGTGGTTATGGTGATCGGCGCATTGGCGCTGCGGGCTTCGGGGTGGCGGCTGGCGGGGTTTGTGGTTGTTGCGCTGGGCTATGTCGTGCTGTCCGGCTACTGGCGGCAAAGCATGAACACCATGGCGATCGTGGCAATCTCGGTGCCACTTTCGGTTGGCATCGGCTTTGCCCTGGGGGCGCTGGCGCATCACCGGCGCTGGCTGGTGCGACCGCTTGAGGCGCTTTTGGATCTGATGCAAACGATGCCGGCCTTTGCCTATCTGATCCCGCTTTTGCTGCTGTTCGGCTTTGGACCGGCGGCGGGGCTGGTGGCCAGCATTATCTTCGCCGCCCCGCCCATGGTGCGCAACACCATGCTGGGCCTGCGGCTGGTCCCCGGTGATGTGTTGGAATCCGGTGTGATGAGCGGCTGCACCCCGCGGCAGACCTTTTGGCGGGTCGAGGTACCTTCGGCCCTGCCGCGCCTGCTGGTTGGCGTGAATCAGACCAGCATGGCGGCGCTGAGCATGGTGATCATCGTTGCCATCATCGGTGGTTTTGACGACATCGGCTGGGAGGTGCTTTCGGCAATGCGGCGCGCCGAACTTGGCCGCAGCCTTTTGTCCGGGTCGGTCATTGTGGTGATTGCCATTGTGCTGGACCGCATCACCCTTGGCCTTGCCACCCTCAGCCGCCGTGGCAAACCGCCGCTGAGCCGCCAGGGGCTTGGGCTGGTGGTCATCGCCGCCATCGGGTTGGCTATCCTGTTGCGGGTCGCCGCGCCGGGGAATGCGTTTTTGCCCGAATTTGCCGGACGCAGCATCCTGCAAGGTCTGGACCGCATTCTTCTTGAGTTTGTGGCCGCAACCGGTGGCGTGTTCGAAGCCCTGCGTAATGCGATAACCTATGGTCTGATGTTGCCGCTGCGGATCGGCCTTGCCGGGGCCGCCACCCCGGCGGTTTGGGGCTTTGCTCTGACGCCGCTGATGCTGGCGCTGTACGCCGCTTTGACCGGCGCAGCAGCGGGTCTGGTCGGGCGGCGGAGTTGGGAGGGCGCAGCGGCCGTTCTGTTTACCGGGCTGTTGCTTTATACCGGGCTTCCCGGCTTTCCCTGGATCGGCTTTATCCTTGCCATAGCACTTTGGGGTCATGCGGGCGGGGGCTGGCGGTTGGCGGCTTTCACTGTGGCGGCACAATTGTTCATTCTGCTTTCTGGGCTTTGGCTGCCATTCATG
>JANMDM010000387.1:0-14026 GCA_031376305.1 Pseudomonadota bacterium | reverse complement strand
CATGGATCATGTCGGGGTTCAGGCTGCCCAGTGGCACAATTTCCTCCACCTCGGCCACGCAGACTTTGCCGCAAGTCGCCGCCGGCGGGTTGAAGTTCCGCGCGGTCTAGCGAAAGACGAGATTGCCCGAGGGATCGGCCTACCAGGCCTTGACGATCGACAGATCGGCAACAATCCCGCGCTCAAGAATGTAGTCCTGACCGTCGAAGCTTTTCACCTCCTTACCCTCGGCGATCACCGTTCCAACGCCGGTTTTGGTGTAAAAACCGGGGATGCCTGCGCCCCCTGCGCGCATCCGTTCAGCCAGGGTGCCTTGCGGGTTGAATTCCAGCTCCAGCTCGCCGCTCAGGTACTGGCGCATGAATTCGGCGTTTTCACCGACATAGGACGAGATCATCTTTTTGACCTGGCGAGTTGCCAAAAGCTGGCCGAGGCCGAAACCATCGACACCGGCATTGTTCGAGGCAACCGTCAGATCCTTGGTCCCGGCTTCGCGGATGGCGTCGATCAGCAATTCGGGAATGCCGCACAGGCCAAAACCGCCAGCGGCGATCAACATGCCGTCAAACAACAAACCGTCAAGCGCTGCTGTCGCCGAGCCAAAAACTTTCTTCATGGGTCGCTCCCCCGCAAATTCTCCGCGACCCTTGTGGCGCGGGGTCAGGGGGCTGTCAATCGCCGCGGTGCGGCATCAGCTTTCGATCAGATCATCCGATGCGGTCGCGTTGTCGCCTGCGGTCTTGGTCTTTGTAGCGGCTTTGGTCTTGATCGGGGCTTTGGATTTCCCGGTTGCCTTAGATTTTGCTGCTGCCTTGGGTTTTGCTGAAGATTTGGGTTTTGCTGAAGATTTGGGGGCGGTTTTGCGTACGGCCTTGCCCTTGCCGCCTTTTGTGGCCTTTTCGCTGGCCAACGCGACCGCCTGGTCGAAGGTTACGGCCAGAGGATCCGTGCCTTTCGGCAAAGTCGCAAATACTTTGCCCCATTTCACATAGGGGCCATAGCGCCCCTCCATGACCTGCATCGTGCCGCCCTGGGGGTGTTCGCCAAGCTCTTTCAAGGGTGCCGTAGCCGCGCCAACCCCCCGCCCACGTGTCTGTTTTTGCGCCAGAACTTCGACGGCGCGGTTCATGCCGATGGAAAAAACCTCTTCGACATCGGGCAGATTGGCATAGGTGCTGTTGTGTTTGACGTAAGGCCCGTAGCGGCCGATTGCGGCTTCGACCTGGGCGCCATCTTCGGGATGCGGCCCGATTATGCGCGGCAAGCTGAGCAACTCCAGCGCCCGCTCCAATGTCAGCGTATCGGCAGCCCAGCCTTTGGGCAGGCTGGCGCGATCGGGTTTGGGGTTGGCTTCCGTGGCCTCGGCGCGCTGAACATAGGGGCCAAAGCGGCCAACCCGCAGACTGATCGGCTGGCCGGAAGAATCGTCACCCAAGACCCGGCCATCGACGGCGGTGGCGCCGTCTTCGCCACCGGAAATCGGCCGGGTGTAGCGACAGGTCGGATAATTGCTGCAGCCGATGAAGGCCCCGCCCGAACGGGCGGTCTTCAGGTTCAACCGTCCTTCGCCGCAGGTCTGGCAGAGGCGCGGGTCGCTGCCATCGGCGCGGGCCGGATATAGATGCGGGGCGAGGAATTCATCAATCTTGGTCAAAACCTCGCCGATGCGCAGATCCGCCGTTTCGGCGATTGCCGCCGAAAAGTCGCGCCAGAACCGCGCCAGCACATCCTTGTAATTGCGCGTTCCTGCCGAAATGTCATCCAGTTCGCCTTCCAGATCGGCGGTGAAATCATATTCGACGTATTTGCGGAAGAAGTTGGTCAGGAACGCCGTGACCAGCCGCCCTTTATCCTCGGGGATCAGGCGGTTCTTATCCTTGCGCACATATTCGCGATCCTGAATCGTAGTGACGATCGAAGCATAGGTCGAAGGCCGCCCGATGCCCAATTCTTCCATCCGTTTGACCAGCGTCGCTTCGGTATAGCGTGGCGGGGCTTGGGTGAAATGCTGCTCGGGTGTCACCTCGCGTTTTTCCGCCGCTTCGCCTTGCATGATCTGCGGCAGGCGGGCGCTGTCTTCGCCCTCATCCTCGTCGCGGCCCTCGTCATAAACCTTGAGGAAACCGTCAAACATCACCACCTGTCCGGTGGCGCGCAGCTCGACCTGACCATCCGCACTGCCGACATCGACGGTGGTACGCTCCATCCGCGCCGCGGCCATCTGGCTGGCAATGGTGCGTTTCCAGATCAGGTCGTAGAGCTTGCGTTGATCCTCCTCAAGACGCAGTCGTTCCGGCGAGGCGCTCATTTCCGTGGGCCGGATACACTCGTGCGCCTCTTGGGCGTTCTTGGCCTTGTTTTTGTACATCCTCGGGCTGGCGGGCACATAGTCGGCGCCAAATCGGCGCGTGATTTCGTCGCGCGCCGCCATCACCGCTTCGGGGGCCATGTCGATGCCATCGGTGCGCATGTAAGTGATGTGACCGGCCTCATAAAGTCGCTGTGCAGAGGACATGCAGGCCTTGGCCCCCATGCCGAATTTGCGGCTGGCTTCTTGTTGCAGCGTCGAGGTCATAAACGGCGCATAGGGATTGCGGCTGGCCGGCTTCGCCTCAACCGATTTCACCGTCAAAGCCCGGGAAGTGACGGCCTGAACCGCGATTTCCGCTGTGGCGGCATCCGGAATATCGTATTTATCCAGTTTCTTGCCGCCCAGAACTGTCAGCCGCGCCTGAAATTCCTGCCCGCGCGGGGTGATCAGTGTTGCGGCGACCGTCCAGAATTCGCGGGCCCGAAACGCTTCGATCTCCAACTCGCGCTCAACAATCAGTCGCAGGCAAACCGATTGCACGCGCCCCGCCGATTTGGCCCCTGGCAGCTTGCGCCACAAGACCGGCGACAGGTTGAAGCCCACCAGATAATCCAGCGCCCGGCGGGCAAGATAGGCCTCGACCAGTTCCATATCCACGTCACGCGGTTTTGACATGGCTTCGGTCACAGCAGATTTGGTAATGGCGTTGAAGGTCACACGACGGACGATTTTTCCCTTCTTGATGCTTGAGGCCAGCGCCTCTTGCAGGTGCCAGGAAATCGCCTCGCCTTCGCGGTCAGGGTCGGTGGCAAGGATCAGGGTGTCATCAGTCTTCAAGGCGTCGGTTATGGCGCGAAGATGCTTTTTGCTCTCTGGGGCCACCTCCCACGTCATGCCGAATCCGTCGTCCGTATCAACGGATCCGTCTTTGGCAGGCAGGTCACGGACGTGACCGTAAGAGGCAAGAACTGTATAGTCAGATCCGAGATATTTGTTGATTGTCTTGGCCTTGGCGGGGGATTCAACTACGACAACGGCCATGATTTCCTCGAACTATTCTGACGTCTGATCTGGGCGCGGAACATGAGGGCCAAGGGCAGGGCTTGTCAATGACCGGCCTGAAACGATGATTGCATTGACTTTTGGTGGTGCCCTCCTTCGCGTCGTGATTGACGGGATAAGGCGAAGCCGCCGCCCCAGAAAAGCCGCCACCCACCGCAATGTTTCGGCATAGCCAAAGCCAAATGACATCATCGCTGATTTCATCTTGGCGCAAATATCCCCGCCGGAGGCCATGCGCCGCGACGGGCCTCGATGGCCCAAAGCGGCGCCCCACCTGCCATTGGCGGTTAGATGCGGGACAAAAGTCCACCCGCAGCGCGGGAGATCCGCCCGTCAAGTTCCAGCGCCAAGATTTCTGGCGCAGCTTCGGCGGGTGATAACGCAAGGTCGCGCAACAATTGGTCTTCGGCCAGCGGGCTGGGGCCAAGCCGGTCGAGGATCCGTTGATGCAGGCCCGCGTGCTCGCGCCACGGTCTTGGCGGGCTGGCGGTGACCCCGGGCTGTCCGGGTTTGAGGGCTGCCGTCGGCTCGATATTCAGGGCGGCCAGCACATCTTCGGCGCTGCGCACCAGCGTTGCCCCATCCCGGATCAGCATGTTGCAGCCGCTGGCGCGCCCGTCGAACGGGTGGCCTGGTACCGCGTAAACCTCCCGCCCCTGGTCCAGGGCCAGCCGGGCGGTGATCAAACTGCCCGATTGGGCCGCCGCTTCAACAACCACAACGGCGCGTGACAGGCCGGAAATAATACGGTTGCGCAATGGGAAGTGCCGCGCCATGGGCTCAAGACCCATCGGCTGTTCAGCGATGCGCAGTCCTTTTCGTGAAATCTCATCGGCAAGTGCGGTGTTTTCGGTCGGATAGATCACATCCACCCCGCCGGCCATCACTGCAACTGTGCCGCCCTCAAGGGCTGCGGTATGCGCGGCGGAATCGACGCCGCGCGCCAAGCCCGACACCACGGTTATCCCGGCCTCTGCCAGACCTTCGGCCAGTTTGCGCGCCATTCTTGTGCCAAGGGATGAGGCGTTTCTTGCCCCCACCAAGGCCACCATCGGCCGCGCCAGATGTTTGATGTCGCCGATGATCCACAGAATCGGTGGCGCGTCGCTGATCCGCGCCAGATCTTCGGGATAGTCCCGATCGCCCTTGCACAGCATCCGCGCACCCAATCGGCGGGCAGTCGCCATTTCCGCCTGTGCCACGCCCTCGGGACAGGCGCAATAGCCCTGCACCCCCGAAGCCCGCGCCAGTTCGGGCAGCGCAATCAGTGCCGCGCGGGCCGAGCCGTGATCCTCCAGAAGCCGGTGAAAGGTTGCCACCCCAACGCGGCGGGAGCGAATGAGACGGAGCCACGACAGTCTGTCATCTTCCGTGGTGGGGGGGGTGAAGGGGGTGGGGTAAGAAAACAAACCTTGATCCTTCGTGCCTTCGCCTCATTCGCAAGCTCAGATTGCAACCTTAAGGTTAATCAATCGTTACGATTCGCAGCGATGCGAACGGATATTTTTGTTGACTCCCCCGACACATAATCACCTTGTCCGGATGCGGCGTCATAAGATCAAGACTGTTCAACGCATCGAAGATGCGGTGGGCGGTAGCGCCTATGTCGCCGATCCCCCCACCGTCAGCCCACCGATCAGCAGCGTCGGCTGACCCACCCCCACCGGCACCCATTGCCCGGCCTTGCCGCAATTGCCGATACCGGGGTCCAGCGCCATGTCGTTGCCAATGGCGCGGATTTGTTTCAGCGCTGTCGCCCCGTCGCCGATCAGCGTGGCGCCTTTCACCGGATCGCCGACGACGCCGTTTTTCACCCGGTAGGCTTCGGTACAGGAAAACACGAATTTGCCGTTGGTAATATCGACCTGACCGCCAGAAAAACCAACAGCATAGATGCCGTCTTTCAGATCAGCCAGAATATCGGCGGGTCGTGCGCTGCCGCCCATCATGTAGGTATTGGTCATGCGCGGCATCGGGATATGGCCGTGGCTTTCGCGCCGACCGTTGCCGGTGGGGGCCACGCCCATCAACCGCGCATTCTGGCGGTCTTGCATATAGCGCACCAAAATCCCGTCCTCGATCAGCACATTGCGGGCCGAGGGCGTGCCTTCGTCATCCACGGTGATCGAGCCTCTGCGGTCGGGAATCGTCCCATCGTCCAGCACCGTGACGCCCTTTGCCGCCACCTGGCTCCCCATCAGCCCGGCAAAAGCCGAGGTCTTTTTGCGGTTGAAATCGCCTTCCAACCCATGTCCAACGGCTTCGTGCAGCAACACGCCGGGCCAGCCGGAACCAACGACCACATCCATAACCCCCGCCGGGGCCGGGACGGCGCGCAGATTTATCAGTGCAATCCGCAAGGCCTCGCGCGCTACAGCCTGCCAATGCTCCGCCAGCATCAGCGCGGTCAGGCCGGACCGTCCGCCCCCGCCATATCCGCCCGACTCCCGGCGGCCATTTTCCTCAACGATGACCGAGATGTTCATCCGCGTCATGGGTCGAATGTCCGACACGAGGCCACCTTCGGGGCGCAAGATGAATACTTCTTGCAAGCTTGCGGCGATCGTGGCCGAGACCTGCACGACGCGGCGATCCAATGCACGGGCAAAGGCGTCAATTTCGCGCAAGGTCTCAACCTTCAGGCCGAACGTGGCGTCCAGCATCGGATCGGAGTCGCTGTAAAGCTTTCGGTTGGTGCCGGCGGGGGCGGGGGCCATGACCCCTCCGCCATCACCCACGGCCAGCCGCGCGGTTTCAGCGGCGCGCTTCAGCGCCGCCTCGGAAATTTCGGTTGAATGGGCGTAACCCGCCACCTCGCCGCGCACGGCGCGCAGCCCAAAGCCTTCGGACGCATCGTAGCTGGCATTGCGCAAGCGCCCGTCGTCAAAGACCAGCGCTTCGGATCGCCGCCGCTCCAGGAACAACTCGCCATCATCGGCCCCGGCAACGGCGGCGCGCAGAATCGCCAGCGCGGCCTCGGGGTCCAAATGCGTCTCAAACGGAGCAAACCTGCCGTCAGCCATGTTGTTTCTCCGCCCTGTTCCTGATCCGGGTCAATAAGCGACCCTTTGCCGCGATGGTTTTACTTGTCGCTTCCCCACTAATATGATTTTAGAAGTCGCGGATACAACCGGCCTGAGCAAGGTTTCGCAAAGGGTCTGGAAGCGGTGCCAAAAGCCGCCGATCGAACGGGAACACGACATGCGCTTTGCGAATACTCTTTCGGGCCTCACGGCCGCTCTCGCCTCAATGGTCGTTGCCGGAGCGGCGCTGGCCGGAGACGGGATTACCGGACTGGAAACCATCGGCAAACCAATTGCCAATGGCACTGGGTTCCAGATGGCGGCAACGGAACTGGCGCGCGACCAGCAATGGCTGGACGGCGCTTTGCTTTATCTTTGCATCGCGGTTTCGGGATTCGTGGTGCTGCTGCTGGCCTATGTCGTCATTCGCTTCAACAGCCGCGCCAACCCGACCCCGGCGCGCTTCACCCATAACACGCCGGTGGAAATTGTCTGGACGCTGGTCCCGGTGGTGATTCTGGTGGTTCTGGGGTCCATCGCGTTGCCGATCCTGTTCAAACAGCAAGAGATCCCGGTGGCGGACATCACCATCAAGGCGACAGGCAACCAGTGGTATTGGTCCTATGAATATCCCGACAGCGGCATTGCCTTTGACAGCTTCCTGCTCGACAAATCCGCACTTGCCGCCAATGGCTACGCCGAGGACGAATATCTTCTGGCGACAGACAATGCCGTGGTTATCCCGGTCAACAAAACCATCGTTGTCCAGGTAACGGCGTCGGATGTCATTCATGGTTGGTTTGTTCCGGCATTTGCGGTGCAGCATTCGGCAGTGCCGGGCCGCATCGGCGAATTGTGGTTCAAGGCCGAAAAAGAAGGCATTTATTTCGGCCAGTGCACGACACTGTGCGGCAAGGATCATGCCTACATGCCGATTACCGTGAAAGTGGTCAGCCAAGCTGTCTATGATGACTGGGTGGCCCGGACCAAGACCGCAGCGCTTGGCATAGCGGCACCAGTTCAGGTGGCATCCACCGAATAATTCACGCAAGCAGGGGTGCGGTCCGCGCCCCCTGCCGCACGGCGGACGGACGGGGAACCGAATGAGCGATGTAAGCGCTGCTAACCAGGGCGCCAATGACCACAGCGGTGAAGCGAGCTTTGGCGATTTCGTCCAGCTGCTGAAGCCGCGTGTCATGTCGCTTGTGGTGTTTACAGCGATGGTGGGGCTGATCGTCGCCCCGGTTCCGGTGCATCCGTTCGTGGCCTTTACGGCCATTCTTTTCATCGCATTGGGTGGCGGAGCATCTGGTGCGCTGAACATGTGGTATGACGCCGATATCGACAGCCTGATGCGCCGCACGATGAACCGCCCAATCCCCGCTGGCCGCATCTCTGCGGGCGAGGCGTTGGGTCTGGGGCTGGCGCTGTCGGGGCTGTCTTGCATGATGCTGGGACTGGCCGCGAACTGGTTCGCCGGGGCGTTCCTCGCCTTCACCATCTTCTTCTATGTGGTGATATACACGATCTGGCTGAAACGTCTGACGCCGCAGAACATCGTCATTGGTGGCGCTGCCGGGGCCTTTCCGCCGATGATCGGCTGGGCGGTGGCGACCGGGGGCGTCAGCGTTGAAAGTGTGCTGATGTTTCTCCTGATCTTCATGTGGACGCCGCCGCATTTCTGGGCTTTGGCGCTGTTCATGAAGGACGATTACGCCAAGGCGGGGGTGCCGATGCTGACTGTCACCCACGGACGCCCGGCAACGCGCAGGCATATCCTTGTTTATACCTTGCTGCTGACGCCCTTCGCCTTGGCGCTGGGCTTTACCTCGATTGGCGGGCCGATCTATCTGGTCACCGCTGTTGCGCTGAATGCCGGCTTCATCTGGGGCGCTGTTCGCATCTTGCGGCGCGGCGAAGCGGTGGCCGAAGCGGACGGTTACAAGGCCGAGAAAGCCTTCTTCCGCTTTTCGTTGGCGTATTTGTTCCTGCACTTCGGCGCGCTTCTGGTGGAAGAAAGTCTGAAGCCGTTCGGGCTCGGGGGCTGGTAATGGCCATTCACCGCGACCATGAACTGCATACCCGCCGCTGGGGCCGCAATGCCGGTCTGGGGCTGGTTCTGTGCGGCTTTGTGGCGCTGGTTTTCGGGCTGACCATTGTCAAAGTGTCGCGCCAGGATGCGCAAGGCAACCCACCGGCTGCCAAGGCGGCACCATGAACGATGCCCCGGTCCGGCCCGGTCAGAATGGCAAGCTGGCAGTGATGCTGGTGATAATGGTCGTGACGATGGCGGCCCTGTCCTTTGCCGCCGTGCCGTTCTATTCGTGGTTTTGCCGGACAACGGGGTTTGCGGGAACGCCGATCATCGCAAAAACCGCCTCGACCGAGATCCTGAATCAGACCATCAGCATTCGCTTCGACGCCAATACCGATGCCGGAATGCCATGGGAGTTTCACCCGGTCGAACGGGAAATGACCCTTCGTATCGGCGAAACCGGGCTGGCCTTTTTTGAGGCCTATAACCCGACCGATCACGTCATTGCCGGAACCGCCGCCTATAACGTGTCCCCCGATATCGCCGGGGCCTATTTCACCAAGATCCAGTGTTTCTGCTTTATCGAGCAGATTTTGCAACCGCATGAGCGGGTGCAGATGCCGGTAACTTTCTACGTCGACCCGGAAATAACCCGCGATGTGAACACCGCACAGGTGCGCCACATCACGCTATCATATACTTTTTATCAAACCGAGTTGCCGAAAGCGCAGGCGTCTCTTTCGCCTGTGCCCAAGGTCGCCTATAATTGAAGCCCAAACAGGGAAACCGACATGGCGCACGCTAAAAACCACGACTACCACATTCTCAAGCCTTCGATTTGGCCGTTCCTCGGCGCACTCGGCGGGTTCATCATGCTCTTTGGCGCGGCATTGTGGATGAAAGGGCATGCGCCCTTTCCTTTCCTGATCGGCTTGGCCACGGTGCTTTACGTCATGTATTCGTGGTGGTCGGATGTGATCCACGAGGCCAATACCGGCGATCATACCCCGGTGGTCCGCATTGGTCTGCGCTACGGTTTCATCTTGTTCATCACGTCAGAAGTGATGTTCTTTTCGGCCTGGTTCTGGACCTTCTTTAAGCACGCGCTTTATCCGATGGGCCCGCTGTCGCCCGCTGTCGATGGTGTCTGGCCGCCCACCGGGATCGAAACCTTCGACCCCTTCCATCTGCCTCTGATCAACACCCTTATCCTGTTGTGTTCCGGTGCCGCCGCGACTTGGGCGCACCATGCCCTGGTGCATGAAAATAACCGCAAAGATATGGTCAATGGCCTGTTGCTGGCCGCCGCACTGGGGGTGATGTTCACCTTTTTTCAGGCCTATGAGTACAGCCACGCGGCCTTTGGCTTTGCCGGGAATATCTATGGGGCTTCGTTCTTCATGGCGACGGGCTTTCACGGCGCGCATGTGATCATCGGCACCATCTTCCTGTTGATCTGCATGTTCCGCACCATGAAAGGTCATTTCACCCCCGAAGCGCATATCGGCTTTGAAGCCGCCGCCTGGTATTGGCACTTCGTTGATGTGGTCTGGCTGTTCCTGTTTGCGGCCATCTACATCTGGGGCAGCGCCTGATTGCGACCCTGACGAACCGGTCACGAAGCGCGGGGGAAGCCCCGCGCTTTTGTCTTTGGAGCCTTCATGCGCCGCTATGTTTTTCCCGTAATTCTCGGTCTAGCCGGAATCGCCATCCTGATGACATTGGGTGTCTGGCAACTTAAACGGCTTGGATGGAAAGAAGCGATCCTTACGGCGATCGAGGCGAAGATCATCGCCCCTGCGGTGCCGCTGTCGACTCTGACCATGCCTGATCCGCTGCGCGACCGCTACCTTCCGGTCGCCGTCACCGGGCGCACAACGGGCGAAGAAATTCTGGTCTTGTCGGGCAGCGCTGCGCAGGGTCCGGGCTATGAGGTTATCAACGTCTTCGAGACAGCCGAAGGCCGCCGCGTGCTTTTGGATCGTGGTCTGATCAGCGAGGCGGCCAAGAGCCAACTGCGCCCGCCCGTCGCTTTGACGGTGATTGGCAATCTTGCCTGGCCCAACGAATCCGACAGCTACACCCCACCCCCCGACGCCAACAGCAACCTGTGGTTCGCCCGCGATGTGGAGGCGATGGCCAAAAGCCTGAAAACCGACCCGGTCCTTGTCGTGATCCGCAGCGCGGAGGGGGATTCTCAGGGTATTTTGCCGGTGCCGGTCGATACCAACGGCATCCCGAACGATCATTTAAGCTATGCGATCACATGGTTTTCACTGGCGGCGGTCTGGGCGGGGATGACAGGGTATCTTCTGTGGCGTATCAGGAAAAAGACGGCTTAGGGTGGGACCAATGCGTTACGTATCGACCCGGGGGCAGGCCCCGGTTCTGAATTTCGGCGAAGCGATGCTGACCGGCCTTGCCCGTGACGGCGGGCTTTATGTACCCGAAACCGTCCCGACCCTGTCGAAGGCCGAAATCGCCGCCCTCGCCGGTCTCAGCTACGAAGAAGCCGCCTTCCGCGTCATGCGCCCCTTCGTTGGCGACACCTTCACCGATACCGAATTCCGCGCCGCCATCGCCAAGGCCTATGCCGGCTTCGGCCACGCCGCCCGCGCGCCCCTGGTGCAACTGGCCCCCAACCACTTCCTGCTTGAGCTGTTCCACGGGCCGACACTGGCCTTCAAGGACTTCGCCATGCAGCTGATTGGCCAGCTTTTCCAGATTGCCCTTGCCCGCGATGGCCGCCGGGTCACCATCGTCGGCGCCACCTCGGGCGACACCGGATCGGCGGCGATGGAGGCGTTTCGCGGCCTTTCCAATGTCGATGTCTTCATCCTCTACCCGTATGGCCGCGTGTCAGAAGTGCAGCGCCGCCAGATGACCACGCCCTCTGAGACCAATGTTCACGCGCTGGCGCTTGATGGCGATTTTGACGATTGCCAAAGCCGCCTGAAAGACCTGTTCAACGATTTCGCCTTCCGCGATGCGGTGGGGCTTGCCGGGGTCAATTCGATCAACTGGGCACGGGTGCTGGCGCAGGTGGTCTATTATTTCACGTCTGCCGTCAGTCTTGGCGCGCCGCACCGTCCCGTCAGCTTCACCGTGCCCACCGGCAATTTTGGCGATATCTTCGCCGGTCACATTGCCAAACGCATGGGTCTGCCAATTGATAAGTTGGTGATCGCCACCAATCAGAACGACATCCTGCACCGCTGCCTGACGACGGGGCGCTATCAGATGGACGGGGTCAAACCCTCGATCAGCCCGTCGATGGATATCCAGATATCCTCGAATTTTGAGCGTGCGTTGTTTGAGGCATATGGTCGCGACGGCCGCGCCGTGGCGCAATTGATGGACGAGATGAAAACCAACGGCGGCTTCGCCGTCAGCCAAGGGGCGCTGGAAACCCTGCGCGCCACCTTCGCCTCGGGCCGGGTGTCGGAAGCTGCGACCAGCGCTACCATTGCCGCGGAACTGGCGGCTTCAGGGGAATTGCTTTGCCCCCATTCCGCAATCGGCGTGAACGTGGCACAAGGTCATCTGGGAGCTGTTCCAATGATTACCCTTGCCACCGCGCATCCTGCGAAATTCCCTGATGCCGTGGAAGCCGCCACCGGCAACCGTCCGGGCCTGCCCGCCCGTATGGCCGATCTGTTCGCGCGCCCTGAACGCATGACCCGTGTCGCCAACGACATTGAAGCCATCAAAGCCATCGTCAATGAAAGGCGCCACGTTTGAAAACCTGTCTGACCACCCTGCCCAACGGCCTGAGGATCGTCACCGAAAAGATGCCCGGCCTTGCTTCGGCCTCCGTGGGTCTTTGGGTGACAGCAGGGGGGCGGCACGAACAGCCCGAGCAAAACGGCATTGCGCATTTTCTGGAACATATGGCCTTCAAGGGCACCAAACGCCGCTCGGCCCTGAAGATCGCCGAAGAAATCGAAGATGTGGGCGGCTATATCAACGCCTATACCAGCCGCGAGATGACCGCCTATTACGCCCGTGTGCTTGAGGCGGATGTGCCGCTGGCGCTGGACGTGATCGCCGATATCGTGCTGAACCCGTTGTTTGATGCCAAGGAAATCGAAGTCGAACGCCATGTGATCTTGCAGGAAATCGGTCAGGCGCTGGATACCCCCGACGACATCATCTTTGACTGGCTGCAAGAGGCGGCCTACCCGAACCAATCCATCGGCCGCACCATTCTTGGCCCTGCCGAACGGGTATCCGCCTTTCGCAAACCCGACCTCAAGCGATTTGTGACCCAGCATTATGGCCCCGACCGCATGATCCTGTCGGCTGCGGGCGCGGTCGATCACGACGCGATTGTAGCCGTGGCCAAAGACCTGTTCGGATCCCTGAAAGCCAATACCAAGGCCCATCCCGAACCCGCCCGTTGGCAGGGTGGCGAACGGCGCGAGGTCAAGGATCTTGAGCAGGTGCATTTTGCGATGGGCTTTCGCGGCCCGGCCTACCGCGATGCCGATATGCATGTCAGCCAAGTCTATGCCACGGCTTTGGGCGGCGGCATGTCGTCGCGGTTGTTCCAGAAGATCCGCGAAGAGCGGGGCCTGTGTTATTCGATCTATGCGCAGGCGGGCAGCTATGACGATACCGGCATGATCACCGTCTATGCGGGCACCTCGTCCGAGGAAATCGGTGATCTGTGCACGATCACCATGGATGAGCTGAAGCGTGCCGCCGATGATATGACCGAAGCTGAGGTGGCCCGCGCCCGCGCCCAGTTGAAAGCCGGGTTGCTGATGGGCCTTGAAAGCCCCTCGGGCCGTGCCGAACGCATGGCGCGCTATCTGGCCATCTGGGGCAAGGTGCCAAGCCTGAGCGAAGCCACCGCCGAAATCGAAGCCGTAACCTGCGCCTCGGTGCGCGAATTTGCCGCTAAGGTGACGGAGACCGGTGACGCGGCGCTGGCGCTTTACGGCCCGGTCGAAGCAGCACCAGAACTGGCCTCGCTGAAGGAAAGGCTTGCGGCCTGATGGCGCTCTTGCGACGCAAGGTGCGGATCGAAACCGAGCGCATGACGTTGCGTCTTCCGGCGCATTCGGACTACCGCGCCTGGGCGGCTTTACGCGAGACGAGCCGCGATTTTCTGACCCCTTGGGACCCGGCTTGGGCGGAAGATTCGCTGTCACGCAAGGCTTTCACCAATCGCGTCTACTGGGCAGCAAGCGCCGAAGCCTCGGGAACGGCTCTGCCGCTGCTTTTGGTCCGGCGGCGGGACGCGGCGCTGCTGGGGGCGGTGACGCTGGACAATATCCGCCGCGGTCCGGCGCAGGCGGGCACACTTGGCAATTGGATGGGCCATCCCTACGCGCGCCAGGGATTCATGCGCGAGGCGTTGCAGGCGGTTGTGCATCACGCGTTCAATGAGCTGGACCTGTCGCGGCTGGAAGCGGGGTGTCTGCCGGAAAACGCCGCCTCGCGCGGGGTCCTGGAAAAGGCTGGCTTCAAATATGAAGGCGTGGCGCAAAGTTATTTGCAGATCAATGGCCGCTGGCGCAATCATGTGCTTTACGCCAATCTGCGCAGCGATCGGCGCGGGCGTACCGATATCGGCTGAAGCGGGGGGGG
>JANMDM010000156.1:0-9923 GCA_031376305.1 Pseudomonadota bacterium | reverse complement strand
AGCTCGTAAATATCCTCGATCCCGCGCGAGGCTTTGAACACCAGCGCCTCGAATCCGGGGGTGATTGCGGTGGCCAGTTCGGCGCTGAGCGTTTTGGCGCGCACGATCAGTTCCTGCGGATCCGAGATATCGGCGGGGGTGATCTGGTTCATCACTTCGGCGGCGGTGTAGCCCAGCATCCGTTCCGCACCGACGTTGAAGATCTGGATAACCCCTTTGGCATCGGTGGCGATGCTGGAAAAGTTGGCGGAATTGAAAATCGCCCGTTGTAGCGCGCCGGCTTTCAACAGGGCCTCCTGTGACAGCCTGGGTTCAAAGGCATCGTCGGGAACCGGATGGATCGGGCGCTCGGGGTCCGTGGACCCGGTGGCGGCATCAGTCGGCACGGCGGTGTCGCGGTTCATGATGCAGGTCTTTCAATGGGGTAAAGCCTCGGTTCTGGCGGGCAGATCCGGCGTCAGTGAAGCGCGCCCAACACGGCCCCGATCGAAACACCAAGCTGGTCTTCGCTATAGGGCTTTTGCAAGAAATGTGATCCGGCCAGAACCAGCCCGGTCGACAGGTCGGCGCGCTGGCCGCCGGTTGTATAAAGCACGCGCAGGCCGGGGCGCAGACCGACCGCCAAGTGGGCAAGCTCATAGCCGCCGTGAACCCGGCTTTTCAGCCGGATGTCGGTGAACAATGCGTCAATCCGCGATGGCGACCGCACAATTTCAATGGCTTTGTCAACATCGTCGGCAAACAGCGTCTCGTGGCCAAGTTCCTCAAGAATGAAGACCGAGTCCATGCCGATGAAGATATCGTCTTCTACTACCAGTATTGTGGCCATTGCGCCCTATTTCAGTTTCCTCCGGCCGATGCCGGTCTGGCTGCGCTTTTCGGGCAGCGCGCGGCCCTCCAACAAGATCAAACGCCGGGCAAACCGAAAGGTTCCCGCGATTGGCAAACTTTCTTTGGCGGGCATCTTTTGGCGGGCATTGAGTGGCAAACCCGGCGCGGAGAATCGCCGGTTCGACCGAGGTCGAGCCGCTGCGGTTCCTGCACCCCCGGCCAAGGCGAAACCCGCGGCATGACCTGACGCCGGCACCCACCGGCGAAGTCCGCCGACTGGAAAGAAAATTGCCACGTCACTGATCGACAGCAAGTTTCGCGGAACTTTTTCGCCTCTGACGCATTGTGTGACTGAGAACCGGCAAACGCATTCGCCGAGGTATTGGGAATCGCAGATGATCATGACCACCAGCCCGCTTGCGCGTAAACTTGGCGCTTTTGTCAACCTGTCTGACCCGGAGCTGGCCATTCTGGACAATCTGCATGGGCGGCGGAAAAGCTATTCCGCCGGTCGCGACCTTGTTCATCAGGGTCAGGCAGATCAGCCGGCCTATGTCCTGGCCGAGGGCTGGGTCTGCTCGTACCGGCTGTTGCCCGGCGGCGGCCGCCAGATTGTTGATTTCCAGATCCCGGGCGACTTTCTGGGGCTGCGCAGCATGCTATGCCGCACTGCCGGGCAAAGCATCGAACCTTTGACCAAGGTCCAGGCCTCGGTTGTTGCCCCCAGCGATCTGAAGGACGTATTTGCGCGCAACCCGCGGCTAGCCACCGCGGTATTGTGGGCCGCCTCGCGCGACGATGCGATGGTGGTCGAGCATCTGGTGGGTATAGGGCGGCGCAATGCGGTCGAACGGACGGCCCATCTGCTGCTGGAACTGGGCGCAAGACTGACCTTGGTGGGGCTTGGCACCAAGGCAGGCTATGACTGCCCTTTGTCGCAATACCTGCTGGCGGATGCGCTGGGGCTAAGCTCGGTGCACGTCAACCGCTGCCTGCGCGAGCTGCGCGAAGACGGGCTGTTGACGTTTCGCAACGGCCGGGTGGATCTGACCGATTTCAACGGCCTGGTGGCGCTGGCCGATTTCGATCAGGACTATCTGGATCAAGAAGGCCCGCATTACCATTGATCCGGTTCCGCCCGGCATGGCCACCGGTCCTTGGTCATGCGGGTATTGTGGTCGGTGGGCCCGCAAAAGGCGCGCTTGCCCGAAACGTCACAACCAGGTGGAAGGTCTGATCGGAGTCGTGCTCAGTACTTTCGCAGATGGCCCCCAATTGTTCGGAAAACGCCTGAATCAACGGCATGCCAAGACCGGTTCTGCCCGGCAGCAACGCCCGCCCGTTCAAACCCGGCGCGACTGAATTCACCACTTCGAATGTCACCATGCCATCATCCAGCTTCAGGACTATCCGTACAAATTCGGGCCCGCCTGCGGACGCGCCCACATACTTCAGCGCATTCGTCACCGCCTCGTTGGCCAGCAGCGACAGCGGACCGATTTGATCGGCGTGCAGCACAACCACGTCATAGTCCGAGATCACTGCAACAACATGGCCCGCCTCAAGGTTGACGCCGATCAGCCGGTCGGTGATCGACCGGATCAGCTCATCGGCCCGCACATCAGCGATATTGCCATTCTGATAGAGGCTTTGATCGACCGCCGCGATGCTGAGCACCCGGTCCTGCAGGCTTCGCAATACCAGCCGCACATCGGCATCCGCTGTCTTGCGGCGCTGAATGCTGATGATCGAGGAAATCATTTGCAGGTTGTTCTTGATCCGGTGATGCACCTCGCGCAGCAGCAGCAGTTTTTCATCGGCGGTTATCGCCAATGCCGTTTCATTGCGCGCGATGATCAGCTCGAGCTTATTGAAGGTTCCGACGACTTCGTGAAGTTCCAACGGGGCACCGGACGCCAAACTTATGGAAATGCCGCGCTCGCCGCGGGTAAAGCGCTGCATGGCTTCGCGCAACGCTTGGATCGGCCTGACCACCAGCCGTGTTGCCGCCATGAAGGCTATCAACAGACTGGCCCCCCACATCAGCATCGGGAAAAGCATGGCCTTGAACACCACCCATTCCGAGCGGGTGATCGGGTTATCCATCGGCCATTCCCCGATGGCATACGCAATGCCCGGAACCAGTACTACCTTGGCAAAGGTGGATTTTTCGCCAGATTGACCGGCTCCGGTGAAAACCCCTTCCGGCCCGTCCAGCAAGCCCTGAAACGTCGCAGGTGCAGGCAGGTGCTTGGCGGTGTCGGCGGCCGAGGCCAGCACGTCACCCGCCGCATTGACAACAAAAACCCCAAGCGGGCTCGACATGTCGGAACTGTCTGCCAGATGCGGCAGCCCAAGCGGTGGTACGGCAACCGCCACAAAACCAAGACCCTTGCCGTGGTCGAGGACTGGCTGCGTGATCATCATCGCCCAACTGTCATCCGCCGACGTCGACGTGACCCGGTCCAAAGCCCCGTCCGGATTCTGGCTGGGCCGCAGGAAATGCGGGTCTTGGCTGAAGTCTTGTGCTGACCCTTGCGAGACACAGCGCATTTCACCGGTGGCGTCCACAAACCCGGCGAAGCTGAACAGGGGTTGTCCGGCAATGAAATCTGTCAGCAGCTTGCCGCAGGCATGGGGTCGGTCAGGCGTCGCGGCGATCTGTGTTGCCAGCCGCTTGGCTTCCTTGATGCCGGCTTCGATCTGGCGGCGTTCGATGGCCACATATTCGCCAGTCAGGCGCAACAGCTGCGTCTCGACGGAACGGCGCGCGTCGCGGGCAATACTCAGCGACTGCGCGACCGAGATCGCGCCAACCGGCAGCAAGACCACCGACAGCAAGGCGATCAACTGAAAGCTGATACCGCGCGTGACTCTGTCGGCGCGGTTCATCCATGATCTGGAAGCCTGATCATCCATTCAGGAAGGACCGGCCGCCGGCTGCCTCATTCAGCATTGTGTCCGGGGTCAGCATGCTGGCGCCCTCCTCAAGATAAAGCAATTGGGCCAGGTGCTTGCGGGCACGGCTGACGCGGCTTTTGACGGTGCCCAAGGCGCAGCCGATGGTGACTGCGGCCTCCTCATAAGAAAAACCCAGCGCGCCAACCAAAGCCAGTGCCTCGCGCTGCTCATCAATCAGCTTCTCGAACGCGATCTGGAAATCCCGCATGGCAAGGCGGCCGTCATGGTCGGGCTTTTGCGACAGGCGGGCGGCGTAAATGCCATCGCTGTCGGACAGTTCACGGCGGTGCTTGCGCAGGTCGGAATAAAAGCTGTTGCGCAGGATCGTGAACAGCCAGGCCCGCATGTTGGTTCCCGGCTCGAAGCGGTCAAACTTGGACCAGGCCTTCAGGATGGTATCTTGCACCAGATCATCCGCCGCATGACTGTTCCGGGCAAGGCTGAGCGCGAACGCCCGCAGCGCCGGAAGGTGCTTGACCAGTTCGTCGCGCGGATCCGCGCCGGTCATGGCGATACATCCTTTTCGCGAAGCTGCCGCAGCAGGTCCTGCAGGCGCTCTGGAATTTCCTCGCTTAGTTTTGCGGCGTAAATCCGGCGCAGGTTTTCGTCGATCTGCGTTGCGATCGCCGCAGGAATTGCTTGGCTACTCTGGGGCATTTTCGGTGACTTGGACATTTGATGTTCTGGTCCTGAGAAATATTTTTTGCTGCGCACGGAACCAAACGTGCAAAGCTGCGTTTGGTTCCACCAAGAATAAACAATAGGGACACAGCATGTCAGGCACCAAAACCCTGGAGACCCGGAGGCCAGATATTTCGGGGCCGATCACCCAGTCCTTGCCGTTTTTGCGCCGATATGCGCGGGCACTGACCGGGAACCAGTCCACAGGTGATCGTTATGCGGCCGCCACGCTTGAGGCGATTCTGGCGGATGATTCGATCTTTGACACAAGTATCAGCCCACGCGTAGCCTTGTTTCGGGCCTTCCATCTGATCTGGTCCAGCTCGGGGGCGCCGGTTGCTGATGGCGACACCAACAGCCTTGAGCGGCGGGCACAGGTGCATCTGACCGGATTGACCAAGGACAGCCGCGAGGCCTTGCTGTTACACACCATCGAAGGGTTCAGCCTGAGTGAACTTGGTCAGATCATGCAGATACCGCCCGAGCATGGCGGGCAATTGGTTCAGGCGGCCCTGACCGAGATGGAAAAATCGGTCTGCGGCGCGGTGATGATCATCGAAGACGAAGCCTTCATCGCGATGGATATCGAAAGCATTGTCACCGCGATGGGCCATAATGTCACCGGCATTGCGCGCACCCATGCCGAAGCTTTGCGACTTGGTGCCGGTAAGCGTCCGGATCTGATTCTGGCCGATATCAAGCTCGCAGACAACTCATCGGGCATTGATGCGGTCCGCGATCTTCTGGCCAGCCTTGGCGAGATTCCGGTGATTTTCCTCACCGCCTTCCCGGATCGTTTGCTGACCGGAACCCGCCCCGAACCCACCTTCCTGATCGGCAAGCCCTATGTTGAAGAACAGGTGCGCTCGGCCGTCAGTCAGGCCATGTTCTTTGCATCTACCGAAACGCTGCAGCGCAAAGACACCCAGTCAAGGCATTGACCGCAATTTCCAGACAAAAAGGCCCCACCATCGCTGGTGGGGCAGTTGGGGACAGTCAGGAAGTATCGTGAAGCAGTTAACTGCGGCGCCCGATCAGTTGCATTGCCAGCGAAGCGATGAACAGAACCGCAAAGATCAGGAACAGAATTTGTGCGATCCCGACCGAAGCCGAGGCGATGCCGGTAAAGCCGAACAAACCCGCGACAATGGCGATAACGAAGAAAACAACGGTCCAATGAAGCATGGCGATTTCCTTTTCCCGATCCGATGTGGACAGGTGTCGTGCTGGTAGAACCCGCGCGGCGCTGAAAGGTTCCGCCGGCCCCTGAAAAACCCAAAGCAACAGCCGGCGGCGACGCTGAAACGGCCGAAGAACAGGCGGGGGAACCATTCTTACGGCCTGTGCGTTTTGAGCGCAGCCCTTTAGCCGCACCGGAGAGGCACTCACCATGAAGCTGGCACCATGAAGCTGGAAACGGGCGCCCGGTGGTCGGTGATCATCCTGGCAACGATCGCAGTTTTTGTTGCGTTGAAACTCGCGCAGGGGGTCTTTGCGCCGCTGGCGTTGGCGCTGGTGGTCGGCGTTATCCTGTCGCCAATGTCGGATGCATTTGATCGCATCGGCGTGTCGCGGCAGGTTGGGGCGTTGACCAGTCTGACTCTTGGTCTTGTCCTGCTGGGTGGACTCTTGCTGCTGTTGCAACCGTTGATCATCGACCTGACGGATCAGGCGCCCCGCATCTGGCTGGAACTGCGCCGTGCCATCGTGCAGATTCAGGAACTGGTGCGCCCCGTGGTGGCCATGTCCGATCAGGTCAGCCGCGCAATTGACCCTGGCAGCGTTCCGGCCCAGCCCGAAAGCGGCATCGTGCTACCGACGGTGACCGACGCCTTGTGGCTTGCCCCGTCGTTTGTGGGTCAGATGGCGATCTTTGGCGGGTCGCTGTTCTTTTTCCTGCTGTCGCGGATCGAGATTTACACCTGGCTCGCCAGCCGGATCGGCCCGAACAAAGATCGGGCAACGGTGGCGCGCCAGCTGATGCAGGCCGAACGTCGGGTCGCCCGGTACTTCCTGACCGTCTCGGTGATCAATGTCGGCCTCGGCTCTGCCCTGGCGGTAGCGCTTACGGCGCTGGGAACCGGGTCGGCAATTACCTGGGGCATGCTCGCGGCGCTGATGAATTTCATTCCCTACCTCGGGCCGGCACTGGTGGTGCTGGCTTTGGCTATTGTCGGTATTGTCACCTTCGACGGGCTGGCATCGGCATTTCCGGCGATCGCCTTCATCGCCCTGAACATGGTGGAAAATCAGTTCATCACCCCGGCTCTGGTGGGTCGTAACTTGTCGGTCAATCCGCTGATGGTTTTCTTGTCACTGGTGTTCTGGATGTGGCTTTGGGGGCCGCTTGGCGGCTTTGTGGCAATTCCGCTGATGCTGTGGATCATTACGATCGCGCAAGACCGGCATAATTTTGTCGGACCCGAGGCCTGACTGCAGTGCCAACCGCCGCCGCGCGCAAATTCACCCAGCGCCTTGTCCTTGCGCGCCCGTGAGGGTGCGGCAATTCAAGCCGGACGCCACGGGGTGACCAGAAAATGTTGATGTCGCCAAATCTGCTTGTCGGTTTCCTGATCCAGATTAGTGGCGCCGGACCGCACATGTGGAAAAGTCCAAATGTGTCGCAGATGTCAAAATGACATTGGCCCAAACCATCGGAGTGCAAAAATGTCTCGTAATATCTTATATCCGGCTTTGTTCGCATTGCTTCTGGCCACCGGCGCCAATGCGGCGATGGACGGGATGATCAAGGAAATCGAAGTGCAGGTCGATCTGACGGCCGTGACGAACCCGGCTGCTGCGGCGCGCTATGCCAATCTCGGCGCAGATCTGCAAGGCGCTTTGGCGGCGCGGCTGGTGGACCGTATCGCCGAGGACGGCATGCGCGTCTCTGTCGACCTTTCGGAGGTCGAGCTGAGCAATTCCTTTCAGGAAGCGGTTGGGCTTGCCGATTCGAAGCTGGCCGGAACCGTCAAGATCAGCGACCTGAAGGACAATACCCATTTCGATACCTATGAGCTGGTCGTGACAATTGACCAGGCGCTGCCGTTTTTTGCCGAGGGCGTTTACACGGTCGCGCTGACCGCCAGCAGTGACGACTATTACAAGGCAATGGTCGCGGCCTTTGCCGACGCTGTCGTGCTGCGCTTGCAAAAGTGAGGTGGCTGCCGCCGCAACCGGACGGGCGGAGCCCGAAAGTCAGAGGCGCAGAGTCGGGCCCGGTGCCCGACTCTGCGCCAACCAAAAAACTATCCCGACCAAAGGAGTAGAACCATGCTTGGTACCGTTCTTCTGATCATCCTTGTTCTTATCGCTGTCGGTGTGCTTCCGACCTGGGGGCACAGCGCCTCATGGGGCTATGGCCCCAGCGGTGGCCTGGGCCTGATTGTCATCATTGTGCTGATCCTGGTGCTTACCGGGCGGCTTTGACCCCCTGCCGATCCGCATTCATGTACCGCCCAAGGCCGCACCGTATCGGCGCGGCCTTGGGCGCCTCAGGGCCTGCGGACGGAATTGCCGCCAGCCAGTATCCCGTCGATCAGCGCGGCCACGGCGATATGCAATTCTTTCCTTTCGTGCCCGTCCGGCACCTCGTGATGGGCGGCTGCGGCGTCCTGGAGGACACCAAGGATTTCGCTCTCCGGCAGAATCTTCCGATCATTCAACGCCAATAGCAGCGACTCGCAGATCGCCAGGGCCGCGGTTCCGGCCACATCAGGTATCTTGCGCATGTTGCAGGTTCTTTCCAACTGATTTTACCGTCGACCGGCTGCCGATGTCATCGGAAAGACCCCGGATGGCTGACGCGTTCGGGGCGACCTGCCATCGACAGAACCCATCCGGCGCGCCGTCGGCAGTAAATCAACCAATCTTTCAGTAAACCACGCCCCGCGTTCGTACTTGGGGGCGATTCAACGCGGAGCGTGGCTCACTCATACTCAACTCAAACTCAGACACAACATCATGGCCGCCAATTGTTCGATGGCCATGTCATACCCTAGACCGCCGACTGAGTTCGGATACTGATGTAGATTGGTTATGGCGAAACTTCCGGGACTGATCGCTTTGCAAGGCAGTCAGCCCAACCTGTCGGCGCATATTCTGGCCGGGGTCGCCCCGGCTGATCCACGTTAGTGCGCTGACGGCGGAAAAAGCGTCTCCTGCTTTCAAGCCGCCAGATGACGGGGCACCGCGCCGCGTCGCTCGGCCAATCGCTTGGCACTGGCCCCAGGGGCTCGCGCTGACCTTAAAGGAGTGTCCCCATGCCAATACCCAAAATCATCGGTCTTGTCGGCCTTGTTCTGGGCGCGGTGCTGTTGGCCATCGCCTGGCAGGCATCGAACGCGCCGATCGAGCAACTGGCCGAAACCCTCAGTGGCCGCTATACCAATTCGACCATGTGGTACCTGATCACCGGTGTCGCCGCAGTGGTAGGTGGCGGCGCGCTTTTTCTTTTCGGAAACCGCAGCGCCTAGCGATGAGTTCCACTCAGGCCCGAATGCGGGCCGCCGGTTCCCCACAAACGCCTTTGAAACTTTGTCAGGAGACATGACATGGCCGTTGAAAACATGAGCACAAAAACCGCCGCACCTGGCGCCGATTATGATGCAGTCGTGGCGCAGCTTGCGGCGGTGCGCGAGGAGCTGGCCAAGCTTGCCGCAACGGTGGCGGCGTCGGCCAAGCATCGCAGCCAGACGCTGACGAAGGACCTCAGTGACGGCATGACCGAAGCGGCCCTGTATGTCGGCCGCAAAGGCCATGACACCGACATGCGGCTGGAAGGCGCTGTGGCTGCAAACCCTTACATCGCCTTGGGACTGGCGGCGGGCATGGGGCTGCTGCTGGGTGCCCTGACCCGCCGATGATGGCAGCGCTTCGTCAGGAAGTTGCCCGATCAACGGTGGCGGTTCGGGCGGCTTGTCGCGTGGCCCTGATCAAGGCGGGCCTTGTCCTGACCGCCGGATTGGCGGTGTTGGCGGGATCCGGCTTTCTGCTGGCCGCGGTCTATGGTGCCCTGAGCCGGACCTTGGGCTATGCGTCGGCGGGGTTGATTTTGGGCACAGTCCTGCTGGCGGTTGCAGCAGCGCTGGGTTTTGCCGCCCGAATGATCGGCTCGCGGCGACAGTCGGCGGCCGCGATCGAAGCGGGCCTGGCAATACCCCCGACCGCAGCACCCCCGACCGCAGCACCCCCGCCCGCAGCGCCATCGGCCCCGGTCGACCTTGCGCCGATGGCGGTGTTTACGGCGGCCTTCGTGCTGGCGCGCCGCATTTCCCAGGCACCGTGAACGCGCCTGCGGACCCTGCCTTGACGCAGGTCAAGGCGGGCGCCTCCGCCGCGCGCATACTGGTCGGATGGTGCCGCAACGGCGCGGGAAGGCTGTGATGAAAGATGATCCCTATGCGGTCCTTGGCCTGACCAAATCCGCCACCGCGGATGAGATCAAAAAG
>JANMDM010000340.1:0-4107 GCA_031376305.1 Pseudomonadota bacterium | reverse complement strand
CAACGAAACGCTACACCAAAACCCCCGAAGCCGTCGCCCGCCTGACGCCCGAGCAACGCCGTGTGACGCAAACCGACGGCACCGAGCGCGCCTTTACCGGCGAATTCTGGAATCACAAAGAGCCGGGTCTGTATGTCGATGTGGTTTCGGGCGAGCCGTTGTTTTCCTCTGACGACAAGTTCGACAGTGGCTGCGGCTGGCCAAGCTTTACCCGACCGTTGGTGGCAGAACATGTGGCCGAGCGGACAGATACTGCCTTTGGCATGATGCGCACGGAAGTGCGATCCCGGCATGGCGACAGCCATCTGGGCCATGTTTTCACAGACGGGCCACGCGATCAGGGCGGCCTGCGCTATTGCATCAACTCGGCCTCGCTGCAGTTCATTCCCTTAGACAGGCTTGAGGCTGAAGGGTACAGCGATTATGCGGCAGCGCTCCGCAAAGGATGTAAGTCATGACCAACGCGACCGAAACCGCGATTCTGGCAGGCGGGTGTTTTTGGGGGATGCAGGATCTGATCCGGCGCATCCCCGGTGTGGTGTCCACCCGCGTCGGCTATACCGGCGGCGATGTGGCCAACGCCACCTACCGCAACCACGGGACACATGCCGAAGGGATCGAGGTGGTCTTTGACCCCACCAGACTGTCGTTCCGCCAGATACTGGAATTCTTCTTCCAGATCCACGACCCAACCACGCTGAACCGGCAGGGCAACGACCTTGGCCTGTCCTACCGCTCGGGCATCTACTTCACCACTGACGCCCAGCGCGACGCGGCGCTGCGGACCATCGCCGACGTGAACGCGAGCGGAATCTGGCCGGGCAAGGTGGTGACCGAGGTGAAGGCGGCGGGGCCGTTTTGGCAGGCCGAGCCGGAACATCAGGATTATCTGGAGCGGCTGCCCAAGGGTTACCCCTGCCAGTTCCCGAGGCCGGGAGGGCGGTTGCCTAAAACGGCGGCGTGTGGGAGGATGTGCGGGGGCTTTGCCCCCGCGCCCCCAGGATATTTTTACAAAAGTGAAAGCAGGGTTGGTTCAGGCGCGTCGTTCCCCCACCACCGCCACGCCCAGAACCTCCAGCACTTTCGCCTCGATCTGCGGGGCATTCATGCCTGCCACCGCATACATGGCCTCGGGACTCATCTGATCGATGAACGTATCGGGCAGCACCATCGAGCGGAACTTCAGCCCCCGGTCAAAGATGCCTTCCTCGGCCAGCAACTGCGCCACATGGCTGCCAAAGCCACCAATCGCGCCTTCCTCAACTGTGATCAGCGCCTCATGCTCGCGCGCCAGCCGCAGGATCAGGTCGCGGTCCAGAGGCTTGGCGAAACGGGCGTCGGCGACGGTGGGGGCAAGGCCGCGCAGGGCCAAAGCTTCGCGGGCTTTCAGCACTTCGGCAAGACGGGTGCCGAACGACAGGATCGCCACCCGGCCGCCTTCGGCGATAATGCGGCCGCGGCCGATTTCCAGCGGCTGCCCGCGTTCGGGCATCTCGACCCCGACCCCCTCGCCCCGCGGAAAGCGAAAGGCCGAGGGGTGGTCGTCGATGGCCGCCGCCGTGGCCACCATATGCACCAGCTCCGCCTCGTCTGCCGCAGCCATGACGATGAAGCCGGGCAGGTTGGCAAGGAAGGCGACGTCGAACGCCCCGGCATGGGTGGCGCCATCGGCCCCCACCAGACCGGCGCGGTCGATGGCAAACCGGACGGCCAAGCGCTGGATTGCCACATCATGGACGACCTGATCATAGCCGCGTTGCAAGAAAGTCGAGTAAAGCGCGCAGAATGGCTTCATCCCCGCCGCCGCCAGACCTGCCGAAAAGGTCACGGCGTGCTGTTCGGCAATGCCCACGTCAAAACAGCGGCGCGGGAAGCGTTCGGCGAACAGGTTCAGCCCGGTGCCGTCGGGCATGGCGGCGGTGATGGCGACGATCTTGTCATCGCGTGCCGCTTCGGCGATCAGGCTCTGCGCAAAAACCTTGGTGTAGGAGGGGGCATTCGACGGTGCTTTCTTCTGCTCGCCCGTGACCACATCGAACTTGGCGGTCGCATGGCCCTTGTCGGCGGCCCGTTCGGCCGGGGCATAGCCTTTGCCCTTTTTGGTCAGCACATGGATCAGCATTGGCCCGGCCGCCCGCGCCCTGACCGTCCGCAGAACCCCCAGAAGCGCGCCCATGTCATGGCCGTCGATGGGGCCGACATAGGAAAAGCCAAGCTCCTCAAAAAGCGTGCCGCCCACGGCCATGCCCTTGAGCATTTCCTTGGCGCGCCGCGCCCCTTCCTGCAACGGTTCGGGCAACAAGCTGACCGCCCCTTTCGCCGCCGCCTTCAGTTCCTGAAACGGGCCTTCGGTGTAAAGCCGGGTGAGGTAGGCCGACATGGCCCCCACCGGCGGGGCGATCGACATTTCATTGTCATTGAGGATGACGAACAGCCGTTTTTTCAGATGGCCGGCATTGTTCATCGCCTCATAGGCCATGCCCGCCGACATCGCCCCATCGCCGATCACCGCAATCGCATCGCCCGCGTCGCCGCCCAATTCGCCCGCCATGCGAAAACCCAGAGCCGCCGAAATCGAGGTGGATGAATGTGCGGCGCCGAACGGGTCATAGGGAGACTCGGACCGTTTGGTAAAGCCCGACAACCCGCCCTCCATTCGCAGGCTGCGAATGCGGTCACGCCGCCCGGTCAGGATCTTGTGCGGATAGCACTGATGACCCACATCCCAGATCAGCTTGTCGCGGGGCGTGTCAAAAACGGCGTGGATGGCCACGGTCAGCTCGACCACGCCCAGCCCGGCGCCCAGATGTCCGCCGGTAACCGAAACCGCGCTGATGGTTTCAGCCCGCAACTCATCGGCCAGTGTTTTCAACTCGCGGTCGGTTAGGCCCTTCAGGTCCGAAGGCAGCGTCACGCGATCCAGCGTCGGGGTTTTGGGTCGTTCGCTCATCTCTGCCATCCGCGCCTTACCTCTCACGCGCAATAGCGAAACGCGCGGCATCTCTCAAGTTCTCCGCTGCGGCCCCATAGGTTGCAAGGGCGGCGCAAGCTTCTTCTACCAGATCCTGCGCGCGCCCGCGCGCCGCGTCGAGGCCCAGAAGGGATACAAAGGTGGCTTTTCCGGCCTGTGCATCCTTGCCCAGCCGTTTCCCGGCTTTCGCCGCATCGCCGGTCACATCCAGAATGTCATCGGCAATCTGAAACGCCAACCCCAGCGCGCGCGCATAGTTGCGAAGGGGGCCACGGTCGGCCCCGGCCAAGATCGCCCCTGCCTCGGCCGCAAACGAAATCAACGCGCCGGTCTTGCCGGCCTGAAGCTGGACAATCCGATCAAGATTCAGTGGCATGGATGTAGTCTCAGCTGCAATATCAAGCGCTTGACCAAGGACCATGCCTTCTGCGCCGGATGCCTGCGCCAATGCGGCAACCAGATCTATCCGCCGCTCCGACGGGCCAAGAAGCGGCGCACAGCAGAATTCAAATGCCAGAGTCTGCAGGGCATCCCCCGCCAGAACAGCCGTCGCCTGATCCCATTTCACATGGACTGTCGGCTGACCCCGTCGCAGATCGTCGTTGTCCATGCAGGGCAAGTCGTCATGGACAAGGCTATAGGCATGCAGTGCCTCAACGGCCGCCGCCGCCGGCATCGCCGTGCCCGCTTTGATCCCATGCAGCGCCGCGGATTCAAGCACCAAGTATGCCCTGATCCGTTTGCCACCCAAAAGCGCATAGCGCATCGCATGAATCACCGGCAGGTCAGCGCGTGCCCGCAAGGCCACATCAAACGCCCGCTGAACAGCTTCCTGCGCGGCTTTCAGGCGCGGCTCAAACACTCACAGGCCCGTCACCGGAGTGGTCCCAACGGGTTGGCCGCCATCCCCCAACGTGATCTTTTCGACGCGCTCTTCGGCCGCCTTCAGTTGCGCCTCGCAATGGGCCTTCAGGGCCGCGCCACGTTCATAAAGCGCGATGGATTTCTCCAGCTCAACGTTGCCTGATTCGAGGTCGCGCACGACCTTTTCCAATTCGGTCATCGCCGCCTCGAAACTCATCGTCGCAATATCGCTCATTCGCCCCGCTCCATCAGTACCTTCACATGCACCGCAA
>JANMDM010000338.1:0-4431 GCA_031376305.1 Pseudomonadota bacterium | reverse complement strand
GTCATCTGACCCAAAGCCGCAAAGAACGACGCCCAGATCACTGCCAAGGTCCGATCACTGCGCCACCCAGGTGGTGATCGCCGCCATATCCGGGCGCGGGCGTTCCGGCGGGGTGGCGGTTTCCGTGCCGATGTGGATGATCCCGGCAACCCATTCCCCCGGCGCCATGCCCAGACCGTCGGCCATAAAGTCCGGGTCAGCCACCGCCCAGCCGGTCAGCCAGTTCGCGGCCCAGCCCGCCGCATGCGCCGCATTCAGCAGCGTTACGCAAACCGCCCCCGTCGACAACATCTGCTCGGTCTCGGGGATCTTGTCGGTCGGGCGCGGCACTTTCACCACCACCACGGCCTGATCCGAGTCGGCGAATTGCGCCACGCCCTTGGCCAGGGGTTGTGCCTCCAGCCCCAGCGCCGCGCCCCGCACCGCCGCCAAAGCCGCCAGCCGCCTGAGCGCCGCGGCCTCCAATACAATGAACCGCCACGGTTCCAGCTTGCCGTGATCGGGCACGCGGGCGGCCGCCGTCAGGATCGGCAGAAGTTCGTCGCGCGATGGCACCGGCAGCGCCAGGGTTCGCGCCGGGCGCGAGCGGCGGGACAGAAGAAACGCCAGCACGTCGGGTTGCGGATGGGCGGGCGGAATGACGGGAAGGGTCAAGGCGGTGTCTCCAAAATTATCTGACGGTTTATGTCGGCTATTACGCCGGGTCGCGCAAGAGACTCAGAAGAAATAATCGACAAGCCGCCCGATATGGGCCGAGACATGCGCCTGCCATTCCGGCCCCGGCTGACGCGCCTCCAGCGTCGCGGCCAACGGGTCGGGGGCGCGGGTGGCGCTGCCCGACAGCTCCTCCAGCACCGCATGGCCGCAAAACGGCACATGCACTTCGGAATAGCCGCCCTCATGTACCAAGACCAACCGCCCGCCGCACAAATCCGCCGCTGCCGCCATCACCTGCCGGGTCATCCCCCGAAACGTCTCTGCCGTGGCCAGCATCCGCCCCAGCGGGTCGATGCCCGAGGCGTCATAGCCGCAAGCCACCACGATCAGACCCGGGCGAAAACGCTGCAATGCGGGCAGCACGATCCGCGCCATCGCCTCAAGGTAGCTGGCGTGCCCACAGCCCGGCGGCAGAGGGATATTGATGTTGAAGCCATGGCCCTTGCCCGCGCCACGGGCATCGGCGCCGCCGGTGTCCAAGGGATAATTCCGCTCCTGATGCAAAGATATGGTCAGCACTTCGGGGTCAGTCCAGAACACCGCCTCGGTGCCGTTGCCGTGATGGACGTCCCAATCCACCACCGCCACACGGCGTGCGAGGCCCGCCGTCTGCGCCGCCCGGATCGCAATGCCGATATTGTTCAAAAGGCAAAAGCCGTTCGGCCAGTCGGGCAGGCAATGATGCCCCGGTGGCCGCGACAGCGCATAGGCATTCTGCACCCGCCCCTCCAGCACCGCAAACACCGCCGCTTTCGCCAGCCCCGCCGACAGCGCCGCAAGTTCATAGCCGCCGCGCCCGAACGGCGTGCGCAGCCCCAACTCGCCGCCGCCCGCGTCCGATGCGGCCTTGAAGGCGTCAAGGTAGCTGGCCGGATGCACCCGCAGCAAATCGTCCCGCGACGCCTCGGGGGCCGATTGCAGCGCCAGTTCCCGTGCCAGCCCGGTCACCTCGATCAGATTGCGCAAGCGCCGCTTGGTCTCGGGGCCTTCCGGCAGACCGCCGCCGGGCTGCACCAGCCCCCCTACCGGCAGGGTCATCGCGTAATTGCCACCGCCATGCCAAAAACAGCGCTCATCAGTGAAAAAGGCTGTAGTCATCGCCGCGGCTCCGGTGCTCTTTCGCCCAACCTAGGGCCGGGTTAGAACTCTGACCAGAGGGCAGCATGACCGATCTGACACATCTGGCCCGACCGGGCACCGAAATCGCGGTCAGGGTTACGCCAAAAGCGTCGCGCAACGCCATCGAGCTGCGGGCTGGGGTCCTGCGTGCCTATGTCACCACTGTGCCCGAAGACGGCAAAGCCACCGAATCCGCCCGCCACCTCCTGGCCGAAGCGTTGGGCATCGCCAAAACCCGCCTGACCCTGCGGCGTGGTGCCACGGGGCGTGACAAGGTGTTTGTGGTGGAACCCTGAAGCGTCACTCCACCGCCACCCCATCCAGAATCGCCCGGTTCCAGAACCGCGCGGTGATCTTGCCGCGCACACCGGCCTTGGTGGCCGGATCGGCACGGATCAACGCCAATGCCTCGGCCTTGGTCGCCACGTCCAGAATCAGCAGACTGCCGTTCGGGGTTTTGCCATCGTCGGTGCGCAGACTTCCCGCCGCCAATATCCGATCCCTGAGCGACAACTCATAGGCCCAATGGGCGGCCATCAACGCAGTGTCAGCGCGCAAGGCGGCTGCCTCGGGGCTGTCTTCGCTAACAATCATCCAGGCCAAGGGGTTTCCTTCAACGGTTCTAAGGCGGGTCAGGCCTTTGGTTTCATCCGGTAGACGCCTTCGGGCAGGTTCAGCGCAGCCGCCAATTCGCGCACCTGCGCCATCGACAGAACGATCTTGACCACCTCGTCGCGGCGCGGGTCGAACTGTTCGAGGGTCACGCATTCCTCGAACCCCTGAATCGTCACATCTTCCTCAAGATGTGGCGACCCCTCGTCGACAAGGGTGATGACCGTGGCGTCAAAATCATGCTCGATGCTAAACATGGGCAAAGCCTAGCGCATTTCAGGAAAAAGTGGGAACCGGTTTTTCCGCCCGAAATGCGCAAAACAAAGGTCAGATCAGTTCTGGCGATTCTGTCATCGCCCGAACTGATCGAGCGCGTCGCTTTGGACAGCGCCACTGGGTCTTTTGTCTGGCTGCCATTGGCCTTAGACTGCGATCTGAGAAATCGGAGCCAACCCAAAATGAAACCTCTCGCCGTTCTGGGGCTACTGACACTGTCGGCCTGCGCCACGGCCCCTGTCGATCCCTACGCAACCGCCATGCCCTTGCCGGAACCGCAAATGCCGCTTGCAGCCCCTGAACCGGCGCTTGATCCGGCAACCGCCGCCCGCAACTTCGGCATGGTTGTCGCCCGCATGGAACCCAGCGTCGAGGCAGAATGCCGCGCGCGTCTGGCGGGCGACAATTGCGACTTTCAGATTGTCGTCGATACCAGCCCCGGCGCGCCCGCCAATGCTTTCCAGACCCGCGACGGGTCGGGCCGCCCGATTATCGCCTTCACCGTGGCGCTGATTGCCGAGGCGCGAAATGCCGATGAGCTGGCCTTCGTGATGGGGCATGAGGCGTCGCATCACATTCTCAACCATATCCCCCGCCAACAACAGACCGCGGCTGTCGGCTCGGTGATGTCGGGCGTTCTGGCCGCCGCCCTTGGTGGCGATCCCACAGCGATCCGCACCGCACGGGATCTGGGGGCCAAAGTCGGCGCCCTGAGTTATTCCAAGGATTTTGAGCTTGAGGCCGATGCCCTTGGCACCGTCCTGGCCTTTAACGCGGGCTTTGACCCCGAACACGGGGCGGCATTTTTCAGCCGCATCCCCGATCCCGGCAACAGCTTCCTTGGTAGCCATCCGCCGAACAGCCAGCGCCTCGCCATTGTCCGCCAGACCCTGGCGCAATTGCGCTAAACCGCCTGACATGGGTCAAGGCGGCGTCGCAGCGTTTTGGGGTGTCCCTCAGACTTGGGCTGACTGCCATCCGGCCAGCCAAGCGCTGTTTCGCCGCATCAACGGGCGTTGCGATACAGGTTCCAGGCAAAGCACAGCATTCCCACCAGGATCGCAGCCTCGCAGATCGGTGCCAGCGGGACCATCGCCGCTTCGGTGATACGGGCGGTGAACAACAAGAACAGCATCACCAGCAAAACCAATGTGCCGACCTGATACAGCCAGAAATGCACCCGTGCCAACGCCGAAGCGGCCATCTCCGGAAACTGCCGGTAGACCAACCCAAAGACCATCATCAGCGTGAAACCCAGCAGGTTGATATGCGCATGGACCGGCAGCAGGGTATGGTCGTTAGAGCCGCCCATATACATGCCAATCAGCATCCCAACCAGAATATACAAACTACCGATCACCATGAAACCGCGTGAAACACCCATTTCAGTCTCCCCTCGCTTTTGCACGGATCTCGCGTCCGCAACCCCAGACTAGCCGATTTCGGGGCAGAATTGGTGAAAATCGAACTTTTGGGGCCGTGCTTGCCGCGCGATACCAAAATATGGTACCTTATCGTGGATTTGCCGAAAGGACAGGCGCATGGCCAAGAACACCTCTGTCGCGCTGGGCGACCACTTCACCGATTTTCTCAGCGCCCAGGTCGCCACCGGCCGCTACGGCTCGGCCTCCGAAGTCATCCGCGCCGGGCTGCGGCTGCTGGAGGAGCGCGAGGCAGCGCTTGAGGACTTGCGGGCGGAGATCCGGA
>JANMDM010000148.1:0-24795 GCA_031376305.1 Pseudomonadota bacterium | reverse complement strand
CAACTGCGCGAGCCAATGTCTTCATGACGCGGACCTTTTCCAAGATTTACGGGCTGGGCGGCTTGCGCATCGGCTGGGGCTATGGCCCGAAAGCCATTGTCGATGTGCTGAACCGTGTCCGCGGCCCGTTCAACTTGTCCTCTGCCCAGCTTGAGGCCGCCGAAGCTGCCGTGCGCGATCAGGATCACATTACCCGCTGCCGCGAAGAAAACACCCGCATGCGCGCTTGGCTGGCAGAGTCTTTGGCAGAAAAAGGTGTGCCTTCAGATACATCGACCGCGAACTTCATCCTTGCGCGGTTCGCTGACGAGGCCGAGGCCGGGGCGTGCGATCACTATCTGCAATCCCAAGGCCTGATCGTGCGCCGGGTGTCGGGCTACGGCTTGCCCAACTGCCTGCGCATCACCGTGGGGGACGAGGCCGGGTGCCGCCGCGTCGCCCATGCCATTGGGCAATTCAAGGGTCTGCGCTGATGGCCGTCATCTATGAGCGGGTGGCGCTGATCGGGTTGGGGTTGATCGCCTCGTCGATGGCGCATGGGATGAAAAAATGGGGTCTGGCGACCCACATTGCCGGGTTTGCCAAGACCGAAGCCTCACGGCTGGCGGCGCTGGACATTGGGTTTTGCGATTCTGTGCATGCGACGGCTGCCGAGGCTGTCGCCGGGGCCGATCTGATCGTGCTGGCTGTGCCGGTCGGGGCGATGGGATCGGTTGCCGCCGAAATTGCCGGGCATTTGAAACCGGGGGCCACGCTGACGGACGTGGGGTCGGTCAAGCAGGCTGTGGTTGAGGCCGTGGCGCCATTTGTACCCGACGGCGTGCATTTCATCCCCGGCCATCCTTTGGCCGGGACCGAACATTCCGGGCCGCATTCAGGGTTTGCCACACTTTTCCAGAACCGATGGTGCCTTTTGGTGCCCACCGAAGGCGTGCCGCCGTCGGCAACGACCCGGCTGCGCAGCCTTTGGGAAGGTCTGGGTGCCCATGTCGACGTGATGGATGCTGCCCACCATGATCTGGTGCTGGCGGTAACCAGTCACACCCCGCATCTGATCGCCTATACAATGGTCGGTGTCGCCGACCATCTGGCGCAGGTGACGGAAAGCGAGATTATCAAGTATTCGGCGGCAGGGTTTCGGGATTTCACCCGGATTGCGGCCTCTGACCCGACGATGTGGCGGGATGTGTTCTTGACCAACAAAGAGGCTACGCTGGACATCCTTGGCCGCTTTACCGAGGAACTTTTTGTCTTGCAACGCGCGATTCGCATGGGCGATGGCGATGCGCTGTTCGACTATTTTACCCGCACTCGCGCCATTCGCCGTGGCATTATCGAAGCCGGCCAGGACACCGCCGCCCCTGACTTTGGGCGTGCCAAGCCGGACGGGCTGTGATTTTCCGGCTCCTGGGGCCGGTGCTGTGCCTGATGGCAACGGCAACGACGGTCATCGGCGGGCCTCTGGACCGGTCTTTGCGGCCGCTGCCACGCCCGCCGATCACTGCGCCGATCACTGCGCCGGTGAATATGGCGGGGACGGTGAACGCGCCCGGTGTTTCGCCGCACCCACGCCCGCGCCCGACAGGTAAGACTGTGGCGGATATTGTCTTGGCCTCAGCGCCGCCAATGCCGGACCCAACGCCTTCGGGCCAAGGCTCTGTGTGCGGGGTGCCGTCGATCAAGGGGCAAAGCATCGCGCCCATTGCTGCCAAAATCAAGGGATGCGGGCTGGAGGAGGGCGTCAAAATCACCTCGGTCGCGGGCATTGAACTTTCGGAAGCGGCGGTGCTGGATTGCACCACGGCCAAAGCGCTGGAAAGCTGGGTCAAGACCGCGGTGCTGCCAGCGGTCGGCAACAGCGGCGGCGGGGTCGAAAGTATTCAGGTGGCGGCAAGTTATGTCTGCCGTCCGCGCAACAACCAAAAAGGCAATCGGGTCAGTGAACATGGGCGCGGGCGGGCGATTGATGTGGCGGCGATCGTCTTGCAAAACGGCGCGGTGATGTCGGTCCTGAAGGACTGGGGCAAGGGCCGTTACGGCAAGATACTGAAAAAGATCAGGAAAGCCGCTTGCGGCCCGTTCACCACGGTGCTTGGCCCCGGATCGGACAGCTATCACCGCACGCACCTGCATCTGGATACCGCGCGCGGGCGCGGGCCCTATTGCAAATAACTCAGAAGCGCGGCGCCGGACCCAGCAGAATCGGGCCAAGCCACATCCGCCCGGACTGAAAGATCAGCGGCAGCTTCAGCAGATCGGCGTCGCCCGACCCCTTGGCCAGCGCGTCCAGAGCATTTTCAATGGTCACCGAAATCTCGGGTTTCACCGCACCGGCCCGGACAAACACAGCGTACATATCGCGCCAGTTGCGCACCGAAATCTCAACCCGCCCCGCGGCAAAACCTTCGGCGTCGGCGCCAAGATCGCCCCGCGCTTGCAGTTGCATCTTTCCCCAAACGATCTTTGCCGCAATCCCGGTGACCCCGGTCAGGTGCAGTGATCCCTGGGTCAGGGTTCGGTCTATCGCCCGGTCAAAAGACAGGGTTGCGTCAAGCTTTACCTCCTCGGCCGTGGCGGGCAGGCTTCCCGCAGGGTCGATCAGGCGGCGCAGATCATCGCCCGGTGCCAGCCCGTCGATCACCAATGCCACCTCGTGGCTATTCTGGCCATCGGCCACCAGCCGTGAGGCAAGGATCAGATTTTCCGCCAAAACCGACCAGCCAAAACTTGATTGCACGCCCAGCCCATGGCCTTCCACAGTGGCTTTTTCCAGCGGCAGCGTCAGTCCGGCGGTGACCGCGGCGCTGGCCCGCAGATTGCTGCTTTTGACGGCCAGAACCTCGCGGCCAAGGGTAATGGTCTGGTCATGCGGCCAGACCGCGATCACATGATTGGGACGGTATGACAGCGCAAAAAACTGGATGAACGGCGCCTGCCAAGCCGCTTGACCATCGGTGCTGATCAAATGCGGCTCGGACAGGGTCACATCAAAGCGTGACGGAAACCCAACCAGATTGACCGCCGCCACATCGGCAACGCCTTCTGCTTTCAGCTCCGCCAAGGCGGCCTCAACGCCGCCAAGCACGGCGCGCGACCCGATAAACCAATAGCCGCCATAGGCGATCCCTGCCAAAATGGTCAGCCAAAGAAGTTTGCGCATCGGCGGGCCTTTCGTGACGTGCTTTGGTAATGTCTATAGGGCCAAAGCCAGAGGGGCCAGATACGGATGATGGAACAGATGTGGATCTTCGGCTACGGATCACTGATGTGGGAGCCGGGCTTCGCCCCGGCCGAGGTCAGCACGGCCACGCTGCCCGGATGGCACCGGTCCTTTTGCATGCGGTCCATCCATTACCGCGGCACGCCTGAACACCCTGGGTTGGTTCTGGCGCTGGACCGGGCCGCAGGTGCTGCTTGTGCGGGGGTGGCCTTTGCCGTGGCACCGGATCAGCAAACAGCCGTGCTTGATTATCTGCATGCCCGCGAACTTGTGTCCGACGCCTATCTGGAAATGCGGCTGGCGATCACGCTGGCCGACGGCCGCCGCGTTGAAGCGATCACCTATGTCATCGACCATGACCACCCCCAGTATTGCAACATCTATGCGCGCGAAGAACAGGCGCAGATCATTGCGCAAGCCAGCGGCCAGACCGGCACGAATGCCGACTATCTTTGGAACACCGCCCGCCATTTGGCCGATCTGGGTCTTCCCGACCCGGAGCTGGCGTGGCTGGCGCACAGAGTTCGCGAATTGTTGCGCTGAGCCTGCATTTGCGCTCAGCCTTCGGGCTTGGCAGCTTTGCCCCGCCGCCCTATGGTTCGGGCGAGGTCACTTAAAGGCACCAATCCAGATGGATAAACCCGTGCGCCAACTGGCGCCCTATTTTTCGCAACCGGTACGCCAGATCACCTTGATGTTGATAGTGACGGTTTTGGTGGCGTTTGGTGGCTGGCTGGTTTTTGCCAAGATATGGCCGGTGATTTTGGATAACCCCTGGCTGAACGGGTTGATTTTCGGGGTTTTTGTCTTTGGTATTTTTACCTGTTTTTGGCAGGTAGCACAGCTGGTCGGGTCGGTGCGCTGGATCGAAGGCTATGCGTCAAGCCGCGCGGGCCACGAGGTGACCATCGCCCCCCGGCTTCTGGCGCCGCTGGCCGCATTGTTGCGGTCGCGCGGAACCCGCGGTGGGCATATCTCCTCCTCGGCCGCGCGGTCGATCCTTGAGTCGGTTTCGGCGCGCATCGAAGAAGCCCGCGACATCACCCGGTATCTGACCAACCTGCTGATTTTCCTTGGCCTTCTGGGCACGCTTTACGGCTTGTCAACCACGGTTCCGGCGGTGGTGGACACCATCCGGGCCCTTGCGCCCAAGAATGGCGAATCCAGTGCTGATGTTTTTACCAAGCTGATGAGCGGTCTTGAAGCGCAGCTGGGCGGCATGGGCACGGCGTTTTCCTCGTCGCTTCTGGGGCTTGCCGGGTCATTGGTCGTCGGGCTTCTGGAGCTGTTCGCCAGTCACGGTCAAAACCGCTTTTACGGCGAGCTTGAGGAATGGCTGTCGGGCTTTACCCGTCTGTCCATTGCCGGGGCGGAGGGTGATGGCGACGGCGCGCGCGCGGTGATCTCGGCGCTGGCGGCGCATCTTGAGGAGCAGGCGGAGTTTTTCCAAGGTGTTCGCGATCAGGCCGAAGCCGAACAGACGCGCGGGGATGAAGGTTTTAAGGTGCTTGCCCAGGCCATTCAGGCGTTGGCGGACCGGCTGGACAGCGGCATGGGGGCCACCGCCGATACTTTTGCGCGCATGGCCGACGGGCAGGACCGGCTTGCGGCGATCTTAAGCGAAACGCCGGATCGCGGCTCTGGCGCGAGTGATGCGGAAAGCCGGATGCGCTTGCGGTCTATCGACACGCAGATGTTGCGGATTTTGGAGGAGGTGGCGGCTGGGCGGCAGGAGTCTTTGGGGGATCTGCGCGCCGATCTGGCGCAGCTTACCCGTGCGGTTCGCGCCCTGGGATCGCGGACCGGGGCACCCACAGAGGGGCGAGGTTAGGGCGTGGCCGGACTTGGACGCGGGCGACATGTAGGATCAGCGGCGATCTGGCCGGGCTTTCTGGACCTGATGACCTCGCTGGTGATGGTGCTGATGTTCGTGTTGACGGTGTTCATGATTGTCCAGTTCGCGCTGCGCGATACGATCAACACCCAGGGCGACGAACTGGCGCAGCTGAATGCGCAAATCGCGGGATTGGCTGACAGTCTGGGGCTGGAGCGGGACCGCAACGCCGCTTTGGTGGCGCAGGTTGGCGTATTGTCCGGCGATCTGGCGGCGGCGGGGGAGAAAATCACGGCCTTTGAATCGCGTGTGGCGGCACTTTTACTGGATGCCGACCGCGCCGAAACCCAGATCACTGCGCAAGAGGAGGCCGCAAGACTGGCTGAAGCGCGGCGGGCGGCTCTGGATGCTTTGGTGGCCGATCTGCGGGCCAAAGATACCGAGAAGGACACGAAGCTGAGTGCGGCCGAAACCGCGCGTCTCACGGAAGCGGCGGCTGCGGCGGCTTTGCGGGAGCGGCTGAGGGGCGCAGAAGATGAATTGACCGCGATGACGCTGGCGTTGGAGACGCAGCGGCAAAAGGCTGAAGAGACGCTGACATTGCTGGCCGCGGCAGAGGCGGCAAAGCGGCAATTGACCGTTGATCAATCCGCAACGCTCAGCGCAGCCGACCAAAAGCGCGCCCTTCTGGCGGCGGCTGAAATGGCGTTGTCGCGCGAAAAATCCGTGTCGGCCGGTGCGGCGCGCAAACTGGCATTGCTGAATGCGCAAGTGGCGACCTTGCGCGGTCAGTTGGGCGCGCTGCAAGACCTTCTGGACGCCTCGGCGGCCAAGGATTCCGCCGCGAACATTCAGATCGATGCCCTTGGCACGCAACTCAACTCAGCGCTTGCGCGGGTTGCCGCCGAAGAGAAACGCCGCGCGACCTTGGAGGCGGCGGAGCGCAAACGTCTGGAGGCAGAGGCGGCGGCGCTTAAGGACGAGGCCGCGCAACTGGCACTCTATCGGTCAGAGTTCTTTGGCAAGCTGTCTGAAGTATTGGCGGGCCGCGAAGGCGTGCGTGTCGTGGGCGACCGCTTTGTGTTTTCATCCGAGGTGTTGTTTCAACCGGGGGCTGCGGATCTGGCGCCCGAAGGCAAAAGCCAGATCGCCGGTGTGGTGGGTACTTTGCAAGACGTGGCCGCCGCGATCCCGCCCGAGATTGACTGGATTATCCGCGTCGATGGCCACACCGATAACGTGCCGCTGTCCGGGCAGGGCGCGTTTGCGGATAACTGGGAACTGAGCCAGGCGCGGGCCTTGGCCGTGGTGCGCTATATGCAAAATGAACTGGGATTTCCGCCCGAACGGATGGCCGCGACCGGATTTGGCGAGTACCGCCCGGTGGCCGAGGGGGACAGCAGTGCGGCACGGGCACAAAACCGACGGATCGAGTTGAAGCTGACGGAACGGTAGGATGCCTGCCGCCGAGTTGATCAGGGGGCTCTGCCCCGTCCCCGCAAGGGCGGGGACTCCCCGGGATATTTGTGCAAAAATGAAATCGAAAGGGAAGAACGCGCCCCCGGTGAGGGGCGCATTTTCGGGTCTGATTATTCGGCCGTCAGCAAGGGGGGCTTGGCCCCGGTCAGGCGCGGCTTTTCAGGCTCCATCACCTCAAGCACGATGCCGCCGTCCTTGACCACAACCCGAACCACCCCGCCTTTGGTAAGCTTGCCGAACAGCAGTTCTTCGGCCAGCGGTTTTTTGATGTGTTCTTGGATGACACGGCCCAGCGGGCGCGCCCCCATGCGGTCATCATAGCCCTTTTCTGCCAGCCATTCCGAGGCTTCGGGCGTCAGTTCGATATGGACATGGCGATCCATCAGCTGGGCTTCGAGCTGCAGGACGAACTTGTCCACCACCTGCAAGATCACCGCGCGCGGCAGGGCACTAAACGAGATGACCGCGTCCAGCCGGTTGCGGAACTCCGGCGAAAAAGTGCGTTCAATCGCGGCGGTGTCTTCGCCTTCGCGCCGGTCACGGTTGAAGCCGATGGCGGATTTGGCCATGTCTGAGGCCCCGGCGTTGGTGGTCATGATCAAGATCACATTGCGGAAATCGACCGAGCGGCCATTGTGGTCGGTCAGCTTGCCGTGGTCCATCACTTGCAAAAGGATGTTGTAGACATCCGGGTGGGCCTTTTCCATCTCGTCCAGCAGCAAAACGCAATGCGGGTGCTGATCGACACCGTCGGTCAGCATGCCGCCCTGATCGAAGCCGACATAGCCCGGCGGCGCGCCAATCAGGCGGGAAACCGCATGTTTCTCCATGTATTCCGACATGTCAAAGCGCAGCAGTTCAACGCCAAGACTGTCGGCCAGTTGCTTGGCAACTTCGGTTTTGCCCACTCCGGTCGGTCCGGCAAACAGGTAGTTGCCGATGGGTTTTTCCGGTTCGCGCAGGCCGGCCCGTGCAAGTTTGATGGCAGAAGACAGCGCCGAGATGGCCGCATCCTGGCCAAAGACCACACGCTTCAATGTTTTTTCCAGATCGCGCAGCACTTCGGCATCGTCTTTCGAGACGTTGCGCGGCGGAATGCGGGCGATCTTGGCAACGACGGCTTCGATTTCCTTGGGGCCGATGGTCTTGCGGCGCTTGGATTCTGCCAAAAGATGCTGGGCGGCCCCCGCCTCGTCGATCACGTCGATGGCCTTGTCGGGCAGTTTGCGGTCATGGATGTAGCGGGCCGAAAGTTCGACCGCCGATTTGATCGCCTCATGGGTGTAGCGCAGGTCGTGGTGCTTTTCAAAGTAGGGTTTCAGCCCCATCAGGATCTTGACGCTGTCATCGACGGTGGGTTCGTTCACGTCGATCTTCTGGAAGCGGCGGGCCAGCGCCCGGTCCTTCTCAAAGTGCTGGCGGAATTCTTTGTAGGTCGTCGATCCCATGCAGCGCAGTTTGCCACCCTGCAAGGCGGGTTTCAAAAGGTTCGAGGCGTCCATCGCCCCGCCGGATGTGGCACCGGCGCCGATCACGGTGTGGATTTCGTCGATGAACAGGATTGCATCGGCGTGATCCTCAAGTTCTTTCACCACAGCTTTCAGGCGTTCCTCGAAATCGCCGCGATAGCGGGTTCCGGCCAGAAGGGCACCGAGATCAAGCGCGTAGATCGTCGATTTCGACAGGATATCAGGCGTTTCGCCACGGGTGATCTTCAGCGCCAGACCTTCGGCAATTGCGGTTTTGCCGACCCCCGGATCGCCCACCAGAAGCGGATTGTTCTTGCGGCGACGGCACAGCACCTGGATGCAGCGTTCGACTTCCGCGTCCCGCCCGATCAGCGGGTCAACATCGCCTTTGCGCGATTTGGCGTTCAGGTCGACGCAATACTTGCCAAGCGCACTTTCCTTGGCGTCGGCTTCGACATGCGGTTGCTGATCTTCATCGCTGTCGGAGGCGCCGGTTACCGGGCGCGATTCCCCAAATGACGTGTCTTTGGCGACGCCGTGGGCGATGAAATTCACCGCGTCATAGCGGGTCATGTCCTGCTCTTGCAGGAAATAGGCGGCGTTGGATTCGCGTTCGGCGAAGATCGCCACCAGAACGTTGGCGCCTGTCACCTCGGTCCGGCCTGACGATTGCACATGAATGGCTGCGCGTTGGATCACCCGCTGGAAAGCCGCCGTCGGCACAGCTTCGGAGCCTTCAACATCGGTGACCAGCGTCGAGAGGTCATCGTCGATAAATTCCTGAAGCGTGCGGCGCAATTCGTCCAGATTGACCGAGCAGGCCCGCATCACCTTGGTTGCATCGGGTTCATCCAGCAGTGCCAGCAGCAAATGTTCCAGCGTTGCAAGTTCATGGCGGCGG
The DNA here is from genome assembly GCA_031376305.1 of Pseudomonadota bacterium. GTDB lineage: Bacteria > Pseudomonadota > Alphaproteobacteria > Rhodobacterales > Rhodobacteraceae > TMP-24. The sequence goes on along the minus strand of JANMDM010000148.1, from coordinate 15,892 downwards.
GCATTGGCCAGCGCCAGCGCCGCGTGGATCGCCTGTTCGAGCGTATTCGAGAATGACGGCACTTGCGTGCTCCTTTCTTTCGGGCGGGAAAGAGCGGCTGCCCTGAGGCCCACCTTGGCCTGATACTTTTAAAGTTCGGTGGAATTCTGGCAGCTTCAAGGGGAAATTAGGAGAATTTGCCTTTCTTGACGCAAGTGATGCAAATTGTGATCGTCCGGGAACCGGTCTGTTGCACAAAAGCCCTGCTGCCCCGCGTCCTGCGCCTAAAACTTGTCCTTCAAAGCGCGGATATGGGCGAAGACTTCGGCGTCTGTGGCGGCGGACAAGCCAAGCTGCGCGCGGATCGCCGCATTTGCGCAGCGCAAGTAGGGGTTGGTCGCCAGTTCTTCCGACAAGAGCGTCGGGACGGTTGCTTCGCCGTTTGCGCGGGCTTGGGTCACCTGTGCGGCGCGGGCGCGAAGGGCGGCGTTCTGCGGATCAACAGTCAGGGCAAAACGGATATTCGACGCTGTATATTCGTGCCCCGAGCAGACCAGCGTTTCGGCAGGCAACCGCATCAGTTTCGTCAGGCTTTCCCACATCTGTTCAGGCGTGCCTTCGAAAAGCCTTCCGCAGCCGCAAGCCATCAGACTATCGGCGGTGAAAACCACCTTCGAGTCGGGGAAATGAAAGGCAAGATGGCCGTTGGTATGGCCCGGCACCGCGATGACCTGGCCCCGATCCATGCCAATACGGATCACATCGCCGTCGGTCACTGCTTCGTCCAGGGGCGGCAAGCGATGGGCATCTGCCGCCGCCCCGATGACACGGGCGCCGGTGGCGGCCGAGACAGTTTTTACGCCAGCGATATGGTCGTCGTGATGATGGGTGATCAAGATATGGCTGGCGTGCCAGCCGCGCGCCGACAGCGCATTCAGAATAGGGATCGCGTCCGGCACATCAATAACCGCCGTCGCCCCCGTTGCCGCATCATGGGCAAGGTAGGCATAGTTGTCCGACAGACAAGGGACGGTGACGATCTGCAATGGCATGGCGTTTGACTTGGAAACCCTTATGTTCAAATCTTAGTTTTGCCGAAGCGCGGAGCCAGCGCAATGCACCTTGATGTCCTCGACCTGAGGAATTTCTATTATCGCACCCAGCTTGGCCGGGTGGCACAGAAGGCGATCCGCGACAAAGTCGTTGCGCTTTGGCCGGAAGCCAAGGCGCAAACGGTCGTGGGTTTTGGGTTCGCGGTGCCGTTGCTGCGCCCCTATCTGGCGCAGGCGCGCCGGGTGATCGGTTTGATGCCGGGGCCGCAAGGGGTCATGCCATGGCCGGTGGGAATGGAGAATGTCGCGGTTCTGTGCGAGGAAACCCAGTGGCCGATTGAGACCGGGATGGTGGACCGGCTGGTGGTGTTGCACGGGCTTGAAACCTCGGATCAACCCTCGGCGCTATTGGAAGAATGCTGGCGGGTCTTGGGACCGGGCGGGCGGGCCTTGTTCATCGTGCCGAATCGCAAAGGCCTTTGGGCGCGTGCGGATGGCACGCCGTTCGGCTTTGGCCGCCCCTATTCGATGCGCCAACTGGACACCCAGCTGCGCCAACACAATTTCACCGCCGAACGTCACCACACAGCGCTTTTCGCGCCGCCAAGCGAGCGGCGGTTCTGGCTGCGGACGGCGCCGATGTGGGAACGGGCCGGGCGCCGGGTGTCAAGCGTGGTGTCGGGCGGGGTTTTGATGCTTGAGGTGTCAAAGCAGGTGCATGCGCCGCAAAGGCCGGGGCTGAAGGCGGTGGTGAAAAAGCCGCTTCTGGTTTTGGAGGCATTGCCGAAGCCAGCCGCTGAACCAGCCTGAAATGTTCCGGGCAGGGTTTGATACCGCGTCGCAATCGGGATTCGCCGGGTAGATGTGACCGCGCAAATTGTCGCAGGTCGGGGCGTTTTCATAAGCGCCTGAAACGCAGTTTTCCTATGATCAAATTCTTCTGCGCAAGGCGGTTGCGAGGCGGCGAAGCCTCTGCTACACGGCGACAGAATTAAAGCGTCAGCGCATGCGCGGACGTTGTGGGGAAGCCTCTGGCCTGCGTGTAGACCGGCGGGGGCGCAGCTATCGGAAGGGTGGACGTGTCCGAATCAGCTTCGACAGCTTCCGGGATCGCGGGGCGCTACGCGCTTGCCGTTTTCGATCTCGTGAAAGAGGCCAAAGGCGTGACGGCGCTGGAGGCCGACGTGGCGGCACTGACCAGTGCATTGGCAGATAGTCGTGATTTCCGCGCGTTGATCGCTTCTCCGGTTTATAGCCGTGATGAACAGGCACATGCCGTTGCTGCGATTGCCAAGAAAATGAAAGTTTCCGGGGTTCTGGCAAATACGCTGGGGCTGATGGCGTCCAACCGCCGCTTGTTTGTGCTGCCGCAATTGTTGGCGGCGCTGACGGCGATGATTGCCGAGGAAAAAGGCGAAGTGACGGCTGAGGTCACGGCCGCGGCTGAACTATCCAAGGCTCAAGCCACAAAACTTGCGGCGACTTTGAAAAAGTCGGTTGGCAAGGCGGTGAAGCTGAATATCTCTGTCGATGAAAGCCTCATCGGTGGTCTTGTTGTCAAAGTGGGCTCGAAGATGATCGACACCTCGATCCGCGCCAAGCTCGCATCCTTGCAGAATTCAATGAAAGAGGTCGGATAATGGGTATCCAAGCTGCTGAGATCTCTGCGATCCTCAAAGAGCAGATCAAGAATTTCGGCCAGGACGCCGAAGTCGCCGAAGTTGGCCGCGTGCTGTCCGTTGGTGACGGGATTGCCCGCGTCCACGGGCTTGACAACGTCCAGGCAGGCGAAATGGTCGAGTTTCCCGGCGGTATCCGCGGCATGGCTCTGAACCTTGAGGTTGATAACGTCGGCATCGTTATCTTCGGCGACGACCGGTCGATCAAGGAAGGCGATGTGGTCAAGCGCACCAAGTCCATCGTCGACGTGCCGGTTGGCGACGAACTTCTGGGCCGCGTTGTCGACGGCCTTGGCAACCCGATTGACGGCAAGGGTCCGCTGAAAACCAAAAAGCGCTCGGTGGCCGACGTGAAGGCCCCCGGTATTATCCCGCGCAGAGGCGTGCATGAGCCGATGGCAACCGGCCTGAAGTCTGTCGACGCGATGATCCCGGTTGGCCGTGGCCAGCGCGAGCTGATCATCGGCGACCGCCAGACCGGCAAGACCGCCATTGCGCTCGACACGATCCTGAACCAGAAGTCCTATAACGAGGCGGCTGGCGACGACGAGTCGAAGAAACTTTACTGCGTCTATGTTGCCATCGGGCAGAAACGCTCGACCGTGGCGCAGTTGGTCAAGAAGCTGGAAGAAACCGGTGCGATCAAATACACGATCGTGGTTGCCGCCACTGCCTCTGATCCGGCGCCGATGCAGTTCCTGGCGCCCTATTCGGCGACCTCGATTGCCGAATACTTCCGCGACAATGGCCGTCATGCGCTGATCATCTATGATGATCTGTCCAAGCAGGCCGTGGCTTACCGCCAGATGTCGCTGTTGCTGCGCCGTCCGCCCGGCCGCGAAGCCTATCCCGGCGACGTGTTTTACCTTCATTCACGCCTCTTGGAGCGTTCGGCCAAGCTGAACGCTGACAACGGCTCGGGCTCGCTGACCGCATTGCCGATCATCGAAACCCAGGGCGGCGACGTGTCGGCGTTTATCCCCACGAACGTGATCTCGATCACCGACGGGCAGATCTTTCTGGAAACTGATCTGTTCTATCAGGGCGTCCGTCCGGCGGTGAACACTGGTCTGTCAGTGTCGCGGGTGGGGTCTTCGGCGCAAACCAATGCGATGAAGTCGGTCGCAGGTCCGGTGAAACTGGAACTGGCACAGTACCGCGAAATGGCGGCCTTTGCCCAGTTCGGCTCCGACCTTGATGCCTCGACCCAGCGCTTGCTGAACCGGGGCGCGCGTCTGACCGAGCTGATGAAACAGCCGCAGTATTCGCCGCTGACCAACGCTGAAATCGTCTGCGTGATCTTTGCAGGTACCAAGGGTTATCTTGACCAGGTTCCGGTGAAAGAGGTTGGCCGTTATGAGGCGGGTATGCTGAAGCATCTGCGCAATAACTGCAAAGACCTTCTGGAAGATATCACCGTCAATGACCGCAAGGTTGCCGGGGATCTTGAAAAGAAAATCCGCGCAGCGCTTGACGACTTCGCCAAGACCTTCGCGTAAGCGGGGGGAGAGGACAGGGGTATGCCTAGCCTTAAGGACCTGAAAAACCGGATCGCCAGCGTCAAGTCGACGCGGAAGATCACCAAGGCCATGCAGATGGTCTCGGCGGCAAAACTGCGCCGCGCCCAGGATGCGGCCGTCGCCGCCCGGCCCTATGCCGAACGGATGACGGCTGTCATGTCGGGCCTCGCCGCATCGGTGGGGGGGGCGGCCAATGCGCCGCGCCTTCTGGCCGGAACCGGCAGCGACAAGGTGCAGCTGCTGGTGGTGATGACCGCCGAACGCGGCCTCTGTGGCGGCTTCAATTCGACCATCGTGCGGCTGGCCCGCCAGACGGCAAACGAGCTGCTTGCCCAAGGCAAGACGGTAAAGATCCTTACCGTCGGCAAGAAGGGGCGCGAACAACTGAAGCGCGACTTCGCCGCGCATTTCATCGGCCATGTGGATCTTTCTGAGATCAAGCGCATGGGCTATGACAGCGCCTTGGGTATCACCCGCGATGTCATCACGCGTTTTGATGCAGGCGAGTTTGATGTGGCGACGCTGTTCTTCAACCGCTTCCAGTCGGTGATCAGCCAGATCCCCACTGCGCAGCAGGTGATCCCGGCGAAGTTCGAAGGGGCTGCGGCCGCCTCGACGCTGTATGACTACGAGCCGTCCGAAGAAGGCGTTCTTGCCGATCTTCTGCCGCGCGGGCTGGCGACGCAGGTCTTCACCGCGCTGCTTGAGAACGGCGCCTCGGAACAGGGCGCCAGGATGTCGGCGATGGACAACGCCACCCGCAACGCGGGCGACATGATCGACCGGCTGACCATCGTCTACAACCGCTCGCGTCAGGCCTCGATCACCAAAGAGCTTATCGAAATCATTTCGGGCGCCGAGGCGCTCTAAAGGAACCGGAGAAACCACATGGCAAAAGCGAAAGCACAAGGCAAGGTGACGCAAATCATCGGCGCCGTTGTGGATGTTCAGTTCGAGGGCAGCCTGCCCGCGATTCTGAACGCCCTTGAGACGACCAACAACGGCAAGCGTCTGGTTCTGGAAGTGGCCCAACACCTTGGCGAAAACACGGTGCGTACCGTGGCGATGGACGCGACCGAAGGTCTGGTCCGTGGCGCTGCGGTCAGCGATCTTGGCTCACCGATCCAGGTGCCGGTCGGCAACGCGACGCTGGGCCGCATCCTGAATGTCATCGGCGAGCCGGTCGACGAAAAAGGTCCGGTCAAGGCCACCGAATACCGCGCCATCCACCAGCCCGCCCCGGCGTTTTCCGAACAGTCGACCAGCTCGGAAATCCTGGTCACCGGCATCAAGGTCATCGACCTGCTGGCCCCCTATTCCAAGGGCGGCAAGATCGGTCTGTTTGGCGGTGCGGGCGTTGGCAAGACGGTTCTGATCATGGAACTGATCAACAACATCGCCAAGGTTCACGCGGGCTTTTCGGTGTTTGCGGGTGTGGGTGAACGGACCCGTGAAGGCAACGACCTTTACCACGAGATGATCGAATCCGGGGTTATCGTGCTGGATGATCTGGAGAAGTCGAAAGTGGCGCTTGTCTACGGTCAGATGAACGAGCCGCCGGGGGCGCGGATGCGCGTGGCGCTGTCGGGCCTGACGCTGGCCGAACAGTTCCGCGACCAGTCGGGCACCGACGTGTTGTTCTTTGTCGACAACATCTTCCGCTTTACCCAAGCCGGTTCGGAAGTGTCAGCGCTTCTGGGTCGTATCCCATCCGCTGTGGGTTACCAGCCGACGCTGGCCACCGACATGGGGCAGATGCAGGAACGCATCACCTCGACCAAGGCGGGGTCCATCACCAGCGTCCAGGCCATCTATGTGCCCGCCGATGACTTGACCGACCCGGCGCCTGCCACGTCCTTCGCCCACCTTGATGCGACGACGGTTCTGTCGCGCGCCATCTCGGAGCTTGGCATCTATCCGGCCGTCGACCCGCTCGATAGTTCGTCGCGCATCCTTGACCCGGTTGTGGTCGGGGAAGAGCATTATCAGGTGGCCCGTGACGTTCAGGGCATCTTGCAGCGCTACAAATCGCTACAGGACATCATCGCCATTCTTGGCATGGACGAACTGAGTGAAGACGATAAATTGACGGTGTCGCGCGCCCGCAAGATTCAGCGTTTCTTGTCGCAGCCCTTCGACGTTGCCAAGGTCTTCACCGGCTCAGACGGCATTCAGGTGCCGCTGGAAAAGACCATTTCCTCGTTCAAGGCCGTGGTTGCGGGGGAATACGATCACCTGCCGGAAGCTGCCTTCTACATGGTTGGCGACATCGAGGACGTGAAAGCCAAGGCACAGCGTCTGGCCGCAGAAGCGGCGTAAGGGGGCGATATGGCCGATACGATGCAGTTCGACCTTGTTACCCCGGAACGGAAGCTGGCTTCTGTTCCGGCGCGCGAGGTGCGCATTCCGGGCGCGGACGGCGATCTGACGGCGATGCCCGATCACGCGCCGCTGATCACCACGCTGCGTCCCGGCGTTCTGACGGTGGTGACCGCCGAAGGTACGACCAGCTATGCCGTGACCGGCGGTTTCGCCGAAATTTCCTCGGCGGGCACCTCGGTTCTGGCCGAACGGGCCATGCCGGTTGGTGAAGTCACTGCAGCCTCGGTTGAGGAATTGATTGCCGAAGCAACACGCGCGGCCGCAGCGGTTCCGGCCGAAGGGCGCGATGCCGCCGACAAACAGGTTGCCGATATGCAGGCTTTGAAAGGTGCGCTGGGTCTTTGAACCTTGCGCCGCAAAACTACGTAAAAGCTCCGGCGATCTTGCCGGGGCTTTTGCTTTTGGTATTGTTCGGTAATCTTGCGACCGTGCAGTAAGGATTTTCCATGAGACGGTTCACTGGTCATCTGATGGGCGTCGATCAGGGCTCGATCATCCTCTTTTCCGACTATCAGGATGGCGGTGCGATGTGGACCGGCAATGGCCCGCGCGAACTCCGGCGGCTGGTCGAATTCAAACAGCCTTTCCTGACCGATCCGGTGGTGCAGGTCACGCTGTCGATGTGGGATATGGATCAGAAAACCAATCAACGTGCTGACATATCGGCCGAGATGGTCAACCCGGAGGGCTTTATCATCGTCTTTCGCACCTGGGGCGACACCCGCGTTGCCCGCGTCCGGGCCGATTGGCTGGCCATCGGCGAGGTCAGGGGCGTCGATGATTGGCAAATCGACTAAGCGGATATGACGGCTGCCGCCCCAAGATAGAAAAACCGCCCTTGCGAGAGCAGGGGCCGTTCAGTTTCAACGCATTGGCAATTTCAGCGCTTGGGTGCCGTACCGCCACCCTTTGGCGGGCGCGGTTTGCCGCTGGCCCCCGTGGGCTTTTTCGCGGCCCAGCCCTTGCCGGGCGCCCCGGCGCCAGCGGGCTTCGGTCCACGGGGCTTCCAGGGTTCAGCCTTGCTTTCGGCCGCAGCCGTAAAGGGTTTTTTGCCCGCAGGCTTCGCGGCATATGACTTGCGCGGCGCATCACGGACAACAGGTTCGCTGAGCAACCCGTGTTCCGCAGCCACTGAGGGCGCGATGTGGCCGAGTTTCGGGCGCGGGGCGGGGCGCGGTGCCTCATGGGGCTTTTCGCCGTCGGCCCGGTCCGAGGGGTATTTCTTCGGATAGCCGGTTTTGGCCCCCGGAATATGCTTGCGCGCCGCCTTGTAATCGGGCGCGGCAGGGACGGGTTGCGGCACCCGTTCGCCAAAGGGCGGCTTGCTGAGCGCGCGCAGGACCGCATCGCCTTCGAGCTTGCCGCCGGGTCCGACGGCGGCCATCAGGCCCGCAGCGCTGGATTGCAGCACCTCGACAAAGGTTTCCGTCTCTTGCACGCGGATTGCCCCGACGTCGTCGCGGTTGATGTTGCCGGACCGGCAAAGCATCGGCAGGATCCAGCGCGGTTCGGCGTTTTGCGCCCGCCCGACCGAAACCGAAAACCACTGGCTTGGGCCGAAAGCCGCTGCATTGCGTGGCCCGGCATCGCCGCCTGAGGCTGACAGTTCTTCCGGCGCCGAACGTCCCGCGCGGTAGAGCCGCACATAGGCGGCGGCAATCTGGTCGGCGTTGTAAAGTTCAAGCAAGCGACCCGAGAATTCACGCTCAGTGTCGCTGATGGCTTCGGTCCAGATCGGATCGGCCAGCAGCCGTTCGGCATCGCGCCGCTGCACGGCTTCAGCCGAAGGCGCATCCGCCCATTCGGCGGTGACCTTGGCAAACTTCAGCAGACCTTCGGCCTTCTTGCGGGCATTCCGGGTCACGATCAGTGCAGAAACGCCCTTGCGGCCGGCCCGGCCGGTGCGGCCCGAGCGGTGCAGAAGCGTTTCAGAATTCGACGGCAGTTCCGCGTGGATCACCAGTTCCAGGTTCGGCAGGTCGATGCCGCGCGCCGCCACGTCGGTGGCCACACAAACCCGCGCCCGGCCGTCACGCATGGCCTGCAAGGCGTGGGTCCGCTCGTTCTGGCTGAGTTCCCCCGACAGGGCCACAACCGAAAAACTGCGGTTCGACAGCCGTGTCGTCAGCCGGTTGACGGTGGCGCGGGTGTTGCAAAACACGATGGCGTTTTGCGCCTCGTAAAAGCGCAAGACGTTGACGATGGCGTTTTCGGCGTCCTGCGTGGCGACCTGAAGGGCGCGGTATTCGATGTCGGCATGCTGGGTCCGCTCGCCCGCTGTGGCAACGCGGATGGCATTCTTTTGATAGCTTTGGGCCAATGTGGCGATGGCTTTTGGCACCGTGGCCGAAAACATCAAGGTGCGCCGTGTTTCCGGGGCGGCGCCCAGAATGAACTCAAGATCCTCGCGGAAGCCCAGATCCAGCATCTCATCGGCTTCATCCAGGACGGCGGCGCGGATCATGCTCAGATCCAAAGATCCGCGCTGAATATGGTCTTTCAGACGCCCCGGCGTACCCACAACGATATGCGCCCCCCGGTCGAGCGTCCGGCGTTCATCGCGCATGTCCATGCCGCCGACGCAAGACGCCAGGCTGGCCCCGGCCTGTTCGTAAAGCCAGGCAAGCTCGCGCTTGACCTGCAAGGCCAATTCCCGCGTCGGCGCGATCACCAGCGCCAGCGGGCTGCCGGCCGGACCAAAGCGGTCGGCCTTGCCAAGCAGGGTCGGTGCAATCGCCAGACCGAAACCCACCGTTTTGCCAGACCCGGTCTGCGCCGACACCAGCAGGTCCGCGCCTTCCAGCTCCGGCTTTGTCACCGCCTCTTGTACCGGGGTCAGCACATCATAGCCACGTTTGGCCAAAGCGTCGGCAAGGGTCGGGATCATCGTCGGGATCTGGGTCATGGGTCTACTTTTCAGGGCTGAGCGTCGGGCATATTACCAACGCAACGCCGATGCACCGGCAGAGATTTGTCGGTCCGGCGAAAGGGAATGACGGCACCTAGTGCCAATGACAGGAAATGTATAGCGCAAATGCAAGTTCCGCGCCAATCGGGTGCGCAATGCGTGGCTTTCCATCGTTTGTGCGCAGTTACCAGCGGGCGGATGGCGCGTCAGCACCGATTTGGCGGACGCACCCCCGGCTTTTTGGGCGAAACCTCAGCTGCGCGTATACATGCCCTCATAGATCGGGCTCAGGGTATCGGATTCAAACAGCGATGATACGGAGGTGCCGTTCCAGATGTTCAGGATGGCTTGCGCGAACATCGGGGCTGTCGGAATGATCCGAATGTTCGGGCAGTTTTTCACCGCATCGGTCGGCTCAATAGAATCGGTGATAACCAGGCTTTTCATCACTGATTTCGACACACGTTCAACCGCCGGGCCGGACAGGACGCCATGGGTGATATAGGAATGCACCTCGCTGGCGCCGCCCGCGATCAGCACTTCGGCCGCTTTGCACAGCGTTCCCGCCGTGTCGCAGATGTCGTCGACGATGATGCACGTCTGGCCCGAGACATCACCGATCACCGTCATCTCGGCAATCTCTCCGGCCTTGACCCGCCGCTTGTCGACGATGGCCAGCCCGCAGCCGATGCGCTGCGCCAGCTCGCGGGCGCGCGCCACGCCGCCAACGTCGGGGGACACCACGGTGACGTGATCAAGCTTGCCTTTGAAGTGATGCTCAATATCGAGCGCGAAAATCGGCGAGGCGTAGAGGTTATCCACCGGGATATCGAAGAAGCCCTGAATCTGCGCGGCATGCAGATCCATCGTCAGAACCCGGTCAACACCGGCCTCGGTGATCAGGTTCGCCACCAGCTTTGCCGAAATCGGGGTGCGGGCCTTGGCGCGGCGATCCTGACGGGCGTATCCGAAGTAAGGGATGACTGCGGTGATCCGTGCCGCCGACGACCGGCGCAACGCGTCGGTCATGATCAAAAGCTCCATCAGGTTGTCATTGGCCGGGTTTGAGGTGGACTGGATGATATACATATCCTCGCCCCGGACATTCTCGAAAACCTCAACGAAAATTTCCTGGTCGTTGAAGCGCTCGACGCGGGCATCGACCAGACCAACGCTCATTCCCCGGTGCATCGACATGCGGCGGGCAATGGCAGCGGCAAGGGTTCGGTTGGCATTGCCTGCAATCAGTTTCGGTTCGGTCATGGCGGCCATGTCGGTGTCCTTGCAGCTTGGGCTGGCGGGCAGGGGATGGTATGGATTCGGGACGTTGCACACCGCTTATCACCCGGTTAGTTTCCCCGCAAACCGAAGCGTGAAAGGGGTCACAAGATGGCGCATGTTGACTACTACTTTGCGACAATATCGCCCTTTACCTATCTGGCCGGCACCCGACTGGAACAAATTGCCGCCCGGCATGGGGCGACGATTTCCTATAAACCGCTGGATGCGCCCGCCCTGTTCCCGCGCACCGGCGGTCAGGCCTTCAAGGACCGTCCGCAAAGCCGCAAGGACTACCGCGCCCAGGACCTGCGGCGGCAGGCGGCAAAGCTGGGACTGCCGCTTAACGCGCAGCCGATGTTCTGGCCCGCGAATCCCGCCCCCTCGTCTTATGCGATCATCGCCGCTCAGGCGGCACAGCACGAGGGGGCGGGTGGTGATCTGGGGGGGCTGGTCCACGACTTTTCGCGCGCCTGCTGGGCCGAAGACCGCAATATCGCCGACGACGACGTCGTGCGCGCCGTTCTTGAGGCAAACGGCTTTACGCCGTCCCTTGCCGACAGCGGCATGTTGCTTGGGGCGGAAGCCTACGCGCGAAACCTTGAGGAGGCGACCCGCTGCGGTGTGTTTGGTGTGCCCTTCTACATCACCGACGGCGATGAGCGGTTCTGGGGGCAGGACCGCTTGGACGACCTCGATCTTTTTCTGGCCGGGAAGCTCTGATGCCCAAGGATATTTTGGCCGGCCATCCGACCCATTGGCAAAGCTTCGGTACGGGTGATCGCCGCGCGCTGGCCCTGCATTGTTCGCTGGCGCATTCCGGTGTCTGGAAGGGGATGTTCGGGCATCTGGCAGAACCCCTGACCCTGACCGCCTTTGACCTGCCCGGCCATGGCAAATCCGCCGACTGGGACGGGATCGAGGATTACACCAGTCTTTGCGCGCGGGTGGCGGCGGGGTTCATCGACGCGCCCGTCGATCTGATCGGCCATTCCGGTGGCGCGGTGGCGGCGCTGCAACTGGCCCAGGACCTGCCCGAGCTGGTGCGCAGCCTGACCCTAATCGAGCCGGTGCTGTTTGCCGCCGCGCGCGGCTTTCCCGAATGGGAGGCGTTCCATACCGCAATGGCCCCCTATGCGCGCGCCCTTGCCGCCGGAGAGCGGATGCTGGCGGCCGAGAAATTCACCGAAATCTGGGGCACCGGGACGCCTTGGGCCGAGATTGAGGGCCGCTCGCGCCACTACATGGCCGAACGTATCCATCTGATTGAAGCCGGGATGCCGGGGCTGGCCCAAGACAATCGGGGCATTCTGGCCAAAGGCGCATTGGAAAGTCTGAACATGCCGGTGATGATTATCATCGGCACCGAATGCCCGCCCATCATTTCGCGCATCGCCGAAGAGATCGCCGCCCGGCTTCCTGACGTCGGCCTGGCGGAAGTGCCGGGGGCCGGGCATTTGCTGCCTGTCACCCATGCCGCACAGGTGGCGGGCCTGATCGACGTGAACCTTAGCCGCGATTGATATGGCTGGCCGAAAGCGCGCGGATTTGGCCGACGCCCGTGCCAAAACCCCTACCTGAGCAGCGCCAGGAAGCTGTCGACATCCGCCGCGGTCGTCGACCAGGAGCAGACAAACCGCGCCGAAAGCGGCACATCCTCAGGCCCGTCCAAAGTCACATCAAAGGGCGACAAATCGTAGTGGCCCCCCGCCGCGATTGCCCGCCGGTGCACACCGCGCGGCAGGCGCGCAAAGACGATATTGCCGCCGCACGGATAGACGAGCGACGCGTCGGATGTGCGTGCCAGCCCCGCGGCCAGCCGTGCGGCCATGGCATTGGCATGGGTGGCGTTCCGGATCCACACCCCGTCGGTCAGATAGGCCGCCATCTGCGCCGACAAGAACCGGTGTTTTGAAAAAAGATGCCCGCCGCGCTTGCGCCGCAGCTCGAATTCCCAAGCCTTGGCGGGGTCAAAGATCACCACCGCTTCCACCCCGAGGCAGCCATTTTTGGTGCCACCGAACGACAGAACATCCACCCCGGCCTGCCACGTCATCGCGGCCGGGGTGCAGCCCGCCGCCACCAGCGCATTGGCAAAACGCGCACCGTCCATATGGGTTTTCAGCCCCTGGGCGCGGGCAATCGCGGTCAGGGCGGCAACCTCGTCCGGGCGGTAAAAGCTGCCGGTTTCGGTCAGGTTGGTCAGCGTCAGCATTCCGTGCTGGATATGATGGACATCGCCCTGCGGGGTCGCGGAAATTCCTGCGGCCAATGCCTCTGGTGTGATCTTGCCATCCGGTGTTGTGATCGGGGCCATTTTGCCGCCACCGATAAAGAACTCCGGGGCGCCGCATTCGTCGACTTCCGCATGGGCGCCTGCATGGCAATAGACGGCCCCCCATGGCGGGCAGAGCAGTGCCATCGACAGGGCATTGGCGGCGGTTCCGGTGGCGACCAGATACACCGCTGCTTCGGGGGCCTCAAAGGTTTGGCGGATCAATTGACGGACGCGGTCCATGATCGGATCGGCCCCGTACGAAGGCGCATATCCGGCATTTGCGGCGGTGACGGCGGCAAGGATTTCAGGCGCGGCACCCGAGGTATTGTCAGAGGCGAACTCCATCACAGATCCTCGATGATGTAATCTTCCCAGTCTTCTTCGGGCACCTCGAACTCAGGGATCGTCCAGCCCTTGACCGACATGCCAGCCTTGTGGACCGAGTCCGGGTCGCCTGAAACCAGCGGATGCCAGTCGAAAAGCGGCCGACCTTCGGCGCGCAGCCGGTAGGCACAGGTTGATGGCATCCAATAGGCGTTCTTCTTAAGCGTTGTTGGGGTCAGCACCACGCATTCCGGCACAAAGCTTTTGCGCTGCGCATATTGCCCGCAGCGGCAGCTTTCGCCGTCGAGCAAGCGGCAGGCAACCCGGGTAAAGAACACTTCGCCGCTTTCGTCATCCTCAAGCTTGTTCAGGCAGCATTTGCCACAGCCGTCACAAAGTGCTTCCCATTCTGGCGGGGTCAGCGAGCCAAGCGGCAGAGTCCAGAACTTTTCGCGCATCTTTATGGGTTTGTCGGTCATACTGCACCCAGGATGACGCGCGCCCGGTCGCAATCTTCGTGCATCTGCTGCAGCAAGGCAGGCAGGCCGTCGAATTTCAACTCAGGGCGCAAGTAATCTATGAAGCCCACCGACAGGTGCTGGCCGTAAAGGTCACCGTTGAAGTCAAAGACAAAGGTTTCAAGGTTTGGCTGGTTCTGGCCAAACATCGGACGCACGCCAAGGCTGGCGGCGCCGCCGTAGCTGCCCGTCAGGTGCCCGGTCAGCACATCGACCTTGACCGCATAAACCCCCAGTTTCGGCAGGTGCAGCCCGGCGACCCCCATGTTCGCGGTTGGATAGCCCATGTCGTGCCCGCGCTTGTCACCGTGGATCACTTCGCCTTCGATGCGGTGCCAGTGGCCCAGCATCCGCGCCGCATCGCGGGGGCGGCCTTCTGCCAGGGCCTGACGGATCGCCGTTGATGAGATCTCTACCCCGTCCAGTCCCACCAGTTCGGCCACCGTCACCCCAAAGCCGAAACGCTGGCCCAGATCCCGAAGCGTGGCCACGTTGCCCTTGCGGCCTTTGCCAAAGCAAAAATCCGCCCCGACGGTGACATGCGCCACACCCAGACTTGCCACCAGAACCTCGGCCACGAAGGCCTCGGCCTCCATACCGGCGAGGGTCGCGTCAAAAGGCAGCTCATAAAGCTGGTGGACACCAAGCTTTTCCAGGCGATGCGCGCGGGCTTCGGCATTCATCAGCCGGAACGTCGGGGAAGCGGGGGCGAAGTACTGGCGGGGATGGGGTTCGAAAGTGACGACCCCCAAAGGGGCATCATCCCGGCGCGCCAGATCAATCACCGACTGATGGCCCAGATGCACACCGTCGAAATTGCCCAGCGCCACCGAGGCCCCGCGGTCGCCTGGCAATATCCCGGTCCAGTGAGTATGCGTCCGCATCGGCCCCCGTATGGCGGAAGCGCCCGCCGGATCAGTCGAACTTGCGGCTTGGCGCCAGAACCAGCGCTTCGCCTTTGAGGACTACCGTATCGCCCACGGCGCAATGGGTTTCAAGGGTCACGCGGCGCCGGGCATGATCAATGCTCAGGACTTTCACTTCTGCATAGACAACATCGCCGGGGCGCACCGGGGCCATGAACTTGAGGCTTTGGCCCAGATACACCGTGCCGTGTCCCGGCAGCTGTTCGCCAATGACGGCGGAGATCAATCCCGCCGTCAGCATCCCGTGGGCAATGCGGCCCTGAAAGATCGTTTCCTGGGCATAGGCCTCATCCAGATGCACCGGGTTGCGGTCGGTGGACACTTCGGCAAACAATTCGATGTCGCGGTCGGTGATCTGCTTGCGCAAATACCGCATCATCCCGATTTCGAGATCCTCGATGCAGATTGTCCCGCGGGGCTGATTGTCGAGCATCATGGCGAATCCCAGCATATGTTGCGGCGCAGCATAGCGGATGCTGCGCGGCGGCGCAATGTTCTTTGGTAATTTATGGGCGTGTGTGGACCAGAATTAGCAACAATGTTGCGGAAAGGCTGCGGATCAGCGCAGGCGACCGATGCAATAGCCGGGCGAAAGCTGTTGCTGTGCCAGCCAGGTCTCAAGCAGCGCCGCGTCTGGGTTCTCGGCGTCGGGTCCGAAGGCGTCGGCGGCAAGACCGCCGGTCACGAACAGGGCGTCGATGCCTTCGCCCAGTGCGCCTTGGATGTCTGTGCCGATCCCGTCGCCCACCGCCAGGGCCGCGCCACTTTCCAACGACACCCCGGTCAGCGCCGCAAGGCGCGTGCGGGCCAGATCATAAATCGGCGGGTGCGGCTTGCCGAAATACAGGCTTTCGCCGCCCATTTCGTCGTAAAGGCCCGCCAGTGCCCCGGCGCAGTAGATGCGTTTATCGCCCATATCGACCACCAGATCGGGGTTGGCACAAAGGAGTTTCAAGCCCTTGGCCTTGGCGTACAGAAACTGCGCGCGGTAGTCTTCGGGGGTTTCGGTCAATTCATCAAAGGGGCCGGTGCAGACGATGCCTTCGGC
>JANMDM010000332.1:0-1738 GCA_031376305.1 Pseudomonadota bacterium | reverse complement strand
TGGTGAACTACTGGGGCTACCAACCCATCGCGATGCTGGCACCCGAACCGCGCTATATGGGGCCGGACGGCTTGGCAGGGCTTTGTACAGCACTGCGGGCTTTAAAGGCCGATGGGATCGGTGTGATCCTGGATGTGGTTTTCAACCACAGCGGCGAAGGCGATGCTGGCGGGCCAACGCTTTGTTTCCGCGGGCTGGACAACAAAAGCTATTATGCGCTGACGCCCAAGGGTGAAAATCTCAACCACGCCGGCACCGGGAACACTTTGAACCTTGGCCATCCGATGGTGCTGCGCCTGGTTATGGATGCGCTGCGCCACTGGGCGGCGATGGGTGTTGCCGGGTTCCGCTTTGATCTCGCGACGACCCTGCTGCGCAACGCCGGGGGATTTGACCCAGGGTCAGCATTTATAGAGGCGATCACGCAGGATCCGATACTGAACCGCCTGATCTTGATTGCTGAACCGTGGGATCTGGGGCCGGGTGGCTATCGGCTTGGCCAGTTTCCGGCGCCCTTTGCCGAATGGAACGACCGGTTCCGCGACGGTACCCGCCGCTTTTGGCGCGGCGATGGCGGGCAGGCAGAGCTGGCGCGGCGCTTGACTGGCTCAGCAGAGCTGTTTGATCGCCCCGGCAGGCAGGCGACTGCTTCGGTGAACTTCCTGACATCGCATGATGGCTTCACCCTGCAAGATGTTGTTTCTTATTCTAAAAAACATAATCTTGATAATGGCGAGGGCAACCATGATGGCCATCATGACAATTGCTCCGACAATATGGGGGTTGAAGGGATCAGTGACGATCCGGCAGTTGTCGTCGCGCGGGTTCTGCGCAAGCGGGCAATGCTGGCGACGCTGTTTCTTGCGCAGGGCACGCCGATGCTGCTGGCCGGGGATGAGTTGGGGCACTCTCAGCGGGGCAACAACAATGCCTATGCGCAGGACACTGATGTAAGTTGGTTGAGCTGGGACGCGGCGCCCCCCCAGCTTCGCAGCTTTGTGGCCCGTCTCGCGCGGCTGCGACAGGATCATCCGGTGATCCGCCAGAAAAATTTCTTGCATGGCCAGCCGCAGGCGGATGGCACCCGCGATCTGATTTGGCGTCTGCCCTCCGGGGCCGAGCCGTCAGCCGCCGACTGGGATGGGTCGTCCAGATGGGCGCTTTGTTGCGAAATTAGGTCCAATACCGCCGTGAAAAATGATACTGCGGTTTTCGCGGTCTTCAATGCCGGGGCCGATGATGACATTCTGCTGCCAGCGGGCCGCTGGCAGTGGTGTCTTGATAGCGCCAATCGTGATCGCCTCACGGCAGTGACGGCCGGGTGGATTCGGGCAGCGGGCCAGGCAGTGCAGGTTTTTATCCGGCTTGATGAGCCCGGCAAGGAGAATTGAAAAATGCAAATGAACATCTGCAAGACCGCCCCGATTGCCGGGCAAAAACCCGGAACCTCGGGGCTTCGCAAGAAGACCAAGGTATTTATGTCAAGGCATTATCTGGAGAACTTCATACAATCGACCTTCGATGCAATTGGCGGGGCGGCGGGCAAGTGCTTTGTGTTGGGGGGCGATGGTCGCTATTTCAATGACACCGCCGCACAGGTGATCTTGAAAATGGCTGCTGCCAATGGCGCGACCAAAATCATCATCGGGCAGGGGGCGCTTCTCTCGACCCCCGCCGCGTCGCATCTGATCCGGCTGAACAAAACCGATGGCGGGATTATCCTGTCGGCCAGCCACAA
>JANMDM010000328.1:0-6889 GCA_031376305.1 Pseudomonadota bacterium | reverse complement strand
TGCGCCATTGCGTCAGCCCGTGGCGCAGCCACAGGCTGGGCGGGATCAGCGGGCTGAGGGCGATATAGGCGACCCGCTGCAACGGGGTGAAATGCCGCGCCCGGATATTGCCGAAAAGCCGCCCCCAGTGGAAGCGTTCGGGCAACAGCCGCGCCAGGGTGGCGGGCGGGCGGACGTGATCAACGATCAGCTCGTTCGAGAGCAGGAGTTCATCGCCGCGCCCGATCAGGAACCAGTTCACCACCGGTTCGTGAAAACGCTCCGACCACAGGTGCCGCGTCGCCTCAAGGGCGTTGCGCGAATAGGTGACATTCACATCCGACACCCATTCGGCGGGGCCAGTGATGAACGGGCGGCCGTAGCGGCCGAAATCGGTGACATAAAAGGCCCAGTTCAGCAGGCTGACCGGTTCCTTGCAGTCAATCGCCCCGCCGATGACATTCTTGCCAGTCTCAGAGTGAAGCCTGACCACGGTGCGCGCCCAATCGGGATGCGGATGGCCGCGATCCTCCAGAATGGCGATGATATCGCCGGTGGCCGCCGCCAGCCCAGCGGCGCGGCGGCGGTCGAACAGCTCATGCTGACCCGCCTCAGTGGTTATCGGCCGGACCGGAACGATGCGCCCAAGCCTGAGGAAATTCACATGGGGAAATTCCGCCTGAAACGCCGCGACATCGGCGACGCTGTCATCATAGGGCACGATCAGTTCCAGCCGGGGCGGATTTTGCAGCGCGTTCGTGGCGCGCAGAAAGTCGCGCAGATAGCGTCCGCCATCAACGATGGTCACCACGATCGACAAAAGGGGATCAGCGCGCAACATCACGTCCTTTGAAAATCAAAAAGCCTGTCAATGCCGCAGGTTATAGCAAGCCCGCCGGAACTTTCAACGTTTTGAAAGCTAAAGCCGCATTGGCCCCAGATCGGCCAGCCGTATGGGTTGGCCGGTGCGGGAACTTTCCGGCACGGCCGCAGCAATTTCGACGGCCCGCAAGGCGGCATGACCGTCGGCGATGCGCAGCCCTTCGCGGCCCTCAAGCAGGCCGACAAACTCGGATAGCTCGTTCTGAAATGACTTCAGCGCCGTGGTTTTCCACGACCGGAGCTTTTCGCGCAGCATGATTTCGGGGTAGCGTTTCAGTTGCTTTGTGGCCCGCCCACCGGGCTTGTCCAGGGTGATCAGCAGGTTCTGCATCGGCGCATAAGATCCGCGCACCATGCCGTGCGAGCCGTAAACCTCGACCGCACTTTGATAGCCTTTCCAGTCGGTCCAGGTCGCCTGATAGATCGCCGAAACCCCCGACGGGCTTTTGAAGATCGCCATGGCGTTGTCTTCCGACCCCAGCACTTTCCAGATCTTTTCAGTGGCCACACCGTAGACCTCGGTGATCTCTCCCAGCAGATACCGGGCCATGTCGGTCATATGGATGCCGACATCCCACAAAGCCCCGCCGCCGGAAATTTCTGCTTTATATTCCCAGTCATAGGCGAATTTCGGCAGGCCTTCGTGACCGCCATAGACGCGGATATGGTCAATCTCTCCGATGCGGCCCGAGGCCATGATGTCTTTCACATAGGCAAAGGCCGGGTAGTAGCGCATATTGAACCCGGCCCCCAGATGGCGGCCCGCCGCGCGGGCGGCTTCAACAATCCGGCGGCTGCCATCGACGGTATGGGCCAGGGGCTTTTCCGACAACACATGCAGGCCGCGCGCAAAGGCGGCAGTACACAGGGGTTCGCGCACATGGGCGGGGGTCGAGATGATGACCGCCTCCATTGGCACATCCAAAAACCGCTGAAGATCGGTAAAGACCGGCGCGCCTTTGGCGACGGCGGCGGCCTTTTCGGCCGACAGGTCCATAACCGCCACCAACTCGGTGGCCGGGTTGTTATGCACGGTGGCGACGCGCATCTGGCCGATCTTGCCCGCCGCCCCAATGATCCCAATTCTCATCACGTTCCCCGTCAAAATTCACTGCATGGCAATCGGCATCAATCGGTAAAAAACCGCGATATTATCCTGCGCGCCTACCATAACCGGGGGATTCGGGCCAGCCCAAGGCGGAAGGATGGTTTCGCTGGGGAAGCGTTGCAGCTAGCCTGCACGCAAGAGCGGCGGTGGAACAGGATGCGAGATGAGTAATAGCATGGGCGGTGGCCTGAAGGGCCGCAAGGTTCTGGTGACGGGTGCCAGCGGCTTTATCGGCCGCAGGTTGGTGGCCGCGTTGCTTGCCGCGCAGGCAGAGGTGTCAGCCCTTGGGCGCAACCGCCATTCGGCGGCAGCACTGGGCGGCCTTGGCGTGCGGGTGGTGATGGGCGACATGACCGATCCGCAGGCCCTGGCGGCAGCGGCGGAAGGGCAGGAGATCGTCTTTAACCTCGCCTATGATTTTCGCGCCTCGGGGGCGGCCAATCTGGCGGGGTTCGAAGGGCTGGTGGCGGCGGCGGAACGCCTTGGCCGGGCGCGGATCATCCACACCAGTTCAATCGTCGTCTATGACGACTGGCCGAATGGCGCGGTCACTGAGACCTCCCCCATGGACCGCCCTGGGGGCAGCCCGTACCGGCGCACCAAGATCGCCATGGAACGCCGGTTGATGGCGGGCAGCCGCCCGGCGGCAATCGTGCAACCAACCATCGTCTATGGCCCCGGCAGCAGCCTGTGGACCGACGGGTTTGCGGAAGGTCTGTTGCGCGGGGCGGTGGTGTTGCCAGAGCCGGAAGGCCTGTGTCAGGGGGTCTTTGTCGAGGATGTGGTGCAGGGGCTGTTGCGCGTGGCCACCCTGCCCGATCTTGGGCACGAGCGGTTCATCCTGAACGGTCCGGCGCCTTTTGCGTGGTCGGCCCTGATCGGCGGTTACCGCGATATTCTGGGGCGGGGTGAGGTGCGGTTTCGGCCGGCGGCAGAGCTTGCGCCCGCGCAGGCGCATTCGGACATGGGCAAAGATCGCCCGCCTTCGGCCGCCGCAAGGGTCAGTGCCATCGCCCGTCGTATGATCGGCCACCAGCGCTTTGAGGCCTTGGTGCGGGCCGCCAAGCGTCGCCTGAAGGCGGCGGGCGGCGAGATGCGCCCGGACGCGCATCTGTATGAGCTGTTCGTGGCGCAAGGGTCCTGCCCCGCCGATCTGGCGCGCCAACGCCTTGGTTATGCCCCGGCCTTTGGCCTGGCCGAAGGTCTGGCCGCCACGGCAGCGCATTTGCGCGGCTTGGCGGGGTGAACCCCGCCCTACACGGCCTGATGCCGCCGCCTGACCGAAGCCGGGCGGCCTTGGATCGTTAGTTGGGCGTCATTGCGGACGCGGCGCGAAATCACCTTACCCTTGGCGATGACCGCCAGACGCTCGGCCCTGAGCCGCAGCGCCTCGACCGGATTGCCAGCGTCCAGCACCACCATTGAGGCGGTATCGCCGACCTTCAGCCCATAGCCTGCAAGGTTCATGATCCTGGCATTCTGCGCCGTGACCATATCAAAACACCGCGCCATTTCCGCCGGATGGGTCATCTGCGCCACATGCAGCCCCATGAAGGCCACATCAAGCATGTCGGCGGTGCCCAAGCTGTACCAAGGGTCCAGAACGCAATCCTGACCCCAGCCGACGGTGATGCCCTGAGCCTGCATTTCCTTCACCCGTGTCAGGCCGCGACGCTTGGGATAGCTGTCGTGACGCCCCTGCAAAGTGATATTGATCAGCGGGTTGGGGATCGCCGTCATGCCCGATTCCGCGATCAGCGGTAAAAGTTTGGACACATAGTAATTGTCCATCGAATGCATCGAGGTCAGATGGCTACCCGCCGCGCGGCCGCCAAGGCCGTGGCGGGTGACTTCGGCGGCAAGGGTTTCGACATGGCGGGACTGCGGGTCATCGGACTCATCACAATGCAGGTCCAGCATCAGCCCGCGGTCCGCCGCGATACCGGCAAGGTCGCGCACCGAATCCGCGCCGTCCTGCATGGTGCGCTCAAAATGCGGGATGCCGCCCACCACGTCGACGCCCATATCCAGCGCCCGGATCAGGTTGGCGCGGCCGGTCGCAGTGCGGTAAAGCCCGTCTTGGGGGAAGGCCACCAGTTGCAGGTCGATATAGGGGGCAACCCGTCGTTTGACCTCAAGCATCGCCGTCACGCCGCGCAGGTGATCCGGGGTGGTATCAACATGGGTGCGGATCGCCAGTAGGCCCATTGCGGCGGCCCAGTCGCAATAGGTCATGGCGCGGGTGACCATATCGTCGACCGAGGCAATGGCGCGCAGCTCGCCCCAAAGGGCGATGCCCTCCAGCAAAGTGCCAGAGGCGTTCACCCGCGGGGTGCCGTAGCTGAGCGTCGCATCCATGTGGAAATGCGGATCGACAAAGGGCGGGCTGACCAGATCACCCGTGGCATCAATGACCGCGCGCGCCGCACCCTCGACCTTGCCCACGGCGGCAATCCTGTCGCCCCGGATACCGATGTCAGCCAGCCTGCCATCGGGCAGCATGCCGCCCTTGACGATCAGATCGAACATCAGCGTTCCCCCTTATTGTAGGGCACCATCAGGGCGGCGGGCACTTCGGCGCGCCGTGACATCAGCACCAGCGCCAGGATTGACAGCACATAAGGCACCATTAGGAAAATCTGATAGGGCACCTGCGCGCCAAGGGGGGTCTGTTGCAAGCGCACCTGCAACGCGTCAAAGGCCGCAAACAGCAGCGCGCCAAGCACCGCCTTGCCCGGCTTCCATGCGCCAAAGACCACCAGTGCGATGCAGATCCAGCCACGACCGTTGACCATCTCGAAGAAAAAGCTGGAAAAGGCCGACATGGTCAGGAACGCCCCGCCCACCGCCATCAGGCCTGACCCCACAACCACCGCGCCCATGCGGATCGCGGTGACAGACAGGCCCTGCGCCTCGACCGCCGAAGGGTTTTCGCCTGCCGCCCGCACCGCCAGCCCCAGCGGGGTGCGAAACAAGATCACACTGACGGCGATGGCGGTGGCAAAGGCCAGGTAGGTCAGCGGCGTTTGCGCGAAAAGCGCCGGACCGATCAGCGGCAGCTTCGACAGCAGCGGGATTTCCAACACCTGAAACGGCTCGATCTTCGGCGGCGAGGTCACTTCGGGCAGCGCCAGACGGTAGGCGAAATAACTGGCCGATGTGGCCAGAAGGGTGATGCCAAGGCCCACAACATGCTGCGATAGCCCGAAAGGCACGGTCAGTACCGCGTGCAAAAGCCCGAACCCCATCCCGGACAGCATCGCCACCAGCACCCCGGTCCAGAGGCCGCCGCCGGCATAGACGGTCATCCAGCCCGCCAGCGCGCCGACGACCATGATCCCTTCGATGCCAAGGTTCAGCACGCCCGCCCGCTCGCAGATGAGTTCCCCCATCGTGGCGAAGATCAGCGGCGAGGCGATGCGCACGGCGGCGGCCCAGAAGGTGGCAGATAGGAGGATATCGAACAGGTCCATCGCCTATCTCCAATGCACACGGGTGCCGGTCAGGCGGATTGCCAGAACCATGGTCAGCAGCGCGGTGGCCAGCAGGATGTCGGCGATATAGGTGGGCACCCCGGCGGCCCGGCTCATGCTGTCGGCCCCGACGAAAACCCCGGCGACAAAGATCGCCGAGACGACAACACCAAGGGGATTGAGCAGCGCCAGCATGGCAACAATGATGCCCGTGTAGCCAAAACCGGGGCTAAGGTCCAAGGTCAGGTTGCCCTTCAGCCCGGCGACTTCGGAAAACCCCGCAAGGGCCGCCAGCCCCCCCGACAGCAGCGCGGTTTTCACCAGCACCCGGTTGACCGGAATGCCCGCAAACCGCGCGGCAGTGGCGTTTTGTCCGACGGCGCGGATTTCATAACCCAGGGTGGTGCGGGTCTGAATGACCCAGACGGCCAGTGCCGACAGCAGCGCGAGGCCGAAGCCCCAATGCAGGCGCAGGCCTTCGACAATGCGCGGCAGGCGCGCCGCCTTGTCGAGAGCGGCGGACTTGGGCCAGCCCATGCCCATCGGATCCTTGAGCGGCCCTTCCAGCAGCAGCGAGACAAAGAGCAGGGTGATGAAGTTGAGAAGCAATGTCGTCACCACCTCGTCCACCCCGGCGCGGGTTTTCAATAGGACAGGACCAAGCAGGACCAATGCCCCGGCCAGCATCGCCGCCAGGGCGATAACCGGAATCAGCAGCAACGACGGCAACGGCAGCGCTCCGGTGCCCAGCAACACCGTCACCACCGCGCCCGCGTAAAGCTGCGCCTCGGCGCCAATGTTCCAAAGCTTGGCGCGAAAGGCCACGGCCACCGCCAGCCCGGTGAAGATCAGCGGCGTGGCGCGGTTCAGGGTTTCGAGAAGCGCGAATTTTGACCCGACTGCGCCGTCAAGGATCAGCCCCAGCGTCGCAAACGGGTTGGCCCCGGCCAGAAGCGCCAGCAGTGAAGCGATCAGCACCGTCAGCGCCAGAGCCAGCGCCGGCAGGCCGATCAGCCTGAGCCGCGAGGGGTTGGCGATGGGTTCAAGCCGCATGGGTTTCCCCCTCGAACCCCTGGCCTGCCATCCAGATACCAAGTTCGGCAGGGGTTTTGCTGCCGCGCGGGAAGGCGGGCGACAGGCGGCCTTCGGAAATCACATGGATGACATCGGACAGGGCCAAAACCTCGTCCAGATCCTCGGAAATCAGCAAGACGGCGGCCCCGGCGTCGCGCGCCGCGATCAGGCGGGAATGGACGAAAGTGACGGCGCCAATATCAAGCCCGCGAACCGGCTGGTTGGCGAGGATGATCCGCGGGCCGGGCTCCAACGCCCGCCCCAGAATGATCTTTTGCATATTGCCGCCCGACAACAGGCGGATGCGCGCTTCGGGGCCGGGGCAGCGCACGTCATAGGTGGCGATGATGCTGCGCGCGAAACTTTCAGCGGC
>JANMDM010000318.1:0-19472 GCA_031376305.1 Pseudomonadota bacterium | reverse complement strand
ATCAGGCCTCCTTCAGCGGGGCTTTGGGCAGAGCGATTCTAAAGACCGTACGCCCAGGGTGAGACTCAACGCCGATCCAGCCGTCATGATCAGCGACAATGCGCGAAACCAGCGCCAACCCAAGACCGGTGCCGTTTTCACGGCCCGACACGAAGGGATCAAAAATATCGGCCAGAATTGCCGTTGGAATGCCGGGTCCGTCGTCGATGATTTCGACCTGCACCGGCAAGGCCCGGCTGCCGCCGGCCCGGCGCAACCTGAGAGAATGGTCGTAGAAACTGTGGATACGAATGGTACCGCCGCGCCCACCCGCGGCTTCGGCGGCGTTCTTCAGGAGGTTCAGGAAAACCTGCGTCAGTTGATCGGCGTCCCCCAGAACTGCGGGCAGCGACGGGTCAAAATCCTCGATCAGGGTCATACCGGCGGCGAAGCCAAGCTGCGCCGAGCGGCGCGCGCGGTCGAGGATCGTGTGAATGTTCACCGCGTGCAGATCCGGGGTCCGCAAGTGCCCGAATTGTTCGACCTGCTCCAGAAGCTTCACAATCCGCCGGGTTTCTTCGACGATAAGATCGGTCAGTTCGCTGTCTTCCGGCCCAAGGCCCATCGCCAACAGCTGCGCCGCGCCGGAAATTCCCGCCAGCGGGTTCTTGATTTCATGCGCCAGCATTTCCGCCATGCCGATGGCAGAGCGGGCCGATTTGGTCAGCCCCTGCGCGCGGCCGAGTTTTTCCGCAAATTCGCGCGGGGCGATCATCAGCAAGATGGTGCCGGGGCGGTCGACCAGCGGGGCGGCCTGCAGCGTGCAAGGCACGGGCGGACGCTCGCCGGTACCGACGTCGACATCATTGATGATCAGCGCCGAATGCCCGATACGGACGCGGGCCAGCGCGTCCTCAAGCGGTGCGTCGATGGCCAGCCGGTCAAACAGCGGCTGGCCCTGCAAAGCGCGGGCAGAAACATTCATGAATTCTTCGGCGGCGGGATTGGCATCTTCGGTACAGCCGGCCGCATCAATCAGAAAAGTCGGCACCGGGATTGACGCCCAGAGCATTGCCGCGGCGGGCAAGGTCATGCCGCCACCTCTGCTGCAGGCGCGCCAAAGGCGCGGGCGATGAGCGCCAGTGTGTCGGCGGGGTCGGTGGCGACCATCATCAGGGCGCGCAGGGCCGGATCCGTGCCGGCCGCGTCTGCGTACCAGCCCAGATGTTTGCGGGCGATCCGCAGGCCAAGATCGCGCCCGTAAAAGCACAGCATCGCCTCATAATGTTCCGCCACCAGCGCAGCGAGCGCCATGCCGCTTGGGATTACCGGCGCCGGAGTGCCGTAGAGCGCATGGGCGATTTCGGCCAACCGCCAGGGGGCACCCTGGGCGCCGCGCCCGATCATCACCCCATCGGCGCCCGACAGGCGCAGCGCTGCGCGCGCCGAACCCGTGTCAAGGATGTCGCCATTGGCGATCACCGGGATCGACACGGCGGCCTTCACGGCGCCGATCGCCGTCCAATCCGCGCGGCCTTTATAGAACTGCTGGCGGGTGCGGCCGTGGACGGTGATCATCGTCACCCCTGCCCCTTCCGCCCGTCGCGCCAGATCCGCCGCATTCAGGCAATCCACGTCCCAGCCCAGACGGCATTTCAGCGTGACCGGAAGATCCGTTGCCCTGACGACCGCCTCGATCAAAGTCAAGGCGTGATCAAGGTTGCGCATGAGCGCCGACCCGGAGGCGCCGCCGGTCACCTGTTTGGCCGGGCAACCCATATTGATGTCGATGAGGCCGGCGCCCAGACCTTCGACAATGCGCGCGGCTTCGGCCATCGGCCCCGCCTCGCGACCAGCCAGTTGCACCGAGGTGCGCACCGACGCCTCCCCCAGTCCCAGATCAGACCGCGCCTTGGCGCGGACTGAGGGGCGCTCGGTCACCATTTCGGCGCTGGCGATCATTTCAGAAACCACGAGCCCGGCGCCAAACCGCGCCACCAGCCGCCGGTACGGCAGATCGGTGATCCCGGCCAATGGCGCGAGGAGCACCGGCGGGTTGATCGCCATGCCTGCCAGTTCGATGGGCAAATGCCTATTCCTTGTGCAATTAAACTTTGTCATAGCGGCTGAGGCGGCCAATAACAATCAAGGCGATGGCTTGACGGGGGAAGTTTTTACCCTTGCCCATTTTTTGTGCGGCAAAACCCCTGAGCCGCGTCCGCGCGCAGCATTGCCTGACAGGGGCGGGCCAGATAGAGCTATTGGCGTGGGGCGCGGGCGGATGCCTCCGGCGGGGATATTTGGACAAAGATGAATGGGTGACCGGGGTCGGACCCCGCAGGGGCAGGAAATGGGCGCCGGGAAGACCGCTGTCATCGTTGTTGCGGCGGGGCGTGGCAGCCGCGCGGGCGGCGACATCCCCAAGCAATGGCGCGATCTGGGCGGGCAGCCGGTGTTGGCGCGCACATTGGCGGCGTTTACCGGATTTGGCCGCGTGGTTCTGGTGCTGGCACCCGAGGATATGCCGCGGGGACTGGCGTTGACGGCGGGCCGGGTCACTTTGGTTGCCGGTGGCGACAGTCGCGGCGCGAGTGTGCAAAATGCCCTGGAGCTGCTGACGGGGTCCGGTGTCGATCAGGTGCTGATCCATGACGGCGCCCGGCCATTTGTCAGCAGGCCGCTGATCTTGCGGGTTTTGGCGGCACTGGCGGATCACGACGGCGCGGCCCCGGCTTTGGCGGTGACCGATGCACTGTGGCGGGGGGCGTCGGGCCTTGTCACGGGGGGGCTGCGGCGCGACGGGCTTTGGCGGGCGCAAACTCCGCAGGGTTTTCGCTATGAAGCGATCCTGGGCGCCTATCGGAGCCGCGACGGGTCCGCGGCGGCGGCGGATGATGTCGAGCTGGCGCTGGCGGCGGGGCTTACTGTGGCCATCGTTGCGGGCGAGGAGGATAATATAAAGATCACCTGGCCTGAAGACTTTGTGCGGGGGGACCGGATCCTGGGGGCGATGATGGATGTGCGGTTGGGCAATGGCTATGATGTGCATGCCTTTTGCGACGGCGATCATGTGATGCTGTGCGGCGTAAAGGTGCCGCATGGGCGCGGACTTTTGGGGCATTCGGATGCCGACGTCGGCATGCATGCGTTAACCGATGCTATCTACGGCGCATTGGCGCTGGGTGATATCGGGCGGCATTTCCCCCCCACGGACCCCCGGTGGAAGGGCGCTGCGTCAGAGATATTTCTGGCCCATGCCGGGAAGCTGGCGGCAGATCAAGGCTACCGGGTGGCGAATGCCGATGTGACGCTGGTCTGTGAACACCCGAAGATCGGGCCATATGCGCAGGCGATGGCGGCGGAGCTGGCGCGGATCTTGGGGGTTGACGCCGGACGGATCAGCGTTAAGGCCACAACCTCCGAGGGGCTGGGTTTTACCGGGCGCAAGGAAGGGATTGCCGCTTTGGCGACGGCGGCGTTGGTGAAATCATGACACTGTCGCGGGTCACATCCATTTGGTTCGGCACCGGGCTGATGCGCCCCGCCCCCGGCACCTGGGGGTCGGCGGTCGCGGTCATTTTGGGGTTGGGGATCGACCGCTGGCTGGGCTTTCCCGTTCTGGTCCTGGCAACGCTGGGGGTCACGGCGCTTGGCTTTTGGGCCTGCAGACGGGAACTGTCCGGGCGCGCGGGCGACGATCCCGCGGAGATTGTCATCGACGAGGTGGCCGGCCAGTGGCTGGCGCTGTTGTTTCCGGCGGCGGCCTTCTGGCACCGCGGTTTGGAGGATTGGGCAATTGTGGCCTATCCGGGGTGGGTGGCGGCTTTCTTGTTCTTCCGGCTTTTCGATATCTGGAAGCCCTGGCTGGTGGGGCGTGCCGACCGGCGGGGGGATGCCGACGGCGTGATGCTGGACGATCTTTGGGCGGGGCTTTTTGCCGGGCTGGCAATCCTGGTCGCCGCTGGCATTGCCCATGGGGTCATGAGGCTGTGAGGTGACGGAGCGCGCGGCGCGACTTATTACTTTGGCCAAGGCCAAGGGCGTGCTGATCGCAACAGCGGAAAGCTGCACGGGCGGGATGATTGCGGCGGCACTCACCGATGTGGCCGGGTCGTCTGCGGTTTTCGACCGGGGCTTTGTGAGCTATTCCAACGCGGCAAAAAGCGCGATGCTGGGGGTGCGGGGCGCAACGCTTGAGGCGTTTGGCGCGGTCAGCGAGGCGGTGGCGCGGGAAATGGCCGACGGCGCTTTGGCGCGGTCGGGGGCCGGGTTGGCGGTGTCGGTGACCGGCATCGCCGGACCCGGTGGATCAGAGTTCAAGCCCGAGGGGCGGGTCTGTTTCGGGCTGGCGCAGAAGGGCTTCGCAACTTTGGCGCAAACCATCGAATTCGGGGCCATCGGGCGCTCCGGCGTGCGCAAAGCCGCAACCCGGCATGCCATGGATCTGCTTTTGGCAGCGTTGGCCTGACCTGCAGATAGCCTGGTAAGCCGGGCTTTGTAACAACCGGCCCAAGCTTAATCAGAACGACCATAAAGCGCTTCGGCGCGTGCCTCAAACGCCCGCACGACGCGGCGCATGGCCTCGTCAAAGACGACGCCAATCAGCTTTTGCAAAATCACGTTGCGAAATTCGAAATCGACAAAAAAATCCACCTCGCAGCCCGCTGCGGTCGGTGTGAAGTGCCAGTGTGACCGCATATGCTTGAAGGGGCCGTCCAGATATTCGGTGTCGATCCGCCGGGTTGTCGGCCAAAGCACCACCCGGCTGCCAAAGCGTTCGCGGAAGACTTTGAAGGAAATCACCAGATCCGCTTCCAACACCTCTGACCCGCGCGGTCCCGGACTGCGGGAACGGATGCGCGCCGCTGAGGTCCAGGGCAGGAATTCAGGGTAGCGCGCAACATCGGCAACCAGCGTATACATCTGTTCGGCCGACCAAGGCAGCGTGCGTTTTTCCGAATGCGTGGGCATGTGGCCGCTTCCTGATAGTGGCAGTGCCCGCCCCTTTGGTTTATGGAGAGGTAAAAATCAAGGGCCGCCAGGGGGGACCACATGCCGCATCGCGCTTATGTCATTGATGAAATGATCTCGGCAAAATCCATTGCCGCGCGGGTCGAAACCCTGGCCAAGGAAATAACACAGGCGTTCAAGGGAACCGACAAGCTGATCGTCGTTGGGCTTTTGCGGGGATCCTTTGTCTTTATTGCCGATCTTGTGCGCGAACTTGATCTGCCGGTCGAAGTCGACTTTCTGGAGGCTTCGTCCTACGGCGATGCGATGGAAACATCGCGGGAAGTGCGGATCTTGAAGGATCTGCGCGGCGAGATAGCGGGCCGCGACGTACTGGTGGTTGAAGATATCGTCGACACCGGCTTCACGCTTTCCCATGTTGTGCGACTGCTGAAATCACGCGAACCGCGACGGCTTGAGGTTTGCGTTTTGCTGGACAAGCCAACCCGGCGCGAGGTTGACATCAAGGCAACCTGGACCGGGTTCCAGATACCCGATGAATTTGTTGTCGGCTACGGCATCGACTTTGCGCAACGCAACCGTAACCTACCCCATATTGGCAAGGTCAGATTTACCGGGGAATAGACCAATGAACCTGCATTGGCTGCTGCGCATGGCACGCTGGGCGCGCAATCCACCGTCTCCGCGGCGGGTCATGCTGGTGGCCGTCGTGATTGGGATTTGCCTGATTCTGGTCGGACTCGAAAAGCTTGGCTTTTGGCCGGAGTGGCTGTCAGTGACCTCTGGCAAGCGCCTGCCAAGGCTGTGAGCGGCCTCAGGCTCGGCGCGTAATCGTCTCAGGCGGGTAGTCCGGCCCCCGACAACATTGGGGCCAGCGCCGCCAAGCCATCGCTGAGCATGCGCCGCATCTGCGCAATGCGAGGCAGATGGGCAAGATCGGCGTGGCTTGCCACCCATATCCCCACCTCCATCGGCGGCAATTGCCCTAAAACCGGGCGAAGACGCGTATCGCCATGTCCAAGATAGCTTGGTAATATCGCCAACCCACGTCCCGCCGCAGCCATTTCGCGCAGGCTGAGAAAACTGTCGGCCCCATCACCAATTTGATCGGCGCGCAGGTTCTCGGCCATCCAGCGCCCCGGCACTGTGCGCTCCATGGCACCGGCCAGACGCAGCCACGGTGTCGTGGCCACCGCCGTACCGCCGTCACCCACTGCCGTCACCGCCCGAAACAGCGAAAACCCCAAATTTGCCGCGTGAACGCCGATCAGATCATCAGGCAGGCGCGTCGTCGGTCGCACCGTGATCTCGGCTACGGTCCTGCCCATATCGACATGGGTATTGGAACTGAGCAGGGTGACGGTTAAATCGGGCGCCTGCAACGCAATCTGTGCCAGAATTGGCGGCAGCAGCACCTGGCAAAAACTGTCGGTCGAGGTAATGCGGACATCCCCGGTCAACGGCGCCCGCACCCCTTGCATCAGCCGCGCAACTGTTTGTACGGCGCGGTCCACTTCGCGCGCCGCCTCAAGGATGCGCAAGCGGTCCGGTGGCAGCACGTAACCGCGCCCGGTTTTATCAAACAATGCGGCCCCCGTTGCCGCCTCATATGCGGCAATGCGGCGCAATACGGTGGCGTGATTAACCCCGAGCCGCCGAGCCGCCGCACTCAGCGTGCCCTCCTCGGCTACGGCCAGAACATAGCGCAGATCGTCCCAATCCTCGCGCGGCATGCCGGTTTCCGATCACATTCGCGTTAACACAAGTTGGCCACGGTGACGGCGCTCGTAAAAAACCTGCCACAACCGGGCGATTAAGATGCGTTTTCACGATCTGTGCGTTTTTACACATTTCTTCGGCGTAAATACAAGCTTCCCTCAGAAACTGTCACAGCTAGACTGTCAGGGATGTTCGCAACCGGGAGATTTTCTATGAAAAAGCTACTGACGGGTGTTAGCGCCGCGATAATCGCCCTTTCTGGTTCGGCTTTTGCCGAGGACGCGCCTTTCGCGAAAGAGATCAAGGCCCGTCAGGGCCTGATGAACATCAATGCGCTGAGTATCGGCGTCCTTGCCGGAATGGCCAAAGGCGAGGTGCCCTATGATGCCGCCGCCGCCAAGTCGGCGGCGGATGCGATCATGGGTGTCTATAACCTTGATCTGCCGATGTTCTGGCCGCAGGGGTCCGACAATACCGCCAATCCGGCCACCAATGCCCTGCCCGCAATCTGGGCCGAAGGGTCGGATATTGGCGACAAGGTTGAGGCTTGGGAAACGGCAGCCTTGGCCATGCAGGCCGCAGCCGGAACCGATCTTGCCAGCCTTCAGGGCGCGATGGATGCGCTTGGCGCGTCCTGCGGCGCTTGCCACAAGGCCTTCAGGGCGGCGGCAAACTGAAGCATATGCCGATGCGCGAAGCGGCGGGTTCAGCTGCCCGCCGCTTTTGTCTGGCCCATCACGGAGAGTGAGATGCGCGGGCGGCTTCGATGGTTTGTGGTCTTGGGTCTTATCGGGCTTGGGGTTTTTTGGGTTCTGACCCGTCCTCAGCCCCTTGCCCCAGACGCGCTCATGGGTCTGACGGGCGATGCCAAACGCGGCGAGCAGGTGTTCTGGGCCGGAGGCTGTGCCGCCTGTCATGCCGATATAAAAGCCGAGGCTGCGCAAAAGCTGCTTTTGGGGGGCGGGCAGGAATTTGCCTCGCCGTTCGGGACTTTCATCGCCCCGAACATCTCCCCCGATCCGGTCAATGGCATTGGCGGCTGGTCAGCGCAGGATCTTGCCAATGCGATGACGCGCGGGGTTTCGCCTGCGGGGACGCATTATTTCCCGGTCTTTCCCTATGCCAGCTACGTGCATGCCGAACTGCAGGATGTGGTGGATCTGCAGGCGTTTTTGCAGACCCTGCCGAAGGTCGCCACCCCTAGCCAGCCGCATAAAGTCAGCTTTCCCTTCAACATCCGCCGCAGCCTTGGCGGCTGGAAATTTCTGTTCCTGAAGCCGGATTGGGTGGTTACCGGTGATTTGACGTCTGCGCAGACCCGTGGCCGCTATCTGGTTGAGGGTTTGGGCCATTGTGCGGAATGCCACACGCCGCGCAATGCTTTGGGCGGGATGGACCGCAACCGCTGGCTGGCCGGGGGGCCAGTTCCGGCTGGCAAAGGCCGCTTCCCTAATATTACCCCCGGCAAGCTCGATTGGACCGAAGCTGACATCGTCGAATACCTGACCTCGGGCTTCACCCCGGAGTTTGATTCTGCCGGTGGGCATATGGCCCTGGTCGTCGAAAACACGAAGCACCTGCCCGAAGCGGATCGCGCGGCGATTGCCGCCTACCTCAAAATTGTGCCATCCATTGAATAATCCAGCTGTCAGCGGAGCCTTCGATGATCTTGATCGGCCAATATGATTCCCCCTTCGTCCGCCGCGTCGGAATTGCCCTGACGCTTTATGGCCTGCGCTTCGAGCATCGCCCCTGGTCGGTCTTTGCCGACGCAGAGGCGATCCGCGCCCACAATCCATTGACCAGGGTGCCGGTGTTGGTTTTGGCGGCGGGTGAAAGCCTGATCGATAGTGCGGTGATCCTTGATTACCTCGACGGTCTGGTCCCGCAGGCTCTGGCCCTGTTCCCACGATCGGAGCCAGCACGACGGCGGGAATACCGGATCGCCGCGCTTGCTTGTGGGCTGGGAGATAAGGCGGTCAGCCTGTTTTACGAGGTGCGGTTGCATGACCAGCCGTCCCGGATCCTCGTTGACCGCTGTCGCACCCAAATCCTTGGCACCCTGACAGGCCTTGAGGCCAGCGCGCAGGACCTGAAATCCGCCTATTGGCACGGCGATCGTCCCGGTCATGCCGATATTGCCGTGGCTTGCGTGTGGCACTTTCTTCGCGCGGCACATACTGGATTGATTGAAGCAGATGCCTATCCGGCGCTGGCTGATCTGAGCAATCGGCTGGAGAAAACGCCGACATTTTGCGCGATCTCGCAGCCTTTCGTCGCACCGGCCTGAGGGGGGGGCTAGTCTTCGGCCTTTGCATAGAGTCTTGCGCGCGCCGCGGGTTTGCGGTTCCAAAGCCGATCCCCCGCAATCTGGCGTGAGGTGACAGGGATCAAACCTGCGCCATCGGCATAAAACGCCAGCGCCCCGCTTTGCCGCAATCGGGCAAGATCAAAAAGCTGGCAGTCGCCGCCGGGGCCGGGAAAATCTTCCGAAACCACGACAATGGCTTGGTCATTGCACGCTTGGGCCGCGCGGATCGCCGCACCCTTTCCGGTAAACAGCCGCAGCGGGATACCGGCAATTTCGGCGCTCAGGGCGCCTTTCTTGCCCAAGAAAGCCCCCCGCGCAAAGGCTTCGGCTTGCAAGCTCAGATCGCCATCGTTTTCAAGCCAGCTTTGCGCAATAAAGCCACCGCCCTTTGCTTTCGACATAGCGCGCCCCTGCGGTGTCATCAGCCCGACCAAAGTGCCATCGCCTGCCACCAACAACAGCGGGCGTTCGGCAAGCCCCCAAAGCCCCAGCGCGACAACGGCCACGCAGCCCCCGAAACTTCTCAACCGCCAGCCCTGTGCAAGCAAAAGAACCACCCCGCCTATGCCAAACAGCGGCAGCACCAGATCCGGCGGGGCGGGCACCGCGATCAGCGCACCCTGCATCCCGGCCACCCAATCCGACACCGCAAGGATCAGCGCGCAGCCCCGTTCCAGCGCCCATAGTGCCGGTGCGGCCAAGCCGAATGGGGCGAGGATTGCCGCAATAACCCCCGCCGGCATCACAATTGCGGCGCAGATCGGGACGGCCAGCAGATTCGCCAAAAGCCCGTATTCCGCCACCCGGTTGAAATGAGCCGCCGCAATCGGCGCGGTGGCAAGGCCTGCCACCAGCGACGACAGAACCATCATCGCCACATGACGCAGCAGCCACGGCAGATGGTGCTGGACCTTGTTCCAATGTCCAAACCCCACGATCAGCGCCGCTGTGGCCCCAAACGACATCTGGAACCCCGGCTCGATCAGGCTTTCCGGCTCCAGCACCAGACAGATCAGCCCGGCAATGGCGACCGAGCGCAGCGACATTGCCCGCCGGTCGGCCAGCACCGCCAGCAAGATCACCGCCGCCATGATGTAGGATCGCCGCGTCGCCACATCCGGCCCGGCGATGATCATGTAAAAGCTGGCGGCCAGCAGGGCGACGACGGCGGCCAGCTTCTTTGAGTTAACCCGCAAGGCCACTGGCGGCACCAAGGCCAACCCGTAGCGGCAAAGGCCAAAGACAAACCCGCTCAGCAGCCCCATGTGCAGCCCGGAGATCGAGATCATATGGGAGAGATTGGAGGCCCTGAGCGAGGCATTCGTGGCCGCCGATACCGCCGAACGATCCCCCGTCATCATCGCCGCGGCAAAGGCCATCGCTTGCCCTTGGTAGCCTGCCTGCATGGCCGCCGACAATTTCATCCGGATCTTGAATGCTGCCAGGGCCCAACCCGCTTCGGGGTCTTCCAGCACCATGACCGGCGTGCGTGTATACCCGACCCCGCCCAGGGATGAAAACCACGCCAGCCGCTGAAAATCAAAGCCACCGGGTTCGACAGGGCCATCCGGGGGTGACAAATGTGCCGTCATCATCACCGTCTGCCCCGGTACCGCGGCAAAACTGATCTGATCATCATGCAAGGCCACCCGGACGCGCGACGGGGTGCGGTCAGGGGGAACATCTTCCAGCACCACCCGGTCCAACGTCAGGCGGGGCTGATCCGAAAACGAGCGGTCAATATTGATCACCCGCCCCTCTACCGGGCCGTAGTAGCGAAAGGGCAGCACCGGGGCCGCGACACTGTGCGCCCGCAGATCGGCAAGAACAAACCCTGCCAATCCCAGCGCCAACCCCATCGCGGGCAATTGCCAGTCTTCGCGCCCATAAAGCGCCACGGCGGCAAGGCCCGCCACCAAACCGGCCAAGAGAATCACTGCCGGCAAAACCGGCTCACTAGGCATGGCAAAATAGGCGCCTATGCCACAACACAGAAGCACCGGGGCCCAGGGCAGCAAGGTGCCGCGCTGGGCCGCCAACGCATTCAAGCCCGCCTCAAGCACCGCTCCCGGCCCACGCACTCTTGTTTCCCCTTTGTCTATTGCCTAGAACGCCTCGGGTCAGGATTGCCGCCTCATGGTTTCTGAAAGGTTAACGCTGCCGATGTCCCGCCAAGTAATTACCCGTTTCGCCCCCTCGCCCACCGGCTATCTGCATATCGGCGGCGCGCGCACGGCACTGTTCAACTGGCTTTATGCCCGTGGCCGTGGCGGCAAATTCCTGCTGCGCATCGAAGATACCGACCGGGAACGCTCAACCCCTGAGGCGACCGAAGCGATCTTGCGCGGGCTGAAGTGGCTGGGATTGGACTGGGATGGCGAAGCCACCAGCCAGTTCGCCCGCAAGGATCGCCATGCCGCAGTCGCCTATGCGATGTTGGCCAAAGGCCGCGCCTACAAGTGCTTCTCCACCCAGGAAGAAATCGAAGCCTTCCGTCAGGCGGCCGAGGCCGAAAAACGCTCGACCCTGTTTGTCAGCCCGTGGCGCGATGCCGACCCCGCCAGCCACCCTGACCGACCTTTCGTGATCCGCATGAAAGCCCCGCGTGACGGCGAAACCGTGGTCGAGGATACGGTTCTCGGTACAGTCCGCGTGGCCAATGCCCAATTGGACGACATGGTTTGTTTACGCTCTGATGGTACGCCCACCTATATGTTGGCGGTGGTTGTCGATGACCACGACATGGGCGTGACACATGTGATCCGGGGAAATGAGCATCTGAACAATGCGGCGCGCCAGACGATGATCTATCAGGCGATGGGTTGGGATGTGCCGGTTTGGGCGCATATCCCGCTGATCAACGGCACTGATGGCAAAAAGCTGTCGAAACGCCACGGCGCGCTCGGGGTCGAGGAGTATCAGGCCATGGGCTATCCGGCTGCGGGGATGCGCAACTACCTGACGCGGTTGGGGTGGAGCCATGGCGATGATGAGTTTTTCACCTCTGCGCAGGCGGTGAAGTGGTTTGACCTGAAGGGAATCGGGCGCTCGCCGTCGCAGTTCGACTTCAAGAAACTCGAAAGCCTTTGCGGACAGCATATCGCCGCCAGTGCAGATGCAGCATTACTGCCTGAAATTGAGGCATTCCTGAATGTCAGCGGCAGGCCTGCGCTGACTGACGCGCAGCGGGATCTGATGTTGCGCGGCCTATATTGCCTGAAAGATCGCGCCAAGATTTTCCCGGAACTTATTGATAAAGCGCATTTTATACTGTGTTCCCGGCCTGTGCCCATTGAGGAGGGTGCGGCAAAAGCCCTGGATACTGTATCCCGTGGTATACTGGCGGAATTGACGCCGCAATTGCAAAATGTTAGCTGGACCAGAGACGAACTTGAGGCGGCAGTAGCAAAGGTAGCGGCGGCGCACGGGCTTGGGCTTGGTAAAATCGCCGGCCCCTTGCGCGCCGCAATCGCCGGGCGCACGGTCAGCCCAAGTGTATTCGATATGATGCTTGTCCTGGGGCGGAACGAAATTCTGGCCCGGCTTTCGGATGTGACGGCCTGAGCCGATCTGCGCTGGGGCCGTTTTGACCACCGCCGAGATGCGCTGCCACGCACCGGGGTTTGGGGGAGAGACTGACATGACTGTGACTGCCAAAACCGCAACGCTGACCATTGGCGACAAGACGCTGTCCCTGCCGATCCTGCAACCGACCATCGGTCCGGCGGTTGTCGACATTCGCAAGCTTTATGCCGAGGCCGATGTTTTCACCTATGATCCGGGCTTCACCTCAACGGCAGCCTGCGACAGCGCCATCACCTACATTGATGGCGACAAAGGCGAACTGCTCTATCGCGGCTATCCGATCGAACAACTGGCCAATAATTCAAACCATCTGGAAGTTTGCTATCTGCTTTTGTACGGTGAATTGCCCAGTGCCGCCCAGCTTGAGGATTTCAACACCCGGGTGCGCCGTCACACGATGGTGCATGAACAGATGCACAACTTTTTCCGCGGCTTCCGCCGCGACAGCCACCCGATGGCGACCATGGTGGGGGTGGTGGGCGCCATGTCTGCCTTCTACCATGACTCGTTGGACATCAATGACCCCTGGCAGCGTGAAGTGGCGGCGATACGGATGATCGCCAAGCTGCCGACGATCGCCGCGATGGCCTTCAAGTATTCGATCGGCCAGCCTTTCGTCTACCCGAAGAACTCACTCGATTACGCGTCGAACTTCCTGCACATGTGTTTCTCGGTGCCGTGCGAGGAATACGTCGTCTCGCCGGTTCTGGCCAAGGCCATGGACCGCATCATGATGCTGCACGCCGATCACGAACAGAACGCCTCGACCTCGACGGTGCGTCTGGCCGGGTCGTCGGGGGCAAACCCCTTCGCCTGCATCGCGGCGGGCATCGCCTGTCTTTGGGGGCCCGCCCATGGCGGCGCCAATCAGGCGGCGCTCGAACAGTTGCGCGAAATCGGCAGCGTCGACCGCATCCCGGATTTCATCAAGATGGCCAAGGACAAGACCTCGGGCGTGCGGCTGATGGGTTTCGGTCACCGGGTCTACAAGAATTTCGACCCGCGCGCCAAGGTGATGAAGGAAAGCGCCGACGAGGTGCTCGACCTGCTTGGCGTTCACAACAATCCCTTGTTGCAGGTTGCAAAGGAACTTGAACGGATCGCCCTTGAGGACGAGTATTTCATCTCGAAGAAACTCTACCCCAACGTCGATTTCTATTCGGGCATCATCCTTGAGGCGATGGGCTTCCCGACGGCCATGTTCACCCCGATCTTCGCAATTTCCCGTACCATTGGCTGGATTTCGCAATGGCGTGAAATGATCGCCGATCCGACGCAAAAGATCGGCCGCCCACGGCAGCTTTATGTGGGGCCAACCCAGCGCGACTATGTGGATGTCAGCGCACGCTGAGCCGCCGGAACGTCATAGGGCCACCCACCGGGCGGCCCTACTTTTATGCCAGCGCCCCCCGCTCAGGCCACCGCCCGCTCTTTGCTGATCCGTTCCGCCTCGCGGCCGTAAAGCTCCTCATAGTGATCGAAAGCCGCCTCATGCCAGGCGGTGCCTTGCGTGGCCGAGCCCAAAGCCGTCACCAATTCCTCCTCAACCGACGCTGGCAGCAAGGCGCGGAAAATATCCCATCCCCGGCATTCCGGGTCGCGGTCAAAGCCCAGAACCTGGCCTTTCAGCGCCGATACCATCGAGACCATTGCCCCGGAATAGATCGACGGCACATGAATTTCGACGCGCTCCACCGGCTGCAACAGGACCGGCCCGGCCTTTGTCAACGCCTCTTTCACCCCTTGTCGCCCGGCGGTACGGAAGGCAAAATCCGAACTGTCCACCGCGTGATATTTCCCATCACTCAGCGTCACGGCAACGTCGATGACCGCAAAACCCAAAGGTCCGCGGCCCATCGCATCGCGCGCCCCTTCCTCGACCGACGGGATATAGTTGCGCGGCACTGACCCGCCCTTGACCACCTCGGAAAACACAAAGCCGTCGCCGCGCCGCAGGGGGGCAACCGTCATCACCACATCGGCAAACTGCCCTGCCCCGCCGGATTGTTTGCGGTGGCGATAGGTTTCCTCGACCTTCGCGGATATCGTCTCGCAGTAGCGGGGTGCTGGCAAATGGGTCGCCACCTCAACCCCGAAACCGTCTGACAGCGCCGCAAGCATTGCCCGCAGATGCATGGGCCCTTGCAGGCGCACAACTGCATGGCCGGTCGCCGCGTCCTGCGTCAGTTTCAGCATCGGATCCACCTCCGCCAGCCGCGTCAGGGCAGCCGACAGGCGCACATCGTCTTTCTCATGTTGTGGGGTGATCAGCCGCGCCAAAGCGGGCGCAACGCCCTGTCCCCAGGCGGGGGCCGGACTGCTGGCGCGCTCGGTAAACACAAAGCCCGCATTCAACTGATCGGATTTTACCGAAACCGCCACATCACCGGGCTGCATCGGCTCATGCCCGACTTTGCCGCCCAGATCCGACAGCCCGCCGATCCCGGCCCCCGCCAAAGGCGCTCCCTGTGCCACCCCTGCCGCCAGGGCGCGCAAAAACACGCATTTCCCCAAATGCTTGCGGTTTTGCGCGTGAAAGCCCACCGCCAGAGCCTGCGCGCCCCCAAGCCTGTCGCGCAGGCCATCAACTTGCGGCACCTCATGGCGTAAAGCCTTCATCAACCGCGTGACACCGTTCATATGGCTGGCCGCCCCCAGAAACGTTGGCAGCACCACGCTTTCTTGCGTTTCGCGCCGCGCAATCTCGAACAATGCGCCTTTGACCGGCTCGTGATCCTCGATCAACTCCTCCAACAGCGCATCGTCATATTCCGACATATGTTCCAGAAGTGCTGCCCGCGCCTCTTGCTCGCGCGCGCTTTCGGTTTGCGGCATCTCGACAAGCACCGAAGGCAATCCTTCCCGGTACCGCCAGGCCCGTTCCGAGATCAGATCAACCGCCCCCACCACCACGCCCGCCTCGCGGATCGGGATCTGCCGCAAGACCACCGCATGGCTGGTATAGGCTTGTAACGCCGACACGATGTCGCGCACGCGGCCCTTCGGTGTATCCATCCGATTGATGAAAATCAGGCAAGGCACCCCTGCTGCTTCGACGGCCCGCAAATAGGGGGCGGCCAGGACCGCCTCGTCCGGATCGGGCGCCACGCACAAGACCACCGCATCCGAGGCGAGCAGCGCCGCGCCCGCCATCCGCGCATATTCGGGGCCGCCCGCCATATCAATTGCGCACCAGGGTTCTGACAGAAAGGAAAAGCGCGTCAGCGTCAGATGACCTGCCGTCTCGGTATGGGCGGCGGGCCCATCCAAAGCCGCCAGCCGCTTCACCAATTCGGTCTTGCCCGATTGCGAGGGCCCCATAACTGTGATGCAGCGCATGATGATCGCTCCCTTCCGGCATCACGACAGAGCGCGGCAAAATTGCCGTGACCCGGATGCCCTCGGGCCGCGATCTGCCCTGCCCGACAACTCTGTGCCGCGATCCCCTTGCGGTCAAGCGCTCAAAAGCCGACCCGATCATCTTGGTCAAAATATCCCCGCCGGAAGCGCGCGCTGACAGCTTGCGCATCGCGGACTGCAAGGGCGCTCACCGCCCCGCAAATTCCGGGCTGCGTTTTTCCAAAAACGCCAACACCCCTTCCGCAAAGTCGCGGCTGGCCCCGCACTGCCCCTGAAGCCGCGCCTCCAACGCCAGTTGCTGGTCAAGATCATTGGCAAAACTGCTGCGCAACGCCTGTTTCACCCCCCGGTAGGCCAGCGTTGGTCCGGCGGCCAGTGCTGCAGCCCGTGCCTGCCACTGCGCGGTAAAGCTTGCGTCAGGAACCGCTTCCCAGATCATGCCCCAGTCGACCGCCTGCCGCGCAGTGACCTTGTCGGCAAACAGCATCGCACCCATCGCCCGCGCAAAGCCGACCTGCCGCGGCAGCCAATAGGTGCCGCCCGCGTCCGGGATCAACCCAATGCGGGTGAAGGCCTGCACAAAACTTGCGGATTCCGCCGCGATCACCACATCGGCCGCCAGCGCGAGATTGGCACCGGCGCCCGCCGCCACACCGTTTACGGCGGCAATCACCGGCACCGGGCACGCATAAACTGCCTTCAGCAGCGGTTCATATTCGTCCCGCAAGATCGCTTCCAGATCGACCGCTTCCAAATCTCCGGCATCGCTCAGATCCTGCCCCGAACAAAAGGCCCGCCCCGCCCCGGTGAGAACCACCACCCGTGCCGCAGTCGCCGCCCAACCCAGGGCCTGGGTGATCTCAGCCCGCATAAGCGCGTTCAGGGCATTCATAACCTCGGGCCGGTTCAGCGTGATAAGCGCGACGCCGTCGCAAAGATCATAGGTGATTGCCTGCATCGTCATCTGGCCCTCCACGTCCCGGTTTTTGGATCACCATAGCCTTGGATCCCCGGGGACGAACAGCGAAACGGCGCGTCAGTTTTTAAGAATTTCCGCCAGCCGGGTTTGTTCTTCGCGGCTGAGGGCCTGAACTGTCGGGTCGGGCGCAAGCCGCCGCCGCCGGATATAGACCCCGGCGCCGATCAGCGACACCAGCAGTAAAACCGGCCCGGCGACCCACAAAATCAGATTGCTCCCCACCATCCTTGGGCGAAACAAGATGAATTCGCCGTAGCGCATCACCAGATACTCAATCACCTGATCGTCACTGTCGCCCGCCAGCAACCGCTCGCGCACCACAAGCCGCAGGTCACGGGCAATGGTGGCATTCGACTCGTCGATGGTTTCGCCCTGACAGACCGGGCAGCGGATCAGCGTTGAAATCCCGCGGGCGCGCGCCTCAAGCCCCGGATCGGCCAGGATCTCATCGGGTTGCACGGCGATGGCCGGGGCGGCAAGGAAGATCACTATCAAGATCAGGGCGCGGATCATCGGTTTTATTCCGCCGGCTGCGCGGCCAGGTTGCGCCGCCCGGTCCGCGCGCCACCGGCGATGCGCAAACGTCGATCTGACAGGCTCAGGGCGCCGCCAAGCCCCATCAGCATCGCCCCTGCCCAGATCCAGTTGGCGAAGGGCTTGACATAGCTGCGCACCGCCCAGCCGCCATCGGCCTGTTTATCCCCCAACACCAGATAGATGTCGCGAAACACCCCGTTGTCGATCGCAGCTTCGGTGGTGGGCATCGCCTGCACCGGATAGAAGCGCTTTTCCGGGTAAAGCGTCGCCACGACCTCTCCGGCGCGGGTGACGCGCATTTGGGCGGTGGTGGTGAAATAGTTTGGCCCTTCTGCATTCTCTTTCACGGCAACCAACGTCACTTCATAGTCACCAACCGCAAAACTGCCGCCAACTTTTGTTGTGCGGATATCCTCGACATTCCAGGCGGTCACCGCGGCAATGCCAATGAAAACCACGCCAAGCCCGGAATGTGCGAAGGCCTTGCCCCAGTCAGCGCGCGGCAGCCGCGCCAGACGCGGGATCTTGTGGCCGGCGCGGAGCCAAAGCTCTGACGCCGCCCCCGCAATGACCCAGACCCCAAGGGCAATCCCCAGCGGCGCCAGCGCCGAGCGTCCGGTTTGCACCGCAAAAGCCAGCGCCCCAAACGCCAGCGCCGCCAGCATCGCCGCCCAAAGCGGGCGCAAGCTGGCGGCGATCCGCCCGCGTTTCCACGGCAGCAACGCCCCCAGGGGTAAAATCAGCGCCAGACCAACCATGAAAGGGGTGAAAGCCCGGTCAAAGAACGGGGCGCCGACCGAAAGTTTGCGATCAAAAGCCAATTCGGCAATCAGCGGCCACAGGGTGCCGATGAAAACCACAAAAGCCGCCACCGCCAGCAAAAGGTTGTTCAGAACCAGTGCCGATTCCCGGCTGACCATGCCAAAGACGCCCTTGGCCTGCATCATCGGGGCGCGGGCCGCAAACAGCGTCAACCCACCGCCGATGAAGCCCCCGAGGATCATCAGGATGAACACCCCCCTTTCGGGGTCATTGGCAAAGGCATGAACGCTGGTGATCACCCCGGACCGCACGATGAATGTGCCAATCAGCGAAAACCCGAAAGCGATGATCGCCAGAAGGATCGTCCAGCTTTTCAACGATTCGCGCTTTTCCACCACGATCGCCGAATGCAACAGGGCGGTGGCAATCAGCCAGGGCATGAAGCTGGCGTTTTCGACCGGATCCCAGAACCAGAACCCCCCCCAGCCCAGCTCGTAATACGCCCACCAGGACCCAAGGGCGATGCCGATGGTCAGGAATATCCACGCGGCCAGCGTCCAGGGCCGCACCCAACGCGCCCAGGCGGCGTCAACACGCCCTTCGATCAGTGCGGCGATGGCAAAGGAAAACGCCATGCTAAGCCCGACATAACCAAGGTAAAGAAACGGTGGATGGAAGGCGAGACCCGCATCTTGCAGCAAGGGATTGAGGTCGTGACCATCAAAGGGCGGCTCGGCCAGGCGCAGGAAGGGGTTTGAGGTAAACAAAATGAAGCCCAAAAACGCCACGGCTATCGTCGCCTGAATGGCAAGCACGCGGGCCCGAAGCCGGGGCGGCAGCGCTGTGCCAAACCCCGCAACAGCCGCTCCGTAGGCCGAAAGGATCAAGACCCAAAGCAGCATTGATCCCTCATGGTTTCCCCAGACCCCCGCCACTTTGTAGAGCATCGGCTTGAGCGTATGCGAATTCTCGACCACAAGTTTAAGCGAGAAATCCGAGGTGACAAAGCCATGCATCAGCGCCGCGAAGGCAAGTGCTATGGCGCAAAACTGTAAGCCTGCCGCAGGCACTGCCAGTGCCATCCAGCCTGTCCGGCCCGTCTGAGCGCCGATCAGCGGCAAAGTTGCCTGCACCAGCGCGATCGCCAGCGCAAGGATGAGGGAGAAATGGCCAAGTTCTGTAATCATGCCGCCAGCATAGAGCGATGTCGGCGCCGGGCCAATGGCCTGCGCGCTGATGTCGCGGCGATGGCTAATCTGGCCAGCGGGG
>JANMDM010000147.1:0-2909 GCA_031376305.1 Pseudomonadota bacterium | reverse complement strand
CAGGCCAGCGGCGCTTACGGCTTTCGCGACCAGTTGCAGGACGGCATGGCGCTGACCTTCAGCCGCCCAGAGATGACCCGCGCCCATCTGCTGCGTGCCGCCGCGCGGCAGTTTCCCGAAGGCGACGTGCAGCACTGGTGGCTGCCGCATTCGGGCCAGGGGGTGCGCACCCGCATATCCGATGACAGGGTCTGGCTTGGCTACGCTGTGGCCCGCTATGTCGGCACCAGCGGCGATGCGGCGGTGCTGGACGAACAACTGCCGTTCCTGGAAGGCCCGGCCCTGCAACCCGGCGCGCATGACGAATTCTTTCTGCCGACGCGGTCCGAACAGACCGCCAGCCTGTTTGAACATTGCGCCCGCAGCATCGACCAGAGCATCGCCCTGAC
Organism: Pseudomonadota bacterium; assembly: GCA_031376305.1. Classification (GTDB taxonomy): domain Bacteria; phylum Pseudomonadota; class Alphaproteobacteria; order Rhodobacterales; family Rhodobacteraceae; genus TMP-24. The sequence goes on along the minus strand of JANMDM010000147.1, from coordinate 2,520 downwards.
CGGGGCCAATGGCATGCCATTGATCGGCACCGGTGACTGGAACGACGGGATGAACCGGGTGGGCGAGGCGGGGCGGGGCACCAGCGTCTGGCTGGGCTGGCTGCTGATTGCGACGATCAACTTGATGGCCCCGCTGGCCGACAGCCGCGATAAACCCCGCGCGCGGCGTTGGCGCGCCCATGCCGAGCGGGTCCGCGCCGCGATCGAGCGCGATGGCTGGGATGGCGAATGGTACCGGCGCGGCACCTTCGATGATGGCAGCTTGCTGGGCGCGGCCAGTTCGCCAGAGTGCCGGATCGACAGTATCGCCCAATCCTGGGCGGTGCTGTCGGGGGCCGCCGACCCGGCGCGGGCGGCAACGGCAATGGCCTCGGCCGACCGGCACCTTATCCGCCCCGATCCGGGTCTGGCGCTTTTGTTCGACCCGCCCTTCGACCGCACGCCGCTGGATCCGGGCTATATCAAGGGCTATCCGCCCGGCTTGCGCGAAAATGGCGGCCAATACAGCCACGCCGCGATGTGGGCGGTGCTTGCCCATGCCCGATCGGGCAATGGCGACCGCGCCGCGGGCTTGTTCGCCATGCTCAACCCAATCAATCACGCGCTGACACCGGCGGCCGCCGAGCGCTACAAGGTCGAGCCTTATGTGATCGCCGCCGATGTCTATTCCGCCCCACCCCATGCGGGCCGCGGCGGCTGGACCTGGTACACCGGATCAGCCGGCTGGATGTACCGTGCCGGCATTGAAGGCATTCTGGGGCTGTCGCGCAGCGGCGACCAAGTGACGCTGAGCCCCTGTATTCCGGCCGATTGGCCGGGTCTGTCGGCCACCGTGAAACACGGCGCCACGACGCTGAAGATCACGGTGGAAAACCCGATCCCGGCCCGCCACGGCCTTGCCGGGGTCACCATCGACGGCGTGGAAATACCGCATGATGGCGGACCGTTCACGCTAGAGCTGACCGGCGGCAACCGGCACCTTCACATGGTGATGGGGGCCAAGGGCTGACGGTGCTTTCGGGCCGGATATCGGGCGCCGTTGCAAGGATTTGCGCGGCCATGATTCCCTCTGGGAACGATTTGCTGCCGGGCGCGTTAGACAGCATGTAACCAGGGAGACTGCCATGAAGAAATACTTCCTTATCGTGCCAATCGCGCTGTCGTTGGCTGCCTGCGAAACCCAGGATCAAACCACTCTGGCCAGCACCGCAGTCGGCGCGGCCATTGGTGCTGCGGTTTCGGACAATGAACTGCAAGGCGCTGCCATCGGTGGCATCGTCGGTCTGGCGGCCGCGACGCTTTTGGGGCGCTCCGCCAGAGTACCCGGAAAATGCGTCTACCGGGATGCCAACGGGCGCCAGTTCGTGGCCAACTGCTGAACCTTCGGTTTTGAGGGAACGGAGAGCCGCACCGGCAGCGTTGCCGGTGCGGGCTTTTCAGCCAGAGCGTCGGGCTTCAGCCCTGAGTGCCTGCCCCATCTGAACCACATGCTAGAGTCTGTCTGGCGATGACAGAATCGCCAGACAGACTCTCACCTTTTGTTTTTACGCGTGACGGACGACAAAACCGGCATCCACTTTTGTCTGACACGCCCTAGACTCCATGGCGCTGCAAAAGGCGCGCGGCGATCCTTCCGCGCACATCGGGCGGCTGTTCCTCGATCGCCCGCACCAGGGCGTGCAGATCCTGGCGCGTCTTGTGGAGTTGATCGACCAGGGAACTGATCACCGCCAGTGCCTCATCCTCAAGGTCAAAGACGTCGGACATTTCGCACAGGAAATCCAGCCGGGCGATGTCGATCTCGGCGAAGACAAGGCCGGTTTCGGTGCGGATCGGTTGCAGGATTTCGGCCTCGACAAAGGCGATCAGGCGGGTTTCGGTCAGACCGGCAACGGCCAGAACCGCTTCGCCAGACGTATAGAATGCGGTCATGTTACAACTCCCTTGCGCGGGTCATAGGCGTTGTCTTTGCGCCAGCTTTCCATGAAGTCCGCAAGGGCGGCATCAATCTTCGCTGGCATCACGATGCGCAGCTCAACCCGCTGATCGCCGCGTTTTCCGGCCTTGCCCGCCAGTCCGCGCCCGCGCAGCCGCAGGGTCTGGCCACTGCCCGCGCCTTTGGGGATGGTCAGGCTGACCGTGCCATCAATGGTAGGGGCAGCCACTTTTGCGCCCAATACCGCCTCGTCCAAGGTGATGGGCAGGGTCATGACGATATCATCACCTTCGCGCCGGAACAGCGAATGGTCGCGCACCGAAACCACGACCAGTGCATCTCCGGCCGGAGCGCCACCCGATCCGGGGGCGCCTTTGCCGCGCAGACGCAGGCTCTGGCCATCGGCCAATCCCGGCGGAATCGCAACTTCCAGAGTTTCACCATCGGGCAGCGTTATGCGGGTCTTGGTGCCACGGGCGGCATCCAGAAATGCCACCTCCATATGATAGCGCAGGTCGGGCCCCGGCGCGCTGAAGCCTTGCGCACGGCGATCACCCCGGCCGCCTTGCCGCAAGATCTCGGCG
>JANMDM010000307.1:0-1629 GCA_031376305.1 Pseudomonadota bacterium | reverse complement strand
ACCCGACGCTTCGAAATTCACTTTCCGCGCCGCCTGACCCTAAGCCTCAAACTTCTTGGCGCCCTGCCCTATTGGGCATCGTTGCCGCTGATGCGCCGGTTGACCCGATGACCCGTTTTGCGAAGGAACCCGCAATGCCTCCGAGATTTCTTGCGATACTGGTGGCGCTTGCCGCCCTTTCATTTGCCATATCACCGCTGCTGACGACCGGGTTCAGCGGCTTTACCGCAGATCAGTTTCCAGTCCCGCAAGTTCATCCACCGGTGCAGCCTGCGGGCTATGCCTTTGCCATTTGGGGTGTGATCTATACGTGGCTGATCGTCGGCGCGGGATATGGCGTGTTTTGTGCCGCCGAGGATGCTGATTGGCGCGCGATGCGGCCACCGCTTGCGGCAAGTCTGATCATTGGCGCGTTCTGGATTGCGGCAGCCAATGTTACGCCGATAGGTGCCACGGTGATGATTGTGGCGATGGCCGCGCTGGCGATCATTGCGCTGCTGCGCGCCGGCCGCAGCCAGCCTTGGATGCAGGTGCGACCAGTTGCGCTTTATGCCGGGTGGTTAACGGCGGCAACAGGCGTGGCAATCGGGGTTTTGCTGGGTGGCTATGCGGTCATGCCCGCGCAGTCGGCTGCAATCATTTGCCTTGTCGGCGTGCTGGTCGTTGCGCTGACTGTCCAGTCGGCCCGACCTGCCGAATGGGGCTTTCCCGCTGCTGTCATCTGGGCGCTGATCGGGGTGATCTCAGCAAACCTGTCCGGCCCGAATTGGCCGGTGATCGCACTGGCGGTGCTTGGCATCGCCGCCCTCGGTTTGCGCGCTGTCTTGTCTGTCACGAAGAAAGCCAACCAATGAAAATCCTGATCCTGTATTGTTCGACGGCGGCGATCTTGTTCACGCTTGATCTGATTGGCCTGCGGTTGATTATCAGACCGGTATTCGAGCGCCACGTCGGGCATCTTCTGGCCGACCCCTTCCGCGCGATTCCCGCCGTCCTGTTTTATCTGGGCTATGTCGCAGGCGTGCTGTGGTTCGTGTCGATTCCCGCCTTGCGCGCGGGCGATCCTGCGGCAGCCCTGGTTGGAGGCGTGGCGCTGGGGCTTATGGCCTATGGCACCTATGAATTCACCAACTATGCTACGCTGCGGGACTGGTCGATTGAACAGGTTATCATCGACACGAGTTGGGGTGGGGTGTTGACAGGGTTTTCGGCCTGGGCCGGCGTTGTCGCCACCCGGGCTTTGGCGGGAAACTGGTGAAACCTGCGCCGGAAGCGGCCCGTTTCACCACAGTTTCGGTTCAATGGGACTTGGCCTGACAACAGCATGCGGCTTGGTAGCCCAAAGCGGATCGGACGGCGGCAAGCCTTTGTCAGCACAGCACCGGGCATGGCACCTTGCAACCATCACGGAGGTTCACAGACGCGATGACAATCGCGGCGGCGACCGTTAGGCTTCCATGAACCATTTGAAGACGCAGGGTGAAGAACGGGATGGCTATCACTTTAAAAGACGTGGCAGAGCGGGCCGGCGTGTCGCGGGCGGCGGTTTCGAGGTCATTTACGGTCGGAGCTTCGGTGTCGGCCAAGACCCGCGCAAAGATAGAAAACGCGGCTGCCGAACTGGGCTAC